>DBCZ01000073.1:0-17068 GCA_002293315.1 Ruminococcaceae bacterium UBA945
GCAGCACCGGCAGCAGGCGGAGACGCAGGCGCTGAGAAGACAGAATTTGATGTTGTTCTCACAAACGCAGGCGCAGGCAAAATCAACGTCATCAAGGTTGTCAAAGAGGCGACAGGCCTTGGCCTTAAAGAGGCCAAAGAGCTCGTTGACGCTGCACCTAAGGCTATCAAGGAAGGCATCTCCAAGGACGATGCAGACGCTCTGGCTGCAAAGCTTAAGGAAGCCGGCGCAGAGGTTGAGGTTAAGTAATTTAACCCCGAATAATGAAGTTACCCATCACAAGCTCATGCATGTGATGGGTTTTCTTTTATATACTATGGCAATCAAAAATTATGTATACTAAATTATGCCAAATTATCTTTTCATCCAGCATATTTTATCCTTGATTATTTTTCATTCGCACTCTTTTTATGATTAAACTGATCCCGATTCCGAATGAGACTAAGCCCAATGTTATAAATCCGCCCCAAAGAATATTCCAGTATGGCGCAGAGGTGTCAAACATGGCTGAAAGAAGTTTTTTCCAAATGTCAAGCTCAACATAGATGGCAAACAAGTCAAAAATGACATACCCTCCGCCAAATATGTAGAACCATCTCCACCAATAATTATGCCCTCGGTTTTTAATGAATAGGACAATTCCTGATACACACAGAGCGGCCATAATTCCCATCAGTACGAAATAAAACCACCCTTTGCCTTCCATCAGGGAAAGCCAAAAATCGGCATATCCAGCACGGTCAATCAGGCCCCAGATTCGGTGAATATGAAGCAGACCGAAAAACATAAAAATGAACGGCTCAACCCAATAAACTCTAGATTTATTCTTCACAAATTAACCCCCTAAAACCTTATCAAAATCACTGAAGCTGTCAATATTGAAATCTGCCGCACCACACTTTTCGCCGCCGCCTGTGAAGCAGCATGAGAAAATCCCCGCATTCTTCCCTGATAAGATGTCAATCTCTCTGTCACCTACCATAATTGCCTCTTCGGCGGGAAAACCGTATTTATTCATAAGATAGTGTATGGCATCAGGGGAGGGCTTGCGTGCAAAATTCTGCTCTTTGGTAACAGCTTCTTTGAAATATGAGAGCAAATCATACTTTTCAAGCAAGCGCAAGGCCGAATTACCACGGTGCGTGAAAAGATAATTATAACCGCAGGATTCACAGATTGTGCGTAGAACCTCCGGAATTCCGTTAAAAGGCAAAACACTTTCGAATTCATTCTTTGTTCGCAAATCTTCATATTGTTTCTTAAAACCGTCTCCAAGCAGATACTTCCCGATGAAATGCCTGTAGGTCTCTCCAATAGATACTTTCATCAGCGCAGATATGCAGTCTTCCTGCTCTTCTATGCCATGCTTTGCCAGCATACCTTGAAAACAGCGCGCCATTACCGGATAAGTGTCGAAAAGCGTGCCGTCAAAATCCCAGATGATATGATTAAATCTCATATGTGCCTCACACCAGGTGCAAATTCCGCCAATGCTCAACTCTATCCGGAGTAATCTGATACTCCTCCTTCAAAAAAGCATCAAAGCTGGGATACATTTCAAAGATTTTGTCGAAGCTGCTCTGTAAAAAGCTCTTCTCCACACTCATAATCCTGTAGAAGAATTTAACGCCGTATTCGCTTGCAAATTTGTCTTTTATATTCTCAAAAAACATCTTGTTCGCCTCCTCGCGATATGTCGCGGAAAGCAGGTAATCTCCCATTGCGGTGTTAATACCCACGCCGAGGGCGAGCAAGGTCAGCGCACAGCCCACGCCTGTTCGGTCTTTTCCCGCAGAGCAATGCTGATAAAGCGGCACGGTGCTTTCGCTGTCCAGCGTTTCGAAAAGCTTCGTGTAGGCGGGATTGTGAAACGGTAAATCCTTGTAAAGCATACGGAAATTATTCAGTGCTTCTTCAACATCACTCTCGCAGGTTATCAGCTCCATATCCTCCTCAAGTGAGCGCAAAACACGTGCGTCGCCGCCCGGTCCTATGGGTAAAGCTCTCATTGCGGGAGCATGATTGTATTTTGCACCGGCAGGGGAATAGTCCGGGTTATGCTTGATTTCATCTGTTGCACGGTAATCCAAAATAGCTTTGATGTTCATCGTGTCAAGATATGCCTTGCCGTTGTCCGAGAGCTTGTCAAAGGCTCCGCCGCGCAGGAATCTGCCCCACTTCACGGTTTTTCCGCTTTCCGTGAGATAGCCGCCCTGGTCGCGGAAATTCTCTACCTCCGCCAAATCAACCGCGCGCGTGGACGCCAGAATATCGGGTGAGCTGTCAGATTTCACTATAAAATACGGCCGCTGCCCCTCGCATGGATTCTCCACCACAGCCTCGTCGCCGATAATATCGCAGATGAAGGTATCCTCGCCGGAATACGGCTTCGCGGTGTAGAAAAGCTTGGGGTTCACAAGCGGCACGGTCACCAGCACGTCATATCTGTTTATCACCTTCGTCACAACAATTCTCGCGTCTCTCTTCACATTAAATCTCCTTACTGCAATCATTATTTTGGCAACCATGAACTATTATAAATGCAGGCGCTGGAAATGTCAAAACAGTGCCTTCCACCAGCGGAGCCTTGGTAAACCAAAATAAAAGCTTGCTTTTTCTCTCCATAAATGATAGAATGTAACCGAATTGTAACAATTAAGGAATTCAAGGGGAGTTCAATTTGAAATTTCAACCTGTAAAGACTATTATCTCTTTTCTGATAATTCTCGTCATAACCGCGCTTGCTGTGCATTTTCTCAGCGTCGTCACGCGTATTGACAATCTCACGTCAGCGCAAACAATCACCGTGGAAGCCGCCGCACAGCCCGAAGAAGCTGAGCTTTCGGCGGTGATAGTGGAACGCAGCGAGTTTAATTTCATTGCGCTTCTGGCATTTTTGCTGATTGTTTTCGGCACGCTTTTCGGCGTTTTGCTCTATTTCAGAGCAAAGGCGAAGAACCCGAACCGCGTTCTTATTGAGGGGCAGAAGTATAACCCCAAGAAGGAGAATATGTTCAAGAATCCGTATGAGGAGAGGCGGCGCAGGAGAGCCGCCAACAGAGCCTCTGAACAAAGAACTGCGCGCAGGACCGCCGCGCGTTCAAGGTAGCCTAACTTTATCAGCCAACCGTCATAGCACCTGAAATCGAGGCGAAAGCCTCGATTTTCTTTCATAAAGTGCAATTTAATTTACATAAGTCTAACAAATCTCTTGATATTTGCGCGATTTCGCGATACAATATATAATAATTATTATGTATAAGTATGTCTTATCGTCTATAATGTTCAAACGGCAATACAAGCAAAGAGGTTTCTATGAGAAGTCCAAAAGGGAATAAGCTCATAAGTATCTTACTTGTGCTCAGCGTACTCATCGGTATGCTTCCTTTGTCATACAACGCCGCTGAAATTACGATGGTCATCTATTTCATGCCTGAAAACGGCGGTTATCTGCGTCTCAATAAAAATACCGGTGTGCTCGTCGGCGGTTTGAATATTAACGGCCCGATGACTATCCCGGAGAAAATAGAGGGCTACGATGTCTTAAGCATCGGTGACAGCGCCTTCAAGAACATCGGCGGGCTCACATCAGTGACAATCCCCGAGGGCGTGACGTCTATCGGAAATAACGTCTTTGACGGCTGCGCCTCTCTCGAGAAAATAACCTTCGGCGGCAAAGAAGCATCCATCGGAAGCGAGGCCTTCAAAGACTGCGTGAAGCTTAAATCAATCAAGCTGCCCGAAACCCTGACCTCGCTCGGCAAGGCGGCTTTTGCCGGCTGCACGGCGCTGGAGAACGTAACTCTGCCCGCATCGCTTGAGGTCTTGCCGGAGCAGGCTTTTTCCGGTTGTGAGGCCATCAAGGCAATCGCTTTGCCGGAGGGCTTGAAGGTCATTGAAACGCATGCGTTCGAAGATTGCTCGGGCATAAAGAGAATCACACTGCCCGGCAGCCTTGAGGAGCTCGGCGCCTATGTCTTCTCGGGCTGCACAGAGCTTAGGGATCTCATTATTCTCAACGGGCTTCCGAGGCTCGGCGACTTCAGCTTTTCCGGCTGTGAAAATCTCAGCCGCATTGAAATCCCCGCGTCGGTCATAAGCATTGCGGGAGAGGCGTTCGACGGGCTTTCAGGTTTCACAATCTATGCCGCGGCCGCTACATATGCGCAGGTTTTCGCGGCGGCAAACGGGATTCCCTGCATCTTCGGGAGAATACCGGAGGAAGATGACCCCGGCATCATAACAACTCCATTCGTGGATATTGCCGGTCACTGGGCCGAAGACGACATCAAGTGGGCATATTCCAACAAGCTCATCAACGGTATGGAGCCGGATATTTTTGCCCCTCAGGATAAGATGCTTAGGTGCATGTTCGCTACGGTTCTTTATCGCCTTGAAGGTGAGCCGCCGACGGAGTTTATCCCCGCCTTCACCGATGTTCAAGAGAGCTATTATTACGGCATGTCTGTCAGCTGGGCAAATAAAAACGGTATAATTCTCGGTGTGTCGGAAACCGAATTCATGCCTGATTTGAACATAAGCCGTCAGGATTTCGCGGTAATGCTCTACAGATACGCCGAGTATAAAAACGAAGACACCAGCGCGGCAAGTGATGTCTCCGGCTTCGGTGACTATGCCGAGATAAACGGCTATGCGCAGGATGCGATGAGCTGGGCGGTGGCGACGCGAATCATCCGCGGCGTTCCCGATAACAATATCTATCCGCGCAGCCCCGCTTCGCGTGCCGAGGTCTGCACGATGCTTCGCCGTTATGTGCAGTTCACTGAAAACTGATAATCATCTGATAATCAAAGGGCATTTGAGCAAGTTTTGTTCAAGTGCCCTTATTGCTTTTCACGGCGATAACTGCTATAATCAGCCTGTTTACTGTTAAATAACCACAACAATAAAGGAGAAAGCATGATTCGTTATTCCTGCATTCATATAGCCTCCCGTTAGGCCCGAAAAGTCAAAACTCCGATAGGGCCGAATCTGAAACTAAACTTGTATGAGGTAAATATGGCAAAAGTGATTTCAATGACAGAGGGCAAACCTCTGCCGTTAATGATTAAATTCGCGATACCGATGATTGTCGGCAGTGCGCTTCAAATGCTCTATAATGTAGCTGACAGCGCTGTCGTCGGACGCATGATAGGCGTCGATGCGTTTGCGGCAGTCGGCGTAGCAGGCAATTTCAACTGGATGGTCTTCAGCGTGGTTCTTGGGCTCACGCAGGGCTTCGGCACGCTTCTCGCGCAATATTTCGGCGCAGAGGACACAAAGAATCTCAAGCGCGCCCACGCCATGAGCTGGCGGCTCACGATAATCCTCGGGCTTGCAATTTCTGTTCTGGCGTTTTTCCTCACGCGCCCGATGATGGTCGCGCTTCAAACGCCGGCCGAAATAATTGAGGACTCCGTCATCTATCTGCAAATAACCTTTGCGGGCTTTTTATTTGTGTTCGCAAACAATACAGCGTCCTGCGCTTTCAGGGCAACAGGAAACAGTCAGTTGCCGCTTTATGTGATGCTCGGCTCGGGCGTGCTCAATATCGCTCTGAATATCCTGCTTGTGCAATATACAGATTTGGGTGTGGCAGCGGTTGCAATCGCCACGCTGATTTCGCAGGTGCTTGCCACGTTCGTTTTCATCTTCTTCCTCGCAAAAACCGAGGTGCTGAAGCTTAAAAGGTCAAGCTGGGAATTCAGCGGCAGAATTGCGAAAGAGCTCATGCGGCTCGGGGGGCCTCTGGGGCTTCGCAATCTCGTCGTCTCTCTCGGCGGGGTTTTCATGCAGTACTTCATCAACGGCTATGGCACGAATTTCATTGCCGGAATCTCCGCCACCAAGCGCCTTTACGCGTTGCTTGAAATCATTGCAATGGGGCTGTGCGGCGCGGCTGCAACGTTTGTGGCGCAAAACTACGGCGCGCGCCGTTTTGACAGGATCATGTCAGGCGTCAAACAGGTGGCGGGTGTCCTTGCGCTAAGCGCCGTGTTCGTAATTGTAATGATGTTCTTTTTCGGGAGAAATATCACAAGCCTGCTGATTGCGGGCGACGCCGCGCAGGTCGAGGACGTGCTGAACACCGCGATGGGGCAGATATACTGCATGCTTGCGTTTCTGCCTGGCTTATATATGCTGGAGCTTTTTCAGGTTTCGCTTCAGGGTATGGGTAACTCGCTGCTGCCGACCTTGGGCGGACTGCTCGAAATGCTTGTTAGGATGGGTTCAATCATAATTCTTCCGATGTTCATGGGTGTTTGGGGCGTTTATATTGCCGAAGTTCTCGGCTGGCCGATTTGCGCCTTACTCTATTTCATCTCATTTATATTCATATACAGGAAACGCTGCACGAAATTCGGCGCAGATTACAAAAACGGAAAAGCACTTCTCCCTGAGGAATAACTAAAGGGAAAAACTGACACGAGAGAGTAAAATGATTAAGTGCTTCACAATAAGTGAAGCCGAAATTTCCCCATAGGATAGCCGTTTTTCGGGTATCCTATTTTTTATCTGAAGTATGACGAACGCCAATAGTTATATAAAAAGTCACTAAATAATTAGTATGCTTAACAAATATCATTGCTTTGTGAATTATGCTGAAACATGAGACTTTTTCAAAAAAATGCAATAATGATATTGACAATCTGGAAAAGACCATGTAAACTTTATTCAAACCAGATGAGTAACAATTTGCGTCATACGAATTAATGAAAGGAAGATGGAAATGAAAAGAAAAGTTTTTAAGATGACTAACAGCGAACTCGAAATGATGGAAGTGCTGTGGATGGCTGAGCGTCCGCTCACCAAAACCGAGATTGTCGCGGCCTCGGAGGACAGGTCCTGGAAAGCCAGTTATATTCACAGGATGCTCAATTCTCTTCTGGAGAAGAAGATAATCAAGGTGGTCGGCTCAATGCTCACGGGCAACACTTATTCGCGTCTTTTTGCTCCTGCGATGACGCCCGAGGAATACAGCGTTCTTCTCATCAAGAACAATGCGCTCATTGATGAAGCCTCAATTAAAACTATAATTGAAGACTTCTACGAAAGAGCGGAGGATAAAGAGAGAATCAAGAACGACCTTCGGGATTTCCTGAATTCACTCTGATGATTTCAGGCGGATGTCGGGCAATTTCTTTGTTGATTCTGATGCTCGCGGGAACCTTGCTGCTGCTCGCGGAAATCTAAGTTGTAAGATATTTTTTTTAAAAAGACTTCACAATTCATTCTAATTAAGGTAAAATGATCCTAAGGCAATAAACAAAAGGAGGTTTTAACCATGTCAGGTTTAGCGAAGTTTTTATTTGTCGTCGTCATTTTGCTCGGCGTACTTTATCTTCTCTCCACGGAAGAGCAGAAAGACTATTACAGGAGCCAGCTCGTCTACTACAAAAATAAGCTGAAGAGTTACAGCAAAAAGACCGCGGACGAGATTGAAGACGCAGTCGGCGATGTTGCAGGTGAGGTCAGTGACACGATAGCAGAATAATCAACAAAAAGCCGAAGAAATCTTTGATTCCATCGGCTTTTCATTTTACCACTCAGGAGCAAAAGGCATGTATTTTGAAGACTGCAAGCTCGGAGACCGGTTCGAGCTGCCGCCCGTTATAATAACCATTGAGAAAATCGAAAGCTTTGCCCGCGAATATGACCCGCTGAAAATCCACACAGATGAAGAATACGCGAAATCCACACGCTTCGGCGGCATTATCGCACCGGGTGTAATGAGCTTTATGTCCGTTTGGGCGGAGTTCGTCAAGCTTGACATCTGGGGCGGGGAGATAGTGGCGGGCAGAAGCACAGCCATTGAGTGGCACGCGCCGGTTTATCCGGGAGACACTCTCAGCGGCATTGTGGAAATCACCGCGCTGGAGGAACATAACGCCACCGGCACTGTCGAAGTGACAGTAAAAATATTCAACCAACACGGCGCAAAGGTTATAACCGATAAAACGCTCACGGTAATCAAGAAGCGCAAAAGTTAAGCGGCAGGTTTTCTGCCGCTTTTTGTCAGCCAAATTTTCAGTAGCGGCACAAATTAAAGCCACTGCACGAAAAACTCACACGATAATTGTGCAAACAATACAAAATGAATATTATGTGAAGTGAGAAAATTAAAGAAAATTGCTAAAAATAGCTTGTTTTTTGACAGTAATGTATGCTATTATATCTATATAAAGTTCTATGTAAGGCTCTACGGAAAGATGTACATAAAGAAAAGCATCAAAGGGAGATAGCAATGCAGCATGTAAGTAACGCCGCCGGCAAAGCCATCGGCAAGATTTCAGGCCATGCAGATACCTCTGAGAATAATCTGCCTCTCTATCTTTTTCACAGAGGAGAGAATCGCCGGGCTTATGAATATCTCGGCCTTCACGCCGCCGAAAAAGACGGCGTAAAGTGTAATGTGGCTCGCTGCTGGGCGCCGAATGCCAGGGCTGTCTCTTTGGTGGGCGATTTCTGCAATTGGGAAAATAACATGTATCCCATGGAGAAAATCAGCGACGGTGTGTGGGAGGTTTATACAGATTTCGCATTTGAGAGCTATCAGATGTATAAATTCCACATCGTTAAGGCAGATGGCAGCGAGGTCTATAAAAGCGACCCGTTCGCGGTTCACAGCGAGACGCGCCCGGGCACGGCTTCGCGCTATTATGAGCTGGGTAATTACACCTGGCATGATAAAAAATGGCAGGATTTCAAAAAAAAGAACCTGCATTATTCTCAGCCCGTGAACATCTATGAGGTTCACGCGGGCTCGTGGCGCACATATGATGACGGCTGTCACTTCTCTTATAAAAAGCTTGCCGATGAGCTTATCCCGTATGTCAAAGAGATGGGCTTCACGCACATAGAATTCATGCCGCTGACGGAATATCCGTTCGACGGCTCATGGGGGTATCAGGTCTCGGGGTATTTCTCGCTGACCTCCAGATACGGCGAGCCGAAGGATTTCATGTACTTCGTCGATAAGTGCCACCAAGAGGGCATCGGCGTGATTATGGACTGGGTGCCCGCGCATTTCCCGAAGGATGAGGCCGGCCTCGCGAAGTTCGACGGCACGCCGTGCTATGAGTATGCCGACCCCAAAAAGGGCGAGCATAAGGAGTGGGGCACTCTTGTTTTTGATTACGGCAAGGCCGAGGTCATGAGCTTACTCATGTCCAGCGCGGTGTTTTGGTTAAAGGAATACCATATTGACGGTCTGCGAGTTGACGCTGTGGCCTCCATGTTGTATCTTGACTATAACCGCAGAAACGGCGAGTGGATTGCCAACAAAAACGGGGGCAATGAAAACCTTGAGGCGATTAACTTCATTCAGGAGATGAACAAGGCTGTCTTTGCCGAAGTTCCCGAGGCCATGATGATAGCCGAAGAATCCACCTCGTGGCCGAACGTCTCGAAGCCCGTCTCAATGGACGGCCTGGGCTTCAACTATAAATGGAACATGGGCTGGATGAACGACATGCTGCGCTATATGTCGCTCGACCCGTATTTCCGAAGCGGTAATCATAACACACTTACATTCTCATTCTTCTACGCGTTCTCCGAGAATTTCATCTTGCCGATTTCCCATGACGAGGTCGTCCATGGTAAATCCTCACTCGTCAATAAAATGCCCGGAGACAGCGATGAACAAAAGCTTGCCGAAATGCGCTGCTTCATCTCATATGTGATGGGGCATCCCGGCAAAAAGCTGCAATTTATGGGTACGGAATTCGCCCAGAAAAACGAATGGAATTATGAGCACGAGCTTGAATGGAATCTCCTGAAATATGACGAGCATAAAAACGCGCAGAAATTCTTCAAGGCCGTGAACAAATTCTATCTCGATTCCCCTGAACTTTGGGAAGACGATTTCACGTGGGAGGGTTTTGAGTGGATTTCCAACGACGACTACATGCAGAGCGTTATCGCTTTCCGCAGAAAGGATAAAAAAGGCAACGAGCTTATCGCCGTATGCAACTTTGTTCCTGTTGAGCGAAGCGATTATAAAATCGGCGTTCCGTTTGCCGGCACATACCGCGAGGTCTTCAATTCAGACGATGAAAGCTTCGGCGGGGGCGGCGTTGGGAACAAAAGCGCAATCAAGACGCTCAAAGAGAAAATGCACGGCTGCGAGCAATCTGTTTCCTTGACGCTTCCGGCATCGTCCGTAATCTTCCTCAAGCATGATAAAAAGCCGATTAAACGCAAGTAATAGTAGGCAGGCGCTGCCCAGTAGGCGTTGCCCAGTGGGCGTTGCCCAGTGGGCGCTGCCCAGTAGATGCTGCTCAACGGGGAGCGACGACCTCGGCGCTATGTAAAAGCAGCTGTTCATTGTCAATTCTCCACTTCGTGTGTCGCTACGCTTATTCTCCATTGTCAATTCTCAATTGTACTTATAGAAAGGGTGATGTAAATGCTACCAAAACTTCCTAAGCAAGAGGTTGTGGCGATGCTTCTCGCCGGCGGGCAGGGAAGCCGCCTAGGCGCGCTCACAAAGAATCTTGCGAAACCTGCCGTACCTTTTGGGGGAAAGTATCGTCTTATCGACTTTCCTCTGTCAAACTGCGTCAATTCCGGAATTGAGGCAGTCGGCGTGCTGACGCAATATCAGCCGCTGGAGCTCAATGAATACATCGGAAGCGGCCAGCCGTGGGATTTAGACAGTATGAACGGCGGCGTGCATGTGCTCGCGCCGTATCAGAAAAGCCGCGGTTCAGACTGGTATAAGGGCACGGCAAATGCCATCACGCAGAATATCCGTTTCATTGAACGCTACAGCCCTGATTACGTCGTGGTGCTGGGCGGCGACCACATCTATAAAATGGATTACTCCAAGATGATTGCTTTTCATCAGGAGAAATGCGCAGATTGCACAATTGCCGTCTATGAGGTGCCGCTCGCAGAGGCCTCGCGCTTCGGAATCCTCAACACAAATGAAGACGGCTCGGTCTATGAGTTCGATGAAAAGCCCAAGAAGCCGAAATCAACGAAGGCGTCTATGGGAATCTATGTGTTCACATGGGATAAGCTCAAGAAATATCTTGAAGCGGACGAAGAAGACGCCTCTTCAAAGCATGACTTCGGCGGGAATGTTTTGCCGACCATGCTTGCGGCCGGCGAAAGAATGTTCGCTTACTCATTCGCGGGGTATTGGAAAGACGTCGGCACGGTTGACAGCCTCTGGGAGGCCAATATGGATTGGCTCGACCCGAACATCACCTCCGAATTTCTGGAAGACAACATGAAAATCTTTGCGAGAACGCCCGAGATGCCGCCGCATTATATCGCCTCAAGCGCGCATGTGCAGAATTCCATCGTCGCAGAGGGCTGCAATGTTTACGGCAGCACGGAGTTCTCAATCCTCTCAACTGGCGTTTACGTCGCGCCTAATGCGGATATAGAATACTCCATCATCATGCCCGGCGCGGTGATTGAAGAGGGTGCGAAGGTGAGGTATTCCATAATAGGCGAAAACGCCACAATAGGCAAGGGCGCCGTCATAGGCATGAAGCCCGAGGATGTGGATGACAAGGAAAACTGGGGCGTGGCGGTCGTCGGCCCGGGCTGTAATATCAAGCCCAAGAGAAAGGTTGCCCCCAAGGAAATGGTAGATGCGGAGGAGGAGAGATAATGCGCGGTAATAACGTTATGGGAATCCTCTTTGCTTACGCACATGAGGAGAGAGTGAGAACCCTCACGGAAAACAGGGTTATGGCATCAATTCCGTTCGGCGGAAGATACCGCCTCGTCGATTTTATCCTCTCCGGGCTTGTGAATTCCGGCGTGAACCGTGTGGGTATCATCACAGAGGAAAACTACCTCTCGCTGATGGATCACCTCGGCTCGGGCAAGGCATGGGATTTATCCCGCAAAAACGAAGGCCTTATGCTGCTGCCGCCGTTCGGCACGATGAAGAACAGGCAAAACGGCAGGATTGAGGCGCTCTCCTCAATCAAAAGATATATAAGCACGTCAACGCAGGAATACATTCTGCTGGGTGACTGCGATTTCATCGCGAACAGCGATTTCTCGGATGTCTTTGATTTTCACGATGAAATGGAGGCTGACATCACAGCCCTCTACCATCGCGGCACTTCGCCCGATACTGATAAAAACGTCATCTTCACGGTTGACCCGCAGTGCGTTGTGCGCGAGGTGTTCATCAAGCGCGGCAGCGATAACGAATGTAACTGCGGCATGGGTGTTTATCTCATGAAGAAAAGCCTTCTGACAGAGCTTGTTGATGACTGCATGAGCCGTAATCTCTACGATTTCGACAGAGACGTAATTCAAAGAAAGCTGCCGGAGCTTCGCGTGTGCGGCTATGAATTCAAGAACGCGGCGTATCAGATAACCGCCTTCGACGCTTATTTCAAGGCAAACATGGCGCTGTTTGACCCAAAGGTGCGCGAGGAGCTCTTCAACCCGCTCCACCCGATTTACACCAAAACGCGCGACGACCGCCCGACGAAATATGGTCTCGGCTCGGTGGTCAGAAATTCCATCATTGCAGACGGCTGCGAAATTGACGGCGAAATAGAAAACTGCGTTATCTTCCGCGGCGTGAAAGTCAAGAAGGGCGCCGTGCTGAAAAATTGCGTCGTCATGCAGGACAGCGTCGTAGAAAGCGGCTGCCGCCTTGATTACGTCGTCGCGGATAAGAACGTCACGTTCACCGAAGACAAAACGCTGATGGGTTATCACACCTATCCCGTTTTCGTCATGAAAGGCAGCACAGTGTAGGGCAGTTGAGAGTTGATAGTTGATAGTTGATAGTTAAGGGCAAAGGATAGAAATACAAAGTCTGGTAGGTGCGCCCAACGGGGAGTGACGACTATGCACTCCGTGCAGGTAAAATGATAGTGTATTTATGAAAGGAGTGGTTGAATGAAAATACTTTATTGCGCAAGTGAAGCATTACCGTTCTCGGCTACAGGCGGGCTTGCCGATGTGGCGGGTTCGCTGCCTAAGGCACTGAGGAAGCGCCTTATCGGCTGCCGCGTGGTTCTCCCGCTTTACGATTCCATCTCGCAGGAGTTCAAGGATAAGATGAAGTTCCTTACGAGCATCAGTGTTCCTGTGGCGTGGAGAAGGCAGTATTGCGGCATCTTCGAGGCTAAGATTGACGGAGTTATCTATTACCTCATCGATAACCAATACTATTTCAAGCGAAGCGGCGGGATTTACGGTCACTTCGACGACGCCGAGAGATTTTCCTTCTTCTCTCGCGCCATTCTTGAGATGCTGCCATACATCGACTTCAAGCCGGATATAATACACACCAACGACTGGCAGACTGCTCTCGTGCCGGCTTATTACCGCCTCTTCTACGCAAATGACAGCTGGTATCAAGGTATCAAAACGCTGTTCACAATTCACAATATTCAATATCAGGGGCAGTATGGCACAGAGATTCTGGAAGACGTTTTCGGCATTCCGAAATACTCATCCCAACTCCTCGAATTCAACAAAGACGTCAATCTCATGAAGGGTGCCATTGAATGCTCCAACTGGGTTTCAACTGTCAGTCCCACATACGCGGAGGAGATTCTCGACCCATGGTTCTCGCATGGCCTGGACCCGATTCTGCATGAGCGCTCATGGAAGCTTTCGGGCATCTTGAACGGTATTGATACCGTCAACTATGACCCCGAAACAGATAAGGACATCTTCGAGAACTATAATATCGAAAGCTTCAAGAAGAAGCTTGAAAACAAGCAGCGTCTGCAGGAACGCCTCAATCTCGAGGTCAACCCGACGGTGCCGCTCATCGGCATGGTGACGCGCCTCGTCGCGCATAAGGGCCTGGATTTAGTCAAGGCCGGCGTGGACAATATCATGGAAAACTCCAACGCGCAGTTCGTCATTTTGGGCTCGGGCGAGCTGGAGTATGAGAATTTCTTCAGGTGGATGCAGGAGAAATATCCCGGCAGATTCTCGCTTTGCCTCGGTTTTGTGCCGGAGCTGTCAAGAAAGATTTACGCCGCGGCAGACATCTTCCTCATGCCCAGCAAAAGCGAGCCGTGCGGCCTCTCGCAGATGATTTCCCTGCGCTACGGCACGATACCGATCGTCCGTGAAACGGGGGGGTTAAAGGATTCAATCACAGACAGCGGCGACGGATTGGGAAACGGCTTCACGTTCAAGACGTACAATACGGGTGATATGCTCCATTCCGTCCACCGCGCTCTCGGCGCTTACAACAAGGATAAAAAAGGCTGGCAGATGCTTGTTGAGCGCGCAATGGAATGCGACAACAGCTGGGGCAAATCCGCAGGCGAATACATCAGGCTATATAAGAAAATTCTCGAAAGCTGAATCAAATAAAAGAGAACACCGCAAGGTGTTCTCTTTTTATCCCAACGCCACATCGAGTATCATCATAATCAAGAACCCGACCATCACGCCGATTGTTCCGACGTTTGAGTGCTCGCTCCCGCTGTTCGTTTCGGGGATAAGTTCATCCACCACGACGAACAACATCGCGCCCGCCGCGAAAGACAGCAGCCACGGCATGACGGCGGCAACTGTGCCCGCCACAAGCACCGTGAGTACGCCGAAAATCGGCTCGACAACCCCGCTCATGCTGCCGAATAGAAAAGCTCTGCCGGATTTCATCCCCTCATTTTTAAGCGGCAGTGAAATCGCAGCGCCCTCCGGGAAATTCTGAATTCCTATTCCCGCAGCCAATGCCATCGCGGCTGTGAGCAAGGCAGGGTTTGCCGGGTGCTGTGCCGCAAGAGAAAAGGCCAGCCCAACGGCCATGCCCTCCGGAATATTATGAAGCGTCACCGCGAAAACCAGCATCGTGGTGCGCTTAATTTTTGAAGCGGGACCCTCGGGGTTTTTTGTGCCGGGGTGCAGGTGGGGGAGGAGAGTATCCAAGAGAAGCATGAAAATCACGCCGAGCGCAAACCCGCCCGCGGAGGGGAGCAGACCGTTCATGCCTTGTGCCTCGGCCTCTTCAATGGCGGGGAGAATAAGCGAAAAAATCGAGGCGGAAATCATAACACCCGCCGCAAAGCCCATGAAAATCTTCTGCATCTTCGCGAAGTTTTGCTCTTTCCTGAAAAGAAAAACCACCGCCGCGCCGAGAGTCGTCATCAAAAATGTGAAGCCCGTTCCTGCGGCCGCATACAGAATCGCATTCATTTTGTTACCTCAAATGTCAGTTGTTCATATCACAAAGCACCTGTCACGCGCATTGTCCTTCGCCCTCTTTTGTAAAGAGGCGTTGCCCAGCGGGGTGGCGCGTAGCGCCGGGTGCTTTATCTCTTAACTGTCAACTGCCCTTGCGCCCCTAATTGTCCATTGTCCATTGTCAATTGTCCATTGCCCTTAAAGTCCTGCCACCCCGTCAACGGGCAGGGAAATCGTCAGCCCCTTAGCCTCCGAAGCAAAGCCGAAGCTCCCGTTAATGGCCTTCATTATGTCAAGCTTCTTTTCTTTTTCAGTCAGAATGGCCACAATCTCGCGCTCACCCTGAATAGATACGCCGAAGACCTTCAGCACGTCTGCGCCGCCTGCCTGACGCGCGTGAATCACCGTGCCGCCGGTGGCGCCGGCCTGCTTCGCCACGTCCATGACGTCTTCACTGTAGCCCGGGTT
Organism: Ruminococcaceae bacterium UBA945; assembly: GCA_002293315.1. GTDB lineage: Bacteria > Bacillota > Clostridia > Oscillospirales > Acutalibacteraceae > Scatolibacter. The sequence goes on from DBCZ01000073.1 coordinate 15,604, forward strand.
CGTGACCGATATTATTAACTCATGCGTTGCTTCTGTTTTCATCTTTTCCACTTCGCTTTCAATGTGTTCGTGCAGCTTTTCACGTGCCTCCTCGTCGAGGAGCTTTACTATCCTGAGCACCGCGCCGGAGATAGGCAAGGTGAAGGCAATGCCGTTTCCTCTAACCTGCAATATCAGCAAATCCGTAATGTTCTTCATTAGGTCGCCCGCTATGTTTGCCGGCACAAGACAAAACGCGATGACCTTTGCGGTGCTTCCAAGCCCCAGGATACTCATCAGTTCCGAGCTTGCGGTGCCTTCCCCGCGAAACTGAAACTGCATATGTACGCGCGCAATGTTGAAGAGATTTTCCACCTGCTTTGCCTTGCTCTCGCTGAGTATAACGGCCAGCAGCTTCAGTGAGGCATGCTTCCTCGCAGCTTCTTTTAAGATTGCATCTTTGACCTCCGGATTTCTGTCCATGCTCTTTACGAGCGTATCGGTGATTGTCTCGCCGCCGGAAGCATTATTATGATTGCTCATCGGAAAAATCCTCCTCGTCTATATCTACGATTTCATCATCGTCAGGTTCCGGCGCGAATACCGGCTCTGCCTGCGTAACGGGCAGTTTCTTCTCGTTCAAAACATAAATCAAGCCAACTATCTGTACGGCAATCAGCGGCGTCATCGCAACGAACGCCACCACGCCGAAGGCGTCAGTCATAACATTGCCGCCGGCGGCCTCACACGCGCCCATCGCGAGCGGCAGAAGGAAGGTGGTCGTCATCGGGCCGCTGCACACACCGCCGCTGTCAAAGGCGATGCCGACGAATATCTTCGGCACGAAGAACGTAAGCGCCATAGCAATTATATATCCCGGAAGCAGGAAATACAATATCGGAATTCCCGTCAGCACGCGCAGCATCGAAAGCCCCACCGAAACCGATACGCCTATTTGCAGCGCGCGGTTCATCACCTTGTGGGAAATCGCGCCGTTTGTTACGTCTTCAATCTGATGGTTCAGCACCTGCACCGCCGGCTCAGCCTTAACTATAAAGAAGCCAATCAGCATTCCCAGCGGAACAAGCAGCCACTTGAAGTCTGTCTTTGCCAAGTCAGAGCCGAACAGATGCCCCACAGGCATAAAACCCACGTTCACACCTGTCAGGAACAGCACAAGCCCGATATATGTATATAGAAAGCCCACAAGCATGCGCCTGATTTGCTTTACAGTGTATCTTCTCCTTATAATTTGCAACACAAAGAACATGCCGATTATAGGCAGCAGCGCAATGCTCACTTCTTTCAGATAGGTTGGGAGGGCGTAAGCAAATTCCCTCATGAGGTTCCTCGTTGTCTCTACCACGGGGATTTCCACGGGCGTGTACGTCGCGCCGGTGGGATTATAGAAAATCCCGAGTATCATCACGGCCAGAATCGGCCCAACGCTGCACAGCGCAACAAGCCCGAAGCTGTCCTGCGCGGC
>DBCZ01000073.1:17077-19209 GCA_002293315.1 Ruminococcaceae bacterium UBA945
GGTACGGTTATCGGCCCTGTCGTCACGCCGCCCGCGTCGAATGCCACGGAGAGAAAATCCTGCGGCACGAATATCGTAAGCGCGAACAGAACCCCGTAAAAAATCAATAGCAGTTTATTTAGGCTGATTTTGAAAAGTATCTTTAATATGGCGCAGACGAGGAAAATCCCCACGCCGATTGCCACCGTCCAAATCAGCACAGGATTCGGAATCGACGGCACCTGATTCGCCAGCACCTGCAAATCAGGCTCGGCAATGGTTATAAGCATGCCCACGGCGAAGCTCAAAATTATAATCGGCAGGAGATTTCGCGTTTTGCTTATCTGCACACCCGTGCCCTCGCCCATGGGAATCATCGCCGTCTCCGCACCCAGCTGGAACAGCGCCATGCCTATAATCAGCAGAATCGCCCCGAAGATAAAAAGCATCACCGTGCCGACGTCCATCGGCAGCAGCACAAGTGAAAGCGCCAGCACAATCAGCGAAATAGGCAAAACGGCGGCAAAAGCTTCATTCAGTTTCTCTCTCAGCTTCTTCACTTGACATCACCATGTTTTCTCCGCACAGAAAGCCCCCTCTCAACTTAAATCGCGTCTGTTTTCCAATAGTATAACATGAGCGCCGCATAAGCGCAAAGAAACATTTTTCACATAATAAAAAGGCGGTATACCACACGGTACACCGCCCTTGATAAGTATTTGCTGTCAGGAAAATGTATTACCCGATTTCATTTTTACGGTACAGATACAATCATCAACGCAGAACCATTGGTACTGTAGGTACTTGCCCTTGTGGAATAAGACCAGTCTTTCTTGCAAATATTCCTAAGTCCCGTTCCTAATGGCATATTTATCGCATATATGTCATTTTCGCCGGATGCACGAAGCGTGAAACCGGCATTGTATGAAGCTCCCGGAAGTGTGATTGCCAGAATATCTACGGCGCCCCCATTTCCCAGAAAATTATAAAATGGTGTAGCGTTAGTATTCGTATGTGTCCTCAGATAAACGTTTCCCAGAAAACCAATTGGGTTAGCGGCAGCAAGGGCTTTTGGCAGCTCAGGTGCCAATGCCTTAGCAGTTTAAGTTTTCGGAATCTCCCAATCCGAAGGGAATACATCATAGAATTCAGGTAACATTCTCACGAATTTTTTCCCTTCAATATGGCCGCTTTTCCGGCTTGCTTCTACATCATGTGAAAAGATAAAAACATCTTCTCCCGGTGCTGACCAAGAAGTGCTGTAGATAATCTTCTTGCGTTCCGAGAGAATTTCGGCCTTCATGCTCTCAGGCGCGGTTTCAATGTCCATGTACGCCTTGTTTGAAGTGCCGCCGCTGACGACGTTTGCCGCATTAGCCGGCAAAGCAACTAGACTGAATAGAAGCAAAACCGAAAGCAGACATGCGCAAATCTTCTTTGTTCTTTTAATAATAATCGCATCCTTAATATGAAATTATGGGCTCTTATGGAAATTAGTGTAATACATAATCCCTGTTGGTTCAATTTTATCACAGTGAACATCGCATGTCAATATTTATAACATAAATATTTCGTTGGAATAAATTCTCTCTTGACTCTCACGTAACGTAATGGTTTATAATAGGCTTGAGCTCAGAAAGGAGGGCACTATGTACAATGCAAAGGAAGTTGCGCAAATGAGCGGGGTGAGTATACGCACGCTGCATCATTATGACGAAATCGGCCTGCTCTCGCCGAAGAGAAACCCCGAGAACGGCTATAGAGAATACTCCGAGGCGAATATCGACACGCTCCAGCAGATTCTCTTCCTCAAGGAAATCGGCTTGCCGCTCAAAGCAATTAAAACCCGGCTTGAAAACCCTGATAACGGCGGCTCGCTTGAAAATCAATTGGATTATCTCAGGCGGGAGAGCAGAAGAATCAAGAAAATGATTCGAACTATCGAAAAAACAATCAAAGCTCAGAAAGGAGAAATACATATGGAAAGCAAAGAGAAATTTGAGGGCTTCAAAAGAGAGCTTATCAAAGAAAACGAAGCAAAGTTCGGTACAGAGCTGCGCGAAAAGTACGGCGAAGCCATAGATGATTCAAACGCGAAGCTGATGAGCCTCACAGAGGAGGAATACAGGGAGATGAAAAGCCTCGAAGAGGAG
>DBCZ01000073.1:19252-19518 GCA_002293315.1 Ruminococcaceae bacterium UBA945
ACTGGCTCATGTACACCTGGCAGGCATACTCAAAAGAGGCGCACAACGGCCTTGCCGAGATGTATGTCGCCGATGAGAGATTCAAGGCTTATTACGACAACAATATTTCAGGCTGCGCGGTTTTCCTCAGAGATGCAATCCTAAGCGCAAACAAATAATGCTTCAAACGTAAAAACCCCCGACCTGCGTCGGGGGTTTTGCCATGAGGCTCATTCGCTTTTTGTTTCCCAAAGCCCGTGCAGATTGCAATACTCATACACGGCAAA
>DBCZ01000050.1:0-6867 GCA_002293315.1 Ruminococcaceae bacterium UBA945
ACCTTTATCCGAAGCACCGGCCTGCTCGTGATTCCCTACTCCTTCTATGACGATTTCGTAACCGTCGGTGACCAGAAAATCACGAGTGAATTCAGCAGTGGCGCAATGGTGCTGAACGTCTCAAAGGATGGCGGCTTTTCGCTGAAAGGCATAATCACCGACCCGATGTTCTCACCGCATCAAGAGGGTGTTTACACCAATGAAAACCGGCTACCGATGCGCTCAACCTATGCAAACGAGCTTATATATACGGTTTCAAGTCAATCCATAGTGGCTGTGAGCATGAGCGATTTAAGCTTCGTATTGCAGGTGGATTTCTATGAAACAGAGGAATATGACCCTCCCGAAGTCATCTATGAAGCACCCGAGGTTACTCCCTCCCCGAACCCCGATGACTATTCAGACCTGGAGCCCTTCCAGGATTATACTGAATAAGCCATGCGGAAAATATCAGAAAGCAATTTATATGAGCCCGTGCGGGATTATCTCTCATCTCTCGGCTATGACGTAAAGGCCGAGGTGCGCGGCTGTGACGTTACCGCCGTAAAAGGGGATGAGCTCATCGTAGTGGAGCTGAAAACAGGCTTCACGATGGAGCTTATCTATCAGGGGCTTGAGAGGCAGCGCATTGCGGAGAGCGTCTATCTGGCCGTGCCGCTGCCCAAACGCGGCTACATGGCGCCGAGGTATCATGACATGCTTCGGCTGTGCAGGAAGCTTGAGCTCGGCTTGATTTTCGTCGGCTTCACAAGCGAAGGCAAGCCGCAGATAGACGTCGCGGTTAACCCGGAAATCTTCAAAGGCATAAGAAAAGACAAACGCGAGAGGCTCGCTGTTCTAACCGAGCATAACGGCAGAACCGGAAGCCTCAACACAGGCGGCGTGACCCGGCGAAAAATCATGACAGTATACAAAGAACAGGCCCTGCGCATAGCAAAGCTTCTGAGAGACGCCGGCGAGCAGACCGCCGCCGAAGTGAGGGCTGAAACCGGCATTGAGAAAGCCGCGGTAATCCTCGGCAGGAATTACTATAAATGGTATGCCGTCACCGCCAAGATTGGCAAAAACAATATCTATGCCGTTACGGAAGCAGGCTTAAAAGCCCTAAAAGAATATGAGGATTTGCTGTAAAAAAGGCCTCCCGATGCAGATTAATCGGGAGGCTTTCGTAAGTCTTATGAATTGAGAAGCTGAACAAGCCCCTCTGCCTGTTCCTTGGTAAACTTATTCCCTCCCATTGCACCCATAGCCGATGTAAGGGTTCTGAGCGGAATGTTTCCGATCATTTCCATCAAGGCTTCTTTTGAGCCCAGAACTGATGCTACGCCGTCAATATCCATGCCTGTATTGGCCTGTTGCATCATCTGCCCGACTATCTCCTGCCCCTTCGGGTTGCTCATAATGTCGCCGAGTGTGCTGTTAATCGTAAACACCCTCTTTATCTGCGTTGTAGATTTCACCGCGACCGCGCTCTCAAGGACTATTTCCCTGCTTGACTTGCCGATGAGGATTTTATACTCACCGCTCTCAACATGCCAACCATTAAGCTCCGTATTGTAATACGCAAACGCGCGTTTATTCAGCTTAAACTCAACCGTCTTCTCTTCTCCCGGTTGAAGCGATACTTTCTCAAAACCACGCAGTTCCTTATCGGACTTGATTGTTCCGCCCGGCACACAGTTATTTCCCACATAAAGCTGCACTATTTCCTTGCCCTCTCGGCTTCCAGTGTTCTTAACCTTGCATGTCACCGTAAGCGTTTCCGTGTCATCCATTTCGTTTTTGTCAAGCGTTAGTTCTCCATAGTCAAAGTTTGTGTATGAAAGCCCGTGTCCGAACGGGAACAACACATCCGCCTTTTTCTTGTCATAATATCTGTAGCCCACGAAGATACCCTCGCGGTACTCAGCCTTATCCCCCTCGCCGATATAGTAAAGATAGGATGGGTTATCCTCCAAGCGGTGCGGAAATGTCTCTGCAAGCTTGCCGGAGGGATTTACGTCGCCGAAGATAATATCATTCACCGCCGCACCGACGGCCTCCCCGCCGAGATAGGCGTAAAGCACCGCTTTGACGCTGCCAATCCACGGCATTTCAATCGCCCCGCCGCACTCAACCACTATGACGATATTCTGCTGAACTTTGGCAACCTCTTCAATCAGCTTCTCCTGACACACGGGGATTTTCATGTTTGCCCTGTCAAATCCTTCTGATTCCAGTGCATCCGGTATGCCGATAAAGATAACTGCGGCATCGGCATTTTGGGCGGTTTTAACCGCTTCCGCGAGCAGATCGTCGTCTGTTCTGTCCTCTTCAGTTATATAGCCCTGCGCGTAAGCAATATTTATCCCCTTCGCCGCTTCAATCGAGTTTGTCACCTTATATGAATTCACATGCGAGCTTCCGCCGCCCTGGAACCGCGGGCTTTCGGCAAATTTCCCCAAGAAGGCATATGTGCCGGATTTACAAAGCGGGAGTATGCCGTCATTCTTCAATAGCGGCATTGACTCTGCCGCAAGATTTCTCGCGAATTCATGGTCGCGCTCATAGTCAAATACCGCGCCCTCTTTCCGGTTTTCCATATACGCGTAAACCTGTTTGAGTATTCTCTCAACGGTTAAATCGAGTTTTTCCATACTGATTTTGCCTGATTTCACTGCCTCAAGCACAAATGCGTCATTTTCAGTGGAATTGCCGGGCATTTCCAAATCCATGCCCGCAATAATGCCCTCAACACGGTCATTTACCGCACCCCAATCACTCACCACGGCGTTTTCAAATCCCCACTCATCACGAAGGATTTCCGTGAGCAGCCTGTGATTATCTGAAGCAAAAGTGCCGTTTATCTTGTTGTAAGAGCACATAACCGTCCTCGGCTTAGAGTTCTTTACGGCAATTTCAAACGCAGGCAGATAAATCTCACGGAACGTGCGCTCGTCCACAATGCTGTCGCTCGTCATACGGCGGTGTTCCTGGCTGTTCGCCGCGAAATGCTTTATGCTTGTGCCGATGTTTTGGCTCTGCACGCCATCAATGTACGCTGCGGCAAGTTCACCGGAGAGATACGGGTCTTCCGAATAATACTCAAAATTCCTTCCGCATAGCGGCGAACGCTTGATATTCACCGCGGGACCAAGCAAAATGCCCACATCTAACGCCTGGCACTCTTCGCCGAGCACTTCGCCGGACCTTCTGATTAAATCTCTGTCAAATGAATTCGCCACACATGCGCCCGTAGGAAAGCTTATCGCCTTTACACTTTCGTGTATGCCAAGATGATCTGCTGCGCCCTCCTGCTTCCTAACACCGCACGGACCATCCGTCACCGTCATCGGCGGAATGCCAAGCCTTTCTATGCCCTGTGTCTGCCAAAAATTAGCGCCTGAACACATGCTTGCCTTTTCCTCCAACGTCATCTGCGAAACCAAACTTTTTATATCCATGATACAGCCTCCTTATAGTTATAGCTCAATAGTAGCACTTCAACATAGCATATACAATACGCAATAAAAAAGTTTACACAATGTCAATATTTAAGCCCGTCACAATCATGTGACGGGCTTTGCTTATCTCATTCTGTCTATGATTTCATTTGCCTTTTGATAGATATACTCAGGCTTTTCGCCGACGAAAAACTCACCGTTTTCATAGAGGATTTCACCGTTTATCATCGTCAGCTTCACGTTTTCTTTGCTCCCGCTGTAAACCAGATTCTTTATCTCGTGGTTCACGGGCTGCATATTCGGGCGGTGCATGTCAATTACGGTCAAATCAGCGTTTTTGCCGGCGGCGAGACTGTCGCATTCGGTCAGGCGCATAATCCTCGCGCCCGTAACGCACGCCATCTTCAGCACGTCTTCGGCAGGCAGGGCTGCGGCATTGTCAAGCCGCAGCTTTTGCAAGCCGGTCATGAGGAACATTTCGCGGAACATATCAAGGCAGTTGTTGCTCGCCGGGCCGTCTGTGCCAATGCCCACGTCTATGCCCATGCTCAGCATATCGATTATCCGCGCTATGCCGCTCGCGAGCTTAGTGTTGCTGCCCGGGCAGCTCACGATTGCCATATTGCGCTTTTTCATTATGCTCAAATCGTCGTCTGTCATATGCACACAGTGATAAGCCCCGCCGCCATAATTGAATATGCCGAAGCTGTCAATCCATGCCGTGGGCGTCATGCCGGTTCTCTCAAGGCATTCGTTCACCTCGCGGAGGCTCTCGCTGCTGTGTGTGAAAATCGGCAGTCTGCGCCTATTTACCAGTTCGCCGATTTCTTTAAGAAGCTCCGGCGAACACGTGTATTCCGCGTGAAAACCCAGACACGCGCCGATTCGCTCATGCATGGCGTTCAGCCTGTCATATTCCGCTTCTGTCTCTTCCACGCTGCCGCCGAAATTATTCAGCCCGTTGACCGTCACCGTGCGGAAGCCGCTGTCAATCGACGCCCGCGCCATCTCATCGGCCATATACATATCCATGTTGCACGTCATACCCGAGGAAAGATACTCCATAATCGCGAGACGCGAGAGCCAGTAGACATCCTCCGGCGTGAGCTTGGCCTCCATCGGGAACACCTGATGGTGCAGCCAGTCAAGAAGCGGCAAATCGTCAGCAAAGCTGCGCAGGAAAGTCATGCCTGAATGCGTGTGCGCGTTCTTGAAACCCGGAATCAGCAAATTGCCGTCCAAGTCTATTTCTCTGTCGAATATTATATCCGCCTCTTTTGACGCGCCGACATAAGCGATTTTGCCGCCATTCGTCCATAGCTCATCGACAAAAGCCGTGCCGTTTTCCATCGTGCAAATCTTTCCGTTATAAAAACGTATATTCATTTCTACCTCTTACTCTTATCATAAATTTCACCCAGTGCTCTGGGCGCGCGGTTGCTCTTGCTGAAGAACGCCAACAGAAGCAGTGTCAGGATATACGGCAGTGTCATTGCAAGGTCGGTAACGCTTGAAGACATCTCAAGATATTTCACGAGCTGATATGCCCCGCTTCTCGCAAAGCCGAAAATCAGGCAGGCCGCAAACGTCGGCATGATTTTCCAGTTGCCGAAAATCAGCGCGGCAATCGCGAGATAACCCGCACCGAAGTATACCGACGGCGAGAAGTTCGTCGAGATTGAATAAGCAAAGCACATGCCGCCTATTCCGCTCAGCGCACCGGAAATCATCACAGCCGAGAAGCGCACCCTTGCAACATTTATGCCCGCCGCGTCAACCGCCTGAGGGTTATCTCCGCTGGCTCTCAGGTGCATGCCGAAGCGCGTGCGGTAGAGAATAAACCACATCACAACAAGCAGCACGAGGATAATTATCTCAAACGGGTAGAAATTCGTAAAAATCGCGCCGATTACGGGGATTTCCGAAATCACGGGGATTGTGATTCTCGGCGATACGCCCAGCAGGAATTTATTTGAAGACTGCCCGAAGAAGCTTGTGTTGATTTGGTTCGTCAAAAAGCCCGTCAGCGCGACGGAGAGAATGTTGATAACCACACCACTTATTACTTGATTCGCCTGAAATTTTATGCAGAGCAGCGCGTGAAGCGTCGCGAAGATGCCGCCGCCCGCCGCCGCAAAGAGGAACGCGAGGTACATCGGCACGCTTGAGCCCGGCTCAAAGAAACCGCCGCAGAACGCTACGAATAGCCCGCCGGTGAAGGCGCCGAAGCCGAGAAGCCCCTCTAAGGCAAGGTTCGTGATTCCGCTTCTCTCGGAATATATCCCGCCTATCGCGATTATCAGGAGCGGCAGGGCGAACGAAAGGCCGTCAATTATGACCATATTCATGCTTCATCGCCTCCTTTCGCCTTTTTTGCAGGCTTCAGCTTTTTAAGCTTTGCCTCCGGCGCCCGGTTGACGATATATCGTATGTACGCGCCACATGCCGAGAAGAGGAGAATCATGCCCGTCACAAGTGAGGCAATCTCCTGCCGCACGCCGACTGTGCTGCTCATGTAAGTGCTGCCCTGGCTAAGCGCCGTGACCAGCGACGATGAGAAAATTATGCCGATTGGATGGGAATTTCCAAGCAGCGAGACAGCAATGGAATCGAAGCCGAGGTTCGCGAGAGTGCCGGGCTGAATCGTGTTGAAATAGCCCAGATAATACGTTACGCCCGCTAAGCCTGCAAGCGCGCCCGAAATCGTCATAGACATCACGATGTTCTGTCCCACGCCGATGCCCGCGTATTTTGCCGCCTGCCTGTTGAGGCCCACAGCCTTTATCTCATAGCCCCGCTTCGTTTTTGAAAGCAAAATAAAAATCACTATGGCCGTCAGTACCGCGAAAACAAAGCAAAGCGGAATTCGTGTTTTCAGCCCGAAGACCTCCACATTGATAAGCGTGAGCCTTGCCTCTTCGCTCACGGCACGGCTGTGACGCGAGACGGGGTCTACATACTCTGTGTTGATGAAGAAGCTTATCACATATTGGAAGATGTAGTTGAGCATTATCGAGGCCACAACCTCGTTGATATTGAACTTATACTTCAGCAGGCCTATCAACCCGCCCGCGAGAGCGCCCGCCAATATACCCACGACAACCACCAACGGCCTCGCGAGATATGCGGGCAAATCGCTGTAGCCGATAGTCACCGTGGCGATGAAGCCGCCGAGGAGCATCTGACCTGAAATTCCGATGTTAAAAAGCCCCGCCTTGAACGCCACCGCAACCGCCAGTGAGGCGAAGAGCATGGGCGTCATGGCGTCGAGGAACTCCATGAAATCCGTGAACATGCCTTTATACGCGGCATAGTTCGGCTTCGGCAGCAATCCGTTCCCCTGAAGTATGCTTGTAAAGGCTGTCAGCGGGTTTTTGCCTATGATAAGAATAACGATGGAGATTGCGATGAGACTGCAGAGAAT
>DBCZ01000050.1:6899-25792 GCA_002293315.1 Ruminococcaceae bacterium UBA945
TCCTCACCCCCATCATGTATTCTCCCACCTCATTCATGGATATGGCCTTCGCGTCGGCTATGCGCAGTAGCTCACCGTTGTATATCACGCCGATGGTATCGGCGCAGCCCATGATTTCATCCAGCTCAAGCGAGATAAGCAGAATCGCCTTGCCCTTGTCGCGCTCTGCTATCATTCTTTCACGTATCGCCGTGATGGCGCCTATATCCAGCCCCCTCGTTGGCTGCACGAATATCATGAAATCTGAATCCTGCGAGACCTCGCGCGCGATAATCGCCTTTTGCTGGTTGCCGCCGCTCATGCTGCGCATCGGGGTCTCTCCGCCGCTCCCGCTGCGTATGTCATATTCTGCAATCAGCTCGTCAGCATACTCGCCGAACTTCTCTTTATTCAAAAAACCGTGGTTTGAAAAGGGCTTCATGAAATACTTCTTCATCGCGAGGTTTTCTGCCAGAGTGAAGTCAAGAATCAGCCCGACGTTGTGGCGATCTTCAGGGATATAAGACACACCGAGAAGATTGCGCTTCCTCACGTTTTCGGCGGTTATGTCCTCACCGAGAAGCGTAATTTTACCTTTTCTTACCCTTGCAAGCCCTGCGATGGCATCCGCGATTTCAATCTGCCCGTTACCGGCCACCCCCGCAATCGCAAAGATTTCACCCCGCCTGACATTGAAGCTGACGTCCTTCACGACCTTGAACTTATCGCTGTTCTCCACCGTAAGATTCTCCACCTGAAGCACGGTTTCGCCGAATGATGCGGGAGCCTTCTCTATTTCAAAATCCACCTCCCTGCCCACCATCAGGCGCGCCATTTCCTTTGTGGAGGTCTCCGCGACGTCCAGCACGCCGACGAGCCTGCCCTGATTCAGCACAGCGCATCTGTCCGCCACCTGCTTGATTTCCTCAAGCTTGTGCGTGATGAGGATAATCGTTTTGCCGTCGTCGCGCAGGCTTCTGATTATGTCCAGGAGGAAGACAATCTCCTGCGGCGTGAGCATAGCCGTGGGTTCGTCGAAGATGAGAATTTCCGCCTCGCGGTAAAGCATTTTGAGTATCTCAACCCTTTGGCGCGCAGAGACCTTCAAATCCTCAATGAGGCTTGTCGGCTCAACCTCAAGGCCATAGCGCTTTGAAAGCTCCTCAATCTTCTTATTCGTCCCCTTGATGTCCACGGCCGGAATGAACCCGAACCTTTTTTTCAGCGGCTCGATGCCGAGGACGATATTCTCGGTGACGGTGTAGTTCTCGACCAGCTTGAAGTGCTGATGCACCATGCCGATGTCTAGCCCCGCCGCCTTTGCAGGCGACGTGATTCGCTCGCGTTTTCCTCTTATATGGATTTCTCCCTCGTCCGGCTCATACATTCCGAAGAGCATACTCATCAGCGTGCTTTTCCCCGCGCCGTTCTCTCCGAGCAGCGCGAAAATCTCGCCGCGCCTGATTTCTATGCTGATGTCGTCGTTCGCCACCACCCCGGGAAAGCGCTTGGTGATTCCCCGCATTTCTATGATATTCTCTGCCATGCTTTCCATAACCCTCACCCCTCGCTGTTATATAAGAGAATTATATATCATTAAAGGGGGAAAGGCAATAAAAGAAGGGCGGGAAAGAAGCAGTGTCTGCTAACTTCTCATTGCGCGTTGACATTTCACCCCCATGTTATTATTATCACATTAGCAAAGGTCATACTTTCTCAAAGAAGGAATGATGCGTATGATGTGAGGGAAAAAGCGCGAATCAAGGCTAAACATAGCAAATCCCAATAATAATTTTATTAGGAGGTAAAAAAGGATGACAAAAAGAAAAATATCGGCTATACTGTTGGTGATAGTTTTGCTTTTCACACTGACTGCGGTGCCTGTAGATGCGGCGAATGGCATAGACACTTCATCACAGCTGATTTCCAAGCAAACAGACGCAAAGGCACTTTCGGTATTGTACCTTAATCTTTCTTCAATTTCCAATAAAACAGTCGGGCAAACCGTCGTTGTGCAAGGCTCGGCGGCAAATCCATGTTATCGTATGTCTGCGAAATATACGGTTGGCGGCGTGAGTTATTGGCTTGGAGACGTGTATTCAAATAGTTATTATAAAACTTTTACGGCGTCTAAGGCCGGTGCTTACAGTGTTACGCTTTATGCGAGAGACCTCAATCCTGATATATATCCAAAAGAGTCGTATGCAACAAGTACATCGAGAACATTCACCGTTACAGCGCCTGCTCCGCCGCCCCCTCAACCCATCAATCCAACTATTACCTTCAACGCCCCAAGCAATGTGAACCCCGGCACGCCTGTGACTATTACGGCAAGCGCCACCACTCCTTGCGTTCGTATGGCGGCAAGCTATAAAATAAACGGCGGTACTGAGCATTGGCTGGGTGAGATTTTGGGCAACAGATATTCCAAAACCTTTACCCCAACAACCACCGGCAATTACTCAGTATTTATCCACGCGAGAAGCTATGACGAACCACATCCGAACGCCGGCAAAAGCTTGGTGGGCAAAAGCTTCAATGTTTATAACCGGGTTACACCCTCGGTTACGCTGAACCCCATTTCCGGCGCTATGCTGAATTCACCCGTCACCGTAAGCGGCACTTCATCTACACCGTGCCTTCGCATGGCGGCAAGCTGGAGCTTGAACGGCGGCAAAGAAAATTGGATAGGTGAATCCACTGTTCCCAGCTATAACAAGACTTTTACACCTACTGAACCCGGCAATTATACGGTCACACTTTATTCCCGAAGCTATGTGGATACCGATGTCCGCTCCGCACAGGGAAGGGCCTCGAGAACATTTACTATTGCCGCGCCGACGCCACCTTCGCCAACAGTGAGTGTCCCGTTATATCCCCAGCAACAGAATGATACCTGCGGCAGTGCCAGCGGCAGAATGATATTGGCAAGTTATGGAATATCTGTCCTCGAAAAAGATTTTGTAGATACAGTATTAGCAATCAACGGAGCTGGAGAGTATAAATATGCGCCCAATATTGCTAGCGCATTAAATCAATATTTAACTGCAGCGGGGAAATCTGTAAGGTATAAGGCAGGAGATGCACACAGCTTCACCAGTGCGCAGTACACAAATTTGCTTGTTAAAAACCTTTCGAACGGTCACGCCGTACAGCCGACACTGGTTATTAGAGATTACAATTATTTCCCATATACGACAGGTGGGCATTATGTCGTCATCAAAGGAATGTCCTATACTTCCGGCTCATACAAAGCTATCATTAATGACCCGCATAATAATTATTCAGGCGTGTACTCTGTTCCCGCTTCCAGTGTTTATGGGTATAATACTAATTATGACGCTACGGGCTTCATAATCTATGCGGATGACCTTTAGTGCAACTTATGTGTGATGAATAATAAAAAACAAGGAGAACTATTATGAAAATAGTACTATTTTGTCTATCTTTTTTGCTTGTGTTTACTTTGACTTCCTGCACTGCATCTAACAACGAAACGGCGTCATCTCAAGATGCTCTCGAAACTTCTGAAGTGGCGGTAATCGTACCGGAAGAAATCGAAATCCGGGAGTTTCAGCCTTTGATTGACGGAGGCGGAGACAGTGAGGTGACAACAAATGTTGAAGAAAACCTCATTGATGAGGACACCTCTTCTATGACTTCCTTTCCTGTATATGAGAACCCTTATCCTCACAACTATTATACCGATGAACCGCTATATGAAGTCACAGAGGAGCATCGGTTTCTTTTCGCGGAGCAGCTGAGAGAATATCTCGGCTTGGTATTCGGGGAAGATGAAGCCGTAGAATTTGAAATTGTTCCCGATGAGCTATTCTCCACATGGATGGTATATAATGATGAGAGTGGTAATAAGTTTCACTCAGAGGAAGGAGTGGTTTCACTTTCTACCCCAAACTTCAATCTAGAAACTGATATAGTCAACGGAACATTTCTTGAGAATACTCTCGTAAAATCCGCCCTTCAGTATTTGGACATTGAGAATCCTCAAATACAGGATAAGACTAATTACTATAGTGATGGCGAGAGAAATCTTTACCATTATACTATAACAGAAGCTTCAGAGAACTATACTGAAAGTGTTTATAACCAGCAATTTCAGCTTATTCGACTGATTGTTGTTCCTGGAGCAAACGGTGCACTTTTGCATATTACCAACTTTAACCCACCCCTTTCAGAAGAAAAACCTGCTGTTACATACGATATTGTCTTAGACTATGCAAAGGAGAAATACCCCGACGCGAGCGTTGAGGACATGCGCGTTGAGATTTATTATGACGCGCATGTTGAAGTAGGCTATTTTACGCCTTGCTATAAGTTCTACATCAAAAAAGGCGAGGTGGAAACAGAGGTTTTGCAGGAGGACGGGACATATATCGTGCCGGTTTATGACGTGATGTATATCAAAATGACGGAGTGACTTTTATGAAAAAGCTAGCTATCCTCATTGAGTCTCCGAATTACTAAGTTAACAACGCAAAAAAGCCCGGGTCACCCCGGGCTTTCCTTTGTCTATCCAATACAACCGCTATTGCTTACGCTCTGATTTTCCTGAAAATCCTCATTGAGCCGGACACGCTTGAGAAATTCATGCGCGTGTGGCCGTCAAGATAAATCGCCCTGCCGGAATGCTTGTCCTCCTTGCGGCGCTCAACCGGAAACTCCGTCTCAAACTTGCCGGACATCGCGGAATACTTCGCGTTGAAGCCGTTATCATCATTCAGCCAGACCTTCTGCGAGCCGGAGACCGTATCCAGGCTCAGCTTGTCAGCAGTGTTGGCGAGGTCAAGCTGAATCGAGCCGGAAACCGTGTTGCATTTAAGCGCCGTTGCCGCGCCGAAGAATTTCACCGAGCCGGAAATCGTGCTGAAATTGCCGTCGCCTACCGAGATATTCTCCGCCGTAACGCTCCCCGAGGTGGATTCCGCCTTGATGCGCCCGCTCGTCACGCCGTCAAGCCTGAGCGCGCCGGAGACGGAGCTTATCTTTATCTCCTGGGCGCTTATGCCCGCCAAATCAACAGACCCCGAAGTGGAATCAAGCTTGATGCCGTTCGCGGTCAGATTCTCCATGGAAATCTTGCTTGAAACACCGTTGCACTTTACGCTTTCAATTTTCCCTGCCAGCTCTCGCGGCACCTCGATAATCAGATGCTTTGAAAGCCCGATTCTGCTGAAGAAATTCGTAATAGAGGTGAGGATATATCCGCTCCATTTTTCAATCCAGTTTATGTATAGAACCCCGTTTTCCTCATAGATATACATCTTGTCTTCCGCGCGAAGCTCCGAGCGGGAATATTCCGTCACGTTGATCTCACTTCCCTCATAGCTTCTTATTTCAATCGGGCCGCTCACCCATGAAATATCAAAGCTGTGAATATTAGAGGAAGCTTGGCTCTGCGGATTCGAGCTCGCCGCGCTCTCCGCCGGCGCTTGAGCTTCCGACTTCGTTTCGCTCTCCCCCGCGGCAAATTCTTCGCCCGGCACTTCCTTATGCTCTTCAAAGTATTCAAGCAATCTGTCCGCCTCTTCTACTGTGATGGTTCCGTCAGCCACCATTGATAGAATTCTTTCTCTCTCTGTCATGATTATTCCTCCTTAATACCTTTCAGTTCCTTAAGCGCTGTCTCCATGTCTATCTCCTTTGAATGCAGCTTTTCGAGTATGGCCTCCTTGGCCTCTTTTTCCGCGCTGACATTCTCCGCCTTTTCGTTCAGGCCTAACGCACCCAGCGCAGCTTCCATCATGTTCTTGACGGTCGGGTAACTTACTCCCAGAACCTTCTCCATTTCTTTAATTGAGCCCCTACAGCGCAGGAAGGTCTCGACGAAATTGAGATTTTTCTCATCAAGCATGCAGAATTTGCACGGGCTGAACTCTCCGCTCACATTCGTACCGCAGGCAGCGCAGTGCATCGTAGTAATGAGCATACCACCTCCGCATACCGGGCACGTGGTTGGCGCGTGGTGCAGCTTCTTATCCATTTTTTTCCTCCTTTGGCTTTTGCTTTCTGAAATAAGTTTACTACTCTTTTTCTGAAAGGTCAATATGAAAATTAACTTTCTTAAGAATTATATTGATATTTTTAAGAAATATGAAAAGAAAAAGCCCCCAGAGGGGCTTATACTATTGAAAATCTACACCTCAATCTCAATAATATTCGGCACATCCTTGAGCAATTGCGTTATGTCGACGATTTCATAGCTGTCAGGATACTTTACGAACAGACGCAGCTCGAATTTATCCTCCTTCAGACGCTTGATTTTCAGATTGATTATGTCAATGTTCCGCGTGGTAAAGACGCTGGAGAGAATATCGTCAATATTTTCTTCCGAGGAAAGAACCAGCGTGATGTGCTCTGTCATCGTTTCTTTAATGAGCTTCGATTTATGCTGGAGCACCAAGTGGACAAGAATAATCATAGCCGTGGTGACTGCGCCGATGAGATACATTCCCGCACCGATTGCGATGCCCACGCCGACAGTCGCCCAGATTCCCGCCGAGGTCGTGATGCCGCTGACGTTCTGCTTGCGCACGAAGATAACTCCCGCCCCGAGAAACCCGACGGCTGTAACAACGCCCGCCGCTATCCTTGAGGCGTCGTAATTCAGCCCCTTTTCCACCAAATCAAAGAAGCCATATTTTGAAACCACCATCATAAGCGCAGACGCCAGAGATACAATCAAATGTGTGCGTATGCCCGCCGTTTTCATGTGATTTTCTCGCTCCAGCCCTATCGCCGCACCGCAAATTGACGCAACGAACAGGCGCAGAATCAATTCCAACTGTTCCATCATTGGCATATCCATGTTTCCTCCTCAAAATCTTTCTATACTATTTTTGCTCACTCTGGCAATGATAAGCGGTTTTTTCGCGGGCGGCTCATCGCTTATTTCCACCGCCTCTTTCAGTATATCCTTCGCGGCCTCTATTTTATCTTCGCTTGAAGCATATACCCTCGCGATAATCTCGCCCGCCTCGGCTCGTTCGCCCGTCTTTTTTTCCAGGATAATCCCCGCGGCGAAGTCGATATCGTCGCCCAGCTTTTTACGCCCTGCCCCCAGAGTGACCGAAGCCGTACCGAACACCTCAGAATCCATTCGGCTTATGCAGCCGCCTCTTTCAGCCTTGAACTCACCTATACATTCAGCCCTTGCAAACTTCTCCGTATCATTGAGATAGCTCACGTCTCCACCCTGTGCCTCTGTCATCTCGCAAAGCTTATCAAATGCGGCGCCGCTTTCAAGCGCCTCTTCAGCAAGCTTTCGGCATTCGTCCGGCGTTCCCCTCCCCGCGAGATAAATCATGTTCGCCGCCAAGACAAGCGAAATTTCGGTTAAATCGGCAGGGCCTCTCCCTTTCAGAACATCGCAGACCTCGATAATCTCCAGCGCGTTCCCGATGGCACAGCCGAGCGGCGTATCCATATCCGTAACAAGCGCGAGCATCCGCTTGCCGCTGTTCTCACCTATGGCGACCATCTCCCGTGCGAGTGCAATGGCGTTCTCAAGATTCTTGACGAACGCTCCACTGCCCGTTTTCACATCGAGCAGAATCGCGTCTGAACCCGCCGCGAGCTTCTTGCTCATGACGGACGATGCAATAAGCGAGAGGTTATCCACCGTAGCTGTCACATCACGCAAGGCATAGAGCCTTTTATCAGCGGGCGCGATATTCCCTGTCTGCCCGATTATCGAGCAGCCGATTTTCTCGACAATGCTGAAGAATTCAGCTTGGCTTAATGAGGTTCTCATGCCGGGTATTGCTTTCATTTTATCGACTGTTCCGCCTGTATGCCCCAGCCCGCGGCCGCTCATCTTCGCTACGCGAACCCCGCATGCCGCCGCAATCGGCGCAATAATGAGGCTGGTTTTATCCCCGACGCCGCCCGTGGAATGCTTATCCACCTTAACGCCCGGTATCTCTGATAAATCCACCATATCGCCTGACTTAGCCATCTCCATCGTCAACGTGGCTGTCTCGCGTTCATTCATGCCCTCGAAGAAAATCGCCATGAGCAGCGCCGAGGCTTGATAATCCGGAATCTCGCCGTCGGTGAAGCCCTTTATAAAGAAAGCTATCTCAGTATCAGATAGTTCACCACCATTCCTTTTTTTAAGGATTACATCATATATTCGCATAATTCCCTCCGTGGACTACGCGTAAACTCTTTATGTAGGGGCGGGCATGGAAACCCGCCCCCGTTGGGCAACGCCTACTGCCAATGCTCTTGCGTCCTTAACTGTCCATTGCCCTTACAGCTCCGCTTGTTCCGATTCTATCACAGCCCGCCTCTATAAAAGCTATCATAGCCTCCTTCGTTCTTATGCCGCCAGAGGCCTTGATTCTCACATTTGCGCCGATATGCTGCTTGAAAAGCTCTATGTCCGCGAGCTCAGCGCCCCCGCTGCCGAAGCCTGTGGATGTTTTGATGAAATCCGCACCGCTGTCTGTGACAGCTTTGCACAGCGCAATCTTTTCTTCCTCGGTAAGATAACAGGTTTCAACTATCACCTTCATGATCCTTTTGCCGCAGATTTCTTTCAGCTCACGGAGTTCACGCGTGATTTTATCGAAAGCGCCGTCCTTCACATCGCCGAGATTCACGACTACGTCAAGTTCGCTTGCGCCGTCGGTTATGGCTTGCGTTATCTCCGCCTTCTTAGTTTCTGTCGTGCTGTACCCGAGCGGGAAGCCAATCACCGTGCATATGCTGAGCATGGGAAAGACCTCATGCGCGCGCTTTACGAAGCTCGGAGGAATGCACACCGAGGCTGTTTGATAGTTTGCCCCTTCCCCGCAGATTTTCGTAATCTCCTCCCATGTCGCCGTGGGTGCCAGAAGCGTGTGGTCTACATGGCTCAAAATCTCTTGGTTAGTCATTTTCTCCCTCTCTATTCTCCTGTTGATTCCGCTGTCGGTGTAGCTACCGAAATCCCCGGCGGGGCTGGCGCTGTCTTCATCATTATTTCTTCGGGCAGATAGCTGAAGTAATCATAATCCAGAATTGCGGCGGCGACCTTATTCTTGCTTGCCACCGCGCTTACCAGCGCGCCTATTTGCTCATCGGTGTAAACAGTGCCGTTCGTGCTGATTGCCTCATCTGTGTTGGCGTTATACCGCAAATCCCCCTTGATGAAGCTTGCATCGTTGAACACTATAAGCGGCATGGTGCTTGAAAGCGCGTCGCTTCCGCTGAGCATGCGGGAATCATACGGCAGAGAAAGCAGGTTTGAGATAGTTGGAATCAAATCCATGCTGCAGGTGGGCTTCTCTATATGCACCGGCTCTGTCATCGAGCCGCTCCAAACTATCGCCGCGTTTTTATACAGCTCGAAGTTCTCTTCCACCTTATGCCCGGAAAGCTCATCAATTGCTTCCTTTTCAAGGCCGTAAGGGTAATGGTCTGCCGACATCACGATTAAAGTGTTATCAAGCTTCCCTGCCTCTTCAAGGCGGGCGAGGAGATATTCTATGGCTTTGTCCAGCTCTATATTGCAGGCGATGTATGCCCGCGCCTGCTCCGAAAGCTCAAGGTGAGCAACCTCTTCCCGATGCCTTGAAGACATCATGTTTCCTTCAAAGCTGTAATTCATGTGCCCGCTGACAGTCATATAATATGCGTGGAAATGGTCTAGGCTTATCCAGTCGTCAACCGTTTTCTCCATCATTTCGAGATCGCTTTCGGGCCATGTTTCCTCAACCTCCAGCCCGTTGCCGAGCCCTTTGTAAGTGTATCCCATGTTCGGGTGCGAAATATCCCTGCCGTAATAATCAAACGTGTGGTTATGATAGGCAAACGTGCCGCAGCCCATTCGCTTGAACTGCTCCCCCATCGTGAAGCGCATATCATTGCCCTCTTCACCGGATTTCATGAAGCTCCACACGCCCTCCTCGGGGATAAGCCCCGTGCAAGCGACGTATTCGCCGTCTGATGTTGAAACGCTCCAGACCGGCGTGTAGAAATCGTCAAAGACAAAGCCGGTGTTGATGAGCCTGTGGAGCGTGGGCGTAAGCTCTTCGCTCACCGCCATATGCGAGAAGCCCTCCGCTGTGAGCATGATGAGATTGTATCCCTCAAAAATGCCGGTATATTCATTCTTCATCGTCGGCTCTGCGCTTTTGAAGTATTCATGCAGCGCGGTTACGTTCTCGTCCGGCGATTCAGCTATAAGCTTGTCAAAATCAATGTTGAGGGTATTTGGCGAAGTGTCAATCGGCGCAGGCGTTTCTGTCGGCTTCGGCGTGCTGCCCACAGGCGCCACGACTATCCCCGGCTTTGCGCTTTCCTCGCCGCCAGCTGTTTCGCTGTTGATATCGGCCAGATTTTCGAGCCCTTTTTCCTCAAAGCCGAACAGCACCCGCTGAATATCAAGTCTCGTGGCGGTTACAAGCCCCAGCTTTTTTACACTCATGTCAATTGAATTTGTGTTGTAGTATAAATCAAAGGCTGAATACATGCTCTTATCTGAGGTAACAAGGATTGTAAGCGCGGCGATAAATGCCAGCACAAAAGCCACCCCTCTGATTACCGTCTTCCTCACCGTGAGCCTCGGAAACTCTATATATCTTTTCCCGAAGATAATCATTGCCGCAAGCGGCAGAAGCAGAGCGATAAGCTGAAAAATATTTTGTCCTATGGCTGAAAAGATAGTGCCCGTGAAGCCCATCGCCTGTCCCACGCCCACTGTTGCGGAGTAAAAAGACATGTATGTTTTGAAGATGAAGCGGTACATATACTGCACCATGAAATAAACGGTAATAATCCCCGCCGATGAGCAGGCAATAATGAAATTCGCCTTTGGTGAGAATGCCCCGCAGAGAAGCGCGAGAAGAATCGCAGCGGGGAAGAGCATGATAACCGGAAAAAGCAAATCCGAAAAGCCGTCGCCTGAGAGAAGCTTCAGCATAAGCTCCATATAAAAAAGGAACGCTGAAAAAAAGACTATCACAGGCCAGTGTTTCGTTGGCCGCGAGGGTCTGCCGTGAACATGAATCGGTTGCCAGGCATTTCTCTTCATATACAAGAACTCCAATGCGAATATATTATAGTATA
This sequence comes from Ruminococcaceae bacterium UBA945, assembly GCA_002293315.1. Taxonomy (GTDB): domain Bacteria; phylum Bacillota; class Clostridia; order Oscillospirales; family Acutalibacteraceae; genus Scatolibacter. The sequence continues at coordinate 17,952 of DBCZ01000050.1, forward strand.
CTCTCATTTCACATAAATAACAAGAAGAGCCTCTCACTTGAGAAGCTCCTCGTCACTCGTTTTACTTTATCAGCGGCTTAGCTTTAAGTGCTTTCTTTTTCGAGCCCTTCTTTGAATTATTCTTGCGGTACTGCCACATCGTCCAAAGCGGCGCGGAGATGAAAAGCGAGGAATATGCACCCGCCGCTATACCGAACATCATCGGCAGTGCGAAGGTGGTGACCGTTGACATATCATAAATTGAAGCGACAATGAAAACAATCAGCAGAGCCATAAACGTTGTGACTGATGTGAGGATTGAGCGCCCCATCGTCTGATTCAGGCTGAGGTTCATCGCATCGCTCAGCTCGCCCTTATTGGCGGTAAGCCGCCTGTTCTCCCTTATTCTGTCATAGATGACAATCGTATCGTTCAGCGAGTAGCCCAGGATTGTCAAAATAACCGCCATGAAAATGTCGTCAATCGGCATGCCGAAGATAACAAAGACGAAGTATGTGATGGCAACGTCGTGCAGAAGCGCGATGATTGCCGTAACGCCCGCCGAGATTCCGCCTATCCTGCTGAAACGGAAGGCAATATACACGAGGAGAAGCAAAAACGTCAGCGCAACTGTTACCGCGCATTTTTGCAGGAAGCGCGCACCCATCGTCGGGTCAACCGAGCTTGACTCAATCACCTCAAACGAGAGGTCGGCATATTTCTCTGTCAGCGTGTCGCCTATCGCCCTCTGTTCTTCGATTGATATGCCCTGATTACCGGCAAAGTTGACAGTAACCTGCTGATTGCCGCTCGTGATTGACTCATTCACAAGCACGGTGGCGTCTCTGTCCAGCTCATCATTGATAATTGCCTCAACCTCTCCGGCCTCGGCCTCGCCGCCCGTCACCTCATACTTTATCATGGCGCCGCCGACGAATTTCATATCAAACTTCGTTCCGAAGATGATGTTGAACACCAGCCCGATGACAATCAGCGCTATTGAAATACCGAAGAAAATCTTCTTCTTTGACCAAAAATCGAATCTGTAGGCCTTTTCCGCCACTGGGGTAATTTCTTTAACATTTGTCATTTTCCCGCACCTCCATATAACCATTTTTTGCGCAGGAACTTAAATCCTGAAACAGATCTAAGCATCAACCTCGCAGCGAAAACACCCATTATAAAGTTTCCGATTGTTCCGACAAGGAGGGTGAACCCGAAGGAGTAAATCGCGCCGGTGGTGGATTCGCCGAATATCATTGAGAGGATATTGCTCGGCCCGAAAACCAAAAGCAGCATTATCGAAACGATCAGAACCGTGATGTTACCGTCGAAAATTGCCCAAAAGCTGTTCTCGCAGCCCCTTTGAATCGCACCGTCGAGAGATTTGCCGTTTCTCAGTTCCTCCTTGATTCGGCTGGCAGTGATGATATTCGCGTCAACGCCCATGCCCACGGAGAGGATAATACCCGCGATGCCCGGCAGGGTCATCGTGAAGCTGTTAAAGTTGGGGAAGAAGCCGGAAATCGCCGCGAACGTCAAGCCCATCTGCCCTGCCAGCGCAATAACCGAAATGAAGCCCGGCAGGCGGAAGAGGATAATCACAAACAGGCTGATAGCCGCGAAAGCTATGATGCCCGCCAACGCCATCGCGTCCAGCGCGGAAGCGCCGAGCAACGGGCTGATTGTGCTGAAGTCTGTGACCGTGAGCGCAAAGGGCAGCGCACCGGCCTGAATCTTGTTGGCGAGGTCAGTTGCCTCCTGCGGCGTGAAATCACCGGTAATAACGCCTCTGCCATCCGTGATTGCGCTCTGAACGGTGGCACTGGAAATCATAATGTCGTCCATCCAGATGGAGATTGTCTGATTCACAAGCCTCGTCGTGGCCTCCGCAAACTTCTCCTTGCCGGATTCATTGAACTCCAGCCCGACCATATATTCATAAGCGCCGGTAGTCTCTTCCTGCTGAACCTGCGCCTGCGCACTGATAACGTCGCTTCCCTCAAGAATAACGTTATCCGAGCCGTCTGCACTTGTATCTGCGGTTAGATACTGGTCTCCCTCACGGAATGTGAGCAGTGCCGTCGCGGCAAGCTCTTCGATCGCGGTTTCGGCGTCAAACTCCGCCTCGTCGCTCTTCCACGGGAAACGCACGATGATTCTGTTGTTTACCGAGTCTGAAAAAAGATCGTAGTCTGTGATGTTTGAAGACGTCATTCTCACTTCGATGATAGATTTCGCCGCCTCCAGCTGTTCAGGCGTCGCCTGAACTCCCTCTGCGGGGGTGAAAGTGGCCTCGACGCCTCCCTTGATATCGATGCCCCATCTGATGTCGCCGATTCCCTTAATCACGGTGTCCTTGAAATCGCCTCTCTGCACATACACGCCGGCTATAGCCGCATACGTGAGAGCGAGAATCAAGAGCAGCACTATGAAAAAGACCGGCTTCCTTACTCGCTTCATGGACTTTCCTCCAGGTTGGCAGATTATCCCGCTGCCAATGATTTTTTGATAAAAATTTTTTAGTATAGATTTATGTGATACATACAAAGCAGGGCAGTGTTAACTACCCCGCAGTGCTTTTTATCTAAACGAAAACTTCTATACGCAAATTTCGCTGTCGCCTGCTCTTATTCTTCCGTTTTCACTTCTGCATTGGCCTCTGCCTTGGCAGCTTCTGCCGCCGCCTTATCAGCCTCTATCTCAGCCTTCGTTCTCCTCTTGCGCTTAGGCTTCTCTTCTGCGGCTTCCGGCTCTGCCGGAGCTTCTATATGAGATGCCTCTGCGGTTTCCTGTGTTTTGGGCTCGTCAACAGGATTTTCAAGCTCTACCGGCGTTTCGTCAAGGCCCTTGTCTATTTCGGTGACGTAGGGTGAGTCGTCATTCAGCTCAGCCACCTCTTTCTGCAGCTCGTCTTCCTTTGGTACATCAACAACCTCCGTCGGCTCGTCGTCCTCCGGGCTATCGCCCGCTGGGCTTTCGCCGATATGTGCGTCCGGCCCTGCCTCATAAACAACGGCGTCTTCCGTCAGCACCGCGGCCACTTCGTCGGCAATCGCCTTCGCCTCGTCCAAAAGCGCGCGGATTGAAAGCGAAACCCTGTTCTTATCAAAATCTATCTCGGTTATCTTCGCCTCTACCTCATCGCCCACCTTCAAGACGTCCTGCGGCTTCTCTATTCTGTGGTCAGCGATTTGTGAGATATGGATAAGACCGTCTATACCCGGAATTATGTTCGCAAAAGCTCCGAACGGCGTCATGCCGACAATCCTTGCCTTCGCAACCGTGCCGACCGGGAACTCTTCCCTGAGCTTCTCCCACGGATTATCCGCCGGGTCTTTATATCCCAGAGAGATTTTCTTGTTCTCTCTGTCAAGCGATTTTACATATACCTCGACTGTGTCACCGACATTAAGAACCTCGCTCGGATGCTTGATTCTGTTCCATGCCAGCTCGGAGATATGCACCATGCCGTCCACGCCGCCAATGTCGACGAACGCGCCGAACTTCGTCAGAGACTTCACCTTGCCGGTGAATCTGTCTCCGTCGGCGATGGAATCCCACAGCCTCTCCTGGGCTTCTTTTCTGGCGTCATTGAGAACCGAGCGAATTGAGCCCACTGCTCTGCGGCGCTTTCTGTCCACCTCAAGCACACGGAACTTCACCTCGGTGTTCTTGAGCCCTTCTAAATCCTCGCCTCTTGTGAGCGTGGCCTGTGATGCCGGAACAAACACACGAATCGCGTCATGCAGAACAATCACGCCGCCCTTGACGACCTCAATCACCTTGCCGGAGAAAACCTCTCTGCTCTCGATGGCCTCTTCAAGCTCGTCCCATCCCTTCATGGCGTCTACGCGCCTCTTTGAGAGCATGATTGTGCCCTCTTGGTCATTCGTCTTCATGATGAGCAAATCGAGCTCATCGCCGACTTTGACGATATCTTCGGGGTTCACATTCGGCTCCTGTGAAAGCTCTTCAACAGGGATAAAGCCCGCCTGCTTCCTTCCGACGTCAACATACACTTCCGTCGGCGTAATGCTTATCACAACGCCGTGCACCTTTTCGTCTGTATTTAATTTTTTGAGGGATTCCTCAAGCATCTCCTCAAAACTTTGTACATTTGGATTCTGTTCTGTCATGGTAACTAGTACCTCCTTTATTGTCGTGACAGGCGTTGACGCACCCGCCGTGATTCCAACTCTGATGTTTTCGGATAATTTTGCCAGTTCGCCTAGTGGCAGCTCGTCGGCGCTCTCAATTAGATAAGAGGTACAGTATTTTTTGCATATATCATAGAGCTTTGCCGTATTGGAGCTTTCTTTTCCGCCGACGATAATCATCACATCGGAATCCTTTGCTAAAAGGCGGGCTTCCGCCTGCCTCGTCGCAGTTGCATTACATATTGTATCAAAAACATCTGCTTTTGTACATAGTTTTTTCATAGTTTTTGCAGATTTATCCCATTCTTCAGTGTTAAAAGTGGTCTGCGCAACCATCACGACCTCTTTATTTTCCAAATCGGAATCATTTTTGATAATTTCCTCAAGCTCCTCCGCACTCTTTATGATGACGGCTTTCACCTCGCCGCCGTCCTCAAAACTGCTCTTAATGCCTTTAACCTCTGAATGGCTCTCGTCTCCGGCAATCACCAGCAATTTGCCTTCAATTCTCGAGGCCTTGGCAATTGTGTGAATCCTCTCAACAAACGGACAGGTTGCGTCTGCAAACTCAAGCCCCCTGCTTTCAATCTCCTGCTTCTCCTCGGCAGTTGCGCCGTGTGCGCGCAGCAGGACAAGATACCCCTCCGGCACTTCTTCAACAGAGCTCGCCACTAAAACGCCGCGCGCCTTAAGCTTATTCACCACCTGCGGGTTATGTATTATCGGGCCGAGCGTGGCCACCTTTTTGCCCTCGCCAAGCAAAGCGTGAACCATCTCCACTGCTCTGTTCACGCCATAGCAGAACCCCGCCGTCTCCGCGACCTTAATCTTCATTTTTCTCCTCGGCTTTATCAATCAGCTCAACGCCCATCATTTCAAGTGCCTCGTTGCGCAGAGCTTTGATTTCATCCATGATTTTTCGGCTGGCTTTTCTCATCTCGAGCCCCGAGGAGTCTCGCATGCCGAGCTCTTCTATCGTTATGGGCCTACCGATGTTCACAATCGTACGCGTGAAAGCCCGCGCCGGCTTGCCGCCTTTTCCGACAATCGCCATCGGGATAACCGTCGCGCCCGTCTCATAGGCAAGCATCGTCACGCCCGGCTTGGGGCGCAGCAGTTCACCGGTTTTAGAGCGCGTACCTTCGATGAATATACCCACTACGCCGCCCAGCTCAAGCACACTGAGGCCGCCGCGAATACCCTCCGTGCCGCCCGCGCGCTCAATCGGGAACGCACCGAGATTTCTGATAAACAGCGCCGCCGCTTTCTTCTTGAAAAGCTCCTGCTTCGCCATAAAGTATACCTGCCGTTTTTGCACAAGTGCCATGAGAACCGGGTCTTTATACGCCCCGTGATTGCTGCAAAGAAGCAATGCGCCTTCCTTTGGCACATTATGCTTGCCGATGAATTTGCACGGCGTAAAAAGCTTTATGAACGGCACGGCGATAATTCTGACTATCTTATAGAACCACAGCGTTTTCAGCTTGCCGTCCTTCGTTATTTTCACGCTGTTTTTCTCATGCTCATTGCACCCCATTTTTATACCCCAGCTTCCTTCGGATTATATCCAGTATAATCTCAATTGTTTCCTCTATCTCATTGCCTGTGGAATCTACGATAACAGATTCCTCGCTCGGCTTCAGCGGCGCCACGTCACGCGTGGAATCCCGCTCGTCGCGCTCCTTCACCTCGGCAAGAATCGTGGCATAATCCACATCCTCGCCTTTAGCCTTCAGCTCCTCAAAACGCCGGCGCGCGCGCTCCTCCGGCGAAGCCGTAAGGAAGATTTTCACATCTGCATTCGGCAGAACCACCGTCGCAATATCTCTGCCGTCCATAATCACGTTATAATTTTCCGCCATGTGGCGTTGCATGCCCAGAAGGAATTCCCTCACACACGGCAGGCTTGAAGAGACAGACGCGGCGTTAGCAACCTCCTGTGTCCTGATTTTATCGGTTACATCAACGTCGTTAAGCAGCATCCTCTGCGCGAAATCCCCATACTTTATCCCGATTTTTATATTGCTGAGCTCAGGCTTGACCGCCGCTTCATCTGAAAAATCTATGCCGTTTTCAAGAAGATACAACCCCACAGTTCTGTAGAGCGCGCCTGTATCCACATAGACAAAGCCCATCTCCTTCGCCACCGCCCTTGAAATAGAGCTTTTCCCAGCCCCTGAAGGACCGTCGATCGCTACCCATACCATAAAAACCTCCGTTTTGATTTACATATTCATGCCCGCCGCATACCCCGTCGAAAACGCGATTTGCAGGTTAAACCCGCCGGTATAGGCGTTAACATCCAGCACCTCTCCCGCGAAGTATAACCCCTCAACAAGCTTTGAGCTCATATCCTTCGGGTTCACCTCATTGACTGCAACGCCGCCAGCCGTGATAATCGCCTCACTTATCGGGCGAAAACCCTCTATCTTAATCTCGAAATGCTTTAATAGAGTAAGTAGTCTTCTCCGCTCCTCTTTCGTGATGGCATTGCACATCTTTTCGGGTTCTATGCCCGAAAGCCTCACCACCACAGGTATCATTGACTTCGGCAAAAGCGCATCGAGGGAGTTTGCGAATATTCTGTTCCTGTTTTCCTCAAAATCTCGCAGAAGCCTTGCGTCAAGCTTCTTTTCATCCAGCGCGGGCTTCAAATCCAGCTCGAGCGTATAAGCGTTCGCTGCGCTTTCTGTCATGTGCGCCGAAGCCGAAAGAGCGATTGGCCCGGAAAGTCCGAAGTGCGTGAACAACAACTCGCCGAAATCGTGATAAACAGCCTTATCGCTTTTATCCTTTACAGTCAGCCCCGTGTTTTTCAGCGAAAGCCCCTGCATCTCCCGGCATATATCGCCGTCTTCTACAAGCGGCACGAGTGACGGGCGAATTTCCGTAATCGTATGCCCCAGCTTCGCTGCGAGACGAACACCGTCTCCGTTTGAGCCGGTGCCGGGATAAGACGAGCCCCCACAGGCGTTCAGAACGCTCTTTGCCTGATATGTTCGCCCATTTGCCCTCACGCCGGCAACCCTGCCGCCCTCGGCGATTATCTCCGTAACAGCCGCGCGGATAAACACAGCGCCCTTCTCCCTTGCAAATGCATATAGCGCGTCGGCTATGTCGTTCGCGTCGTCAGACATTGGGAAAACCCGCTTGCCACGCTCTGTTTTGAGAGGAACTCCTCGGCTTTCAAAGAAAGCCATCGTATCCTGCGGGGTGAAAGAATTCACCGCACCGTACAGAAACTTCCCGTTGCCCGTCGCCGCCTCTATTACCTCGCGCGGCGAGCAATCATTCGTTACGTTGCAGCGGCCTTTGCCGGTTATGCGAAGCTTCCTGCCGGCTTTCTCGTTCTTATCAAAAACCGCAACAGTGCGGCCTCTGCCCGCGCAAACGCCTGCGGCCATCAAACCCGCCGCGCCCGCGCCGATGATTATCACATCAAATGAATCAGCTTTCATTTGCTATGTCCTGTTCGTCAACCTTTTCGTAAACGCCGTAATCGTCCCAGATGCCCTCAATCTTCTTGAGCGTTTCGCTAACCTCATTTTTCTTCTCAATCGCCAAGGTGACGATGAGGGCGTTGATGAGGCTCAGCGCGCCGACGAGTGAGTCGACGAATGAAACCATGTCGCTTCTGGCATAGAGCTTATAGCCCGCATATTTCGCGAGCGGGGAAGATTCAGAGTCAGTTATGGCTATCGG
>DBCZ01000050.1:25823-26007 GCA_002293315.1 Ruminococcaceae bacterium UBA945
CCACGACGGCGTCGTCTTTGCCCGCCCTTATCATCTGCTGATAGATTCTCGCCTCGCTTGTGGCGTCCACAAGCCTTACGCTCTCGAAAATCAGCTCAAAATAATGCGCGAGGAACGTGGCGATGGCCAGTGAGCTGCCCGCGCCGAGGATATAGACCTTCTTCTTCGTCACAAGCGCCTCCAC
>DBCZ01000050.1:26172-26351 GCA_002293315.1 Ruminococcaceae bacterium UBA945
CGCACCACGGTGGATTCGCTCACGCCGACGGTCGCGCCCAGTTTTGCCGCCGTCATAAACGCCACCCAGTCCGGGTTATCCTCAATATACTGCGCAATGAGTCTTTGGCCTTTTGAGAAACCCGCGCGGTTCTTTTTTATTCTCTCTGTAAGCTGCGTATTCATAATGCCCTCCGTCAG
>DBCZ01000050.1:26378-32306 GCA_002293315.1 Ruminococcaceae bacterium UBA945
CAGTTGATAATTGATAATTGACAGTTTTGGTGGCGCTTATGCGCAATAGAAAAAAGAACGGAGTCACTCAAATAATGAGCTCTCTGTTCTTTTGCTTTAATTATACTTATTTTCGAAACATATTTCTCATTCTGTCGTGAAATTTGTTGAGATACAAAAGTATCAGGCCGTTGAGAGAATAATCATACACGAGGCAGATGATATTGAAAAGCACATAGGTGATAATTATGGAATACTGCCCCAGCCCACCGATTTCATTCAGCGGAATATTCAAAAACGTAACCGAAAGCCACAGCTCCAGCGACAGTGCCGCGTTGAAAACCAAAAGCTTGATGACATACCTCAGAGCAATTTTCTTTATTCTGCCGATAACCGCGAATAGAACGGGGTAATACCCGAACAGGAAAATGTAGACTAGCGCCGCTTCTCTGTCCGGCGCGGTGATAAAGGCGAGCGCTGCCACTGCGGCGTAGGTCGCGAAGCCCCACCGCACATTCGTCTCAACAACCACTGGAATCAAAAGGCAACCCGCAATTGCGGGGATTGCGATGGTTGCCACAGGTATCACGCCGGTGAGGAACATCATCACAATACTCACCGCGGCGATTATTCCGCAAAAAGCGACTTTAAGCGAGCTTCTCAAGTAAAATAACCCCTCAATATAAAATCTGTATCGTTGTGAATCAGCAGCAGCTGATTAGATCGCCGCCCATGCATTCGCAGCAGCAATCCGCGCAAATCAAGGAAGAACACACATCGCATGAGTTGCATCCGCCGGCATTGCCCTGCCTCGGGTTATACCCGCCGTAAACGCCTCTGCCCTGGTTCGTCACCTGGTTCATCGCGTTGCGGTATTCCATATTGTTCGGTTCCATCTGCACGGCGCGCTCAAAATGCGTTCTAGCCTCATCAAGCCAGCCCTTGCGGAAAAGCACGGAGCCCTTGAGGAAATACCATTCCGCGCTGCGCCTGTCGTCCGGCACGCCGTTCAAAACTTCCTCCGCATCAGCTATCCTGTTCGTGTTTATCAGCCTGCGCACATCGGCAAAGCCAGAATTGCTGTCATTCACGGTATTGTACCCGCCCGAGTGACGATTGCTTGAATATGAAGACCCTCCGTTCGCCCTGCGCTGATTTGTTATCTCATCGTAGGCCTCGTTGATTTGCTTCATCTTCTCGTCGGCAAGCTCCTTCAAGGGGCTTTCGGCGTATTGGTCCGGGTGATACTTCTTTGCGAGGTTTCTGTATGCCTCTTTAATTTCATCATCGCTTGCGCTCGGCGACACGCCAAGCACGCTATACGGATCTGTCATTTTCCCTCTCCTTTACATGCAGAAAAAGTATCTCCCTTTGAACCTCCGGCAAACCCTTTTCAACAACATTACTTATTATATTCGTAAATTTCTCCATGTCAATCAAATTCATCGCGGGTATCATCATCGCGATGTCCGCGTTAAGCGCTTCATTGCAGAATTCTTCAGCCCTTTTGCTCTCTTCTTCGGGGAGAACCTTGCCGCGCCCCATGTATTCAGATAAACCCAGCCTGTGAATCAGCGGGTTAAAGCTGCACTTTTGCAAATCCTCTTTTAAGTCATCTGCGGCGTCCATGAGATATATCCATCTGCCGAGATAATAACCGAACTGCGCGAGAGCCTTCTTCTGAAGCGAATCTTCACTGAGCTCCTTACAGACGCTTTGAAGCATTTTTGCCGTGGGCTCACAACACGCGTCGATTGACGGGCCTTGCTCGGCTTCAGCCCTCCGCTGGGCTTCCATCATCTCCTCCGCCGCCTTTGCGATACTCGGATAAATCGCCTTCGCCTTCTTATATTTTCTTTTGAAAACAAACGCACCGAGCCTTGCTGCAAGAGATTTGAAGAAGCTCTCGTCCTCACGGTTGTCAAGGAATTTGTGATAGGTCATTATCACCGAAAGCCCTGCGGCTTTTTTATATTCATCACCGCCTGATTTGAGATATGTGCATTTCTTCAGCGGATTCGCCTTACAGACCTTTTGTGCGGCTTCCACCTCTGACTTACCAACTGAAAGCGCAAGAATTGCGTACATCGTGCAGTCATAGCTTAAAGAAAGCCTCGTAAAAGCACCGAAGCTCCTGCCCAGCTCGTTGCAAAGCTCGCAGTATGCGGCCTTGTATTGCTCATATTCCCTCACAAGCATTAAAGCCTTGTAAGGGCGGACATATCCAAACATGCTTCCCCCCAAAAGATAATCCTGCAAAAAATATTCTACATGAATAAACCGCGTTGTGAGTGAACTAATTGTAAACAAAGCTTAAGGGAAGCTTAATTCCAAGCCTCCCTTTGGTTCCATTTTACATATATCCGTTTACGTCCTGCCAATCAATGAAAAGATTGTATCTCTTCGTTTTGAAAATCAGAATGCAGAAATCCGGGTCGTCATATCCCGTGAAGTGATTTTCAAGCCCCGAATACCACATTTCCTTTTTAAGCTCAGAATCAGTAGAGATCTCAATCGTGCCGACAAGCGAAATATTGTAGTCCCCCTCTGAGAAGCACACGCAGGCTTTGTTGTTCGCCCGAACACGCACCGCTTTATTGGAATTCATTCCCGTGCCGAAGTAAATCGTGCTTATCCCATCTGTATCTGACGCCGTGATGGTTGACGCAGTCGGAAACCCCTCGCTGTCCATGAGCGACAGTGCGCAATAACTGTCTCCCCTTGTTCTTTTCTTGATAATCTCCGCCGCCTTGCTGATGATTTGCTCTTTCATAATTCCTCCTGTTAATATAAATATCCTTCCGCCTGCTGCCAGCCGATGAGAAGGTTATAGCGCCGCGTTTTGAAAATCAAAACGCAGTAGTTCGGGTCGTCAATTCCCGTAAAGGTATGCTCCAAGCCCGGATACCATTTTTCTTTTTTGAGATCCGGGCTGGTTGAAACCTCAATCGTACCCACCAGCGTAATGTTATAGTCCAAATCCGGAAAGCTGACCGCCGCCTTATTGCAGTTTTCTATCCGCCGCACCTTGTTTGAATCAAGCTCAGTGCAGAAGTAAAGCGTCTCTATGCCCTCGGAATCCGCGTTCGTCATGACCGACGTCGTGGGGTAGCCTTCTAAATCTATCAAAGATAAATCACAGAAAGACGGAACTCTTGAGCGCTGCTTGATGATTTCCGCCGCGCCGCTTATTATTTGCTCATTCATATATATCTCCCATTAGGCTCATTGTTTCTTCGCCGCAACCGCTTTCTTTTTCGTCGCGACCGTCTTTCTCACTTTTTTAATCTCATTCACTTCGTTCTCTTCATAGTAAGCTGCCATTCCGTCGGGGCGGCTCATGTCTACGCGCTCCGCCTCGTCCAAAAGCGGCCCCAGGTAATCGCCCGTATACGAGCCCTTGACCTTTGCCACCTGCTCCGGCGTACCCTGCGCGACGATTTCACCGCCCCGGTTGCCGCCCTCCGGCCCTAAATCAATGATATAATCCGCCGTTTTGATGAGGTCGAGGTTGTGCTCAATCACGACGACGGTGTTGCCCGTGTCAACGAGCTTTTGAAGCACCTCAACCAGCTTATGCACATCGGCGATATGCAGGCCGGTGGTCGGCTCGTCAAGTATGTAAATCGTCTTGCCCGTCGGGCGCTTGCTGAGCTCCGTCGCGAGCTTTACGCGCTGCGCCTCGCCGCCGGAGAGCGTCGTCGCTGGCTGCCCGATTTTGACATATCCCAGCCCCACATCGTAGATTGTTTGCAGCTTCCGCGCGAGAACCGGCACATCGCGGAAGAACTCTAATCCCTCCTCGACGGTCATTTCAAGCACATCATAGATGTTTTTGCCCTTATATTTCACCTCAAGCGTCTCTCGGTTATACCTCTTGCCCTTGCAGACATCGCAGGGAACGTAAACATCGGGCAAAAAGTGCATCTCAATGCGGTTTATACCGTCTCCCTGGCACGCCTCACAGCGCCCGCCCTTCACGTTAAATGAGAATCTCCCCGCGCCGAAGCCGCGCATTTTTGCATCCTGCGTGCTGGCGAAAAGATTCCTCACCTCGGTGAAAAGCCCCGTGTAGGTGGCAGGATTTGAGCGCGGCGTTCTGCCAATCGGCGACTGGTTTATCTGAATAACCTTGTCGAGGTTGTCCACACCCTTCATGCCCTTATATTTCCCTGCGTGGGTTTTCGCGCCGTTCAGCTCTGACGCGAGCTTCTTATATAGAATCTCATTTATCAGAGAGGATTTTCCCGAGCCTGAAACCCCCGTGACGCATACGAATTCTCCGAGTGGAATTTTCACGTTAATGTCTCTTAGGTTATTCTGCTGCGCGCCGATTACCTCGAGGAACTTGCCGCTCCCTTTTCTGCGCTTAAGCGGCACAGGCACGCTCTTCTTGCCGCTGAGATACTGCCCCGTGATGGATTCCTTGCACTTCAGTATCCCCTGCGGCGAGCCGCTGTACACCACATTTCCCCCATGTATTCCCGCACCCGGGCCGATGTCAACGATGTAGTCCGCCTCACGCATCGTGGCCTCGTCATGCTCCACCACGATTATCGTGTTGCCTAGGTCACGCAGGTGCTTCAGCGTGGCAAGCAGCTTATCGTTGTCGCGCTGATGCAGGCCGATGCTCGGCTCGTCGAGGATATACAGCACACCCATCAACGACGAGCCTATCTGCGTCGCGAGGCGAATCCGCTGGCTCTCTCCGCCCGAAAGCGTGCCCGACGCGCGGGAAAGCGTGAGATATTCCAGCCCTACGCTCTGCAAAAAGCCGAGGCGGTTCTTTATCTCCTTGATGATAGGCTCCGCAATCATTTTTTCTCTGTCTGTAAGCGTTAGAGAGTCTACGAATTCCAGCGATTCCGTCACTGATTTATCCGTAAAATCGCTGATATTTATTCCGCCGACCGTCACCGCCAGGCTCTCCGGCGAGAGGCGCTTCCCGCCGCAGGCGTCACACGGCACGGCGCTCATATATTGCTCGATTTCCTCTTTTATCCAGTTGCTTGAAGTCTCCCTGAACCTGCGCTCGAGATTGTTTATAATTCCCTCAAACGGCGCTGAATACTCTCCGCTGCCATACATGCTGTCGCGCTGAAGCTTGATTTTCTCGCCCTTTGTGCCGTACAGCAGCACGTCCACAACATTTTCCGGCAAATCGCCTATGGGTGTATTGAGCGAAAATTTGTAATGCTTCGCAAGGCCGTTCATATACATCGCGGCAATCGAGCTGCCCTCCATTGCCCAGCCGCTCCCCTTTATGCCGCCCTTCGCGATTGAAAGGTTCTTGTCGGGAATCACTATATCCGGGTCTACACGCATAAACACACCCAAACCGGTACACTTTTTGCACGCACCGAACGGGTTGTTGAACGAGAACATGCGCGGCGAAAGCTCCTCGATAGTCGTGCCGTGCTCAGGGCAGGCATAGCTCTGAGAGAAGGTTATGTCCTCGCCGTCGATGACGTTGACGACCACGATTCCGCCCGTCAGCCCAGACGCCACCTCAATGGAATCCGCCAGACGCGAGCGTATATCCTGCTTGATTACAAGCCTGTCAACTATGATTTCAATCGTGTGCTTCTTATTTTTATCAAGGCTTATCGTCTCACTCAAATCATAGGTTATGCCGTCAACGCGCGCGCGGACATAGCCCGATCGCCTCGCCGCCTCAAATTCCTTCTGATGCTCTCCCTTGCGCCCCCTCACCACCGGCGCAAGAATTTGCACCCTCGCACCCTCCTCGAGAGACAGCACCCTGTCCACGATTTGGTCGATGGTCTGCTGCTTTATCTCCCTGCCGCAGATCGGGCAGTGCGGCACACCGATTCTCGCATACATGAGGCGGAGATAATCGTATATTTCCGTGACGGTTCCTACAGTTGAACGCGGATTCTTCGACGTGGTTTTCTGGTCGATTGAAATCGCGGGCGAAAGCCCCTCGAT
>DBCZ01000050.1:32378-32547 GCA_002293315.1 Ruminococcaceae bacterium UBA945
CCCGAGCCCGAAAGCCCCGTCAGAACGACGAGAGCATCCCTCGGCAGAGTGACGTCGATATCCTTTAAGTTATGCTCCTGCGCGCCTCTGACAATAATTTCCTTAATGCTCATTTATCCTATGCTTTCCTTTCGGCTTATTACAGCTCCGCTTCGTTTTCGCCGAGCTT
>DBCZ01000083.1:0-8043 GCA_002293315.1 Ruminococcaceae bacterium UBA945
GAGCAGAGCCCCTGCCCTACGGCCGCAATGTAAATTTTAGATAAAACACGATATTACTATGCTTGTATTTGCGTCCCTATATTTTTCCTGAAAAACCGGTTCAGCCACAGGCTTTGCGCAATGCAAAAAGCCGTCAGAATAAACACGTTGATGAAAATAATGATAATCCAGCGGTCGGTGAAATAGCTGAGAACCGTTACGGTGAGAATTTTCAGCGCCGCCCCGGCAGAATAACAGATGACCTGCACGCCCAGCTTGCCCATGCCGTTGGCGAAGGTGCACAGAACCGACACCCAGATCAGTACGCCGCTGTAAAGAGCAAAGGCGATGGCATAGAGATAGTCGACCTTGTAAACGCCGTTGCTCAAAAACCGGATGCCAAAAGAGGAAAAAGGCACAATCACAAATTCTAAAAACACGGCGAGTAGCACAATCCAGTGAAGACGCCGGTAGAGCTTTTTCATCCAGAGAAAATCCATTTCTTTTAACGCCTTGGTAACGGCCGACCAGATCGGGACAATCATAATATAGATAAATTTTTCAAACAGCGAAAACAGCTGATAGTAAACATTATATTCCGCAACCCTTTCGGTGCCGCCAAGCCGGGTGATAAAAAAATCGTTGGTGCTCAGCAGCAGCATATAGACGAGCTGCACCACAAAAAACAGCCCGCCCAGCGCCATCACATCCAGTGCGTATTTTTTATCGAAGAATTTTACGCTGGGCCGCGTCTCTCTGAGCTTTGTAGAAAAAATCACAATCGTCGCGACCAGCAGCGGGAGATTGGCGCAGATAACATGCGCGATGCTCAGCGCCGTCAGGCGAGAGGACGCGCCGCCGACTTTATAAAGTGCCACAAAAATCAGCTGTGCGGTGTTGGAGATGAGAATAAGCAGGCTGTTGAGGAAGGATTTTTGCAGCGCGTACAGCACCGATGAGATCAACTTTAAGAAAAACTGGAGCAGAATGCCGAAAAAAGTAATATAGACGCACAAAAGCAGGTTTTCTTTTGAAATGGTGTCGATCTCAATTTTAAAGATGCTGTGCCAGTTTATAAAAGGGAAAGCGATGCCGCCAGCAATGCCGATGAGCACGACACAAGCGCCGATGATAATATAGGCGGAGGAAATGTATTTTTTCCCCTTGGTAAAATCCTTTTCGCTCAGCGACTCGACCAGACGGTTGCGCAGACCGTTGCCTATGCCCAAATCGAAATTGAGGATGAGGGACAGCAGGGAGAGAAGCACAAACCATAGCCCCAGTATGCTTCCTCCTCCGAAATAGGCCATATAAAAGCGGGTGGTAAACAGCGTGACAAGCATGGAGCCACCCTTGATCAGTCCAGCGTTGAAGATGTTGAAGAGAATCCCCCGGTCGCGGTCGCCGATGCTTTTATATTTTTCAATCAGTTTTTTTATCATTCTGATTTTCTTCTTTCCCCTGCCCGAACAGGCCATCTATCGTTTCGGCAAAAGCCCTCGGTGTATTTCTATATAACATGGCCTCGGTCGCGTCAAATCCAACCTTTTTCCCCGCACAGTCAGATATAAACCGGTCAACTGTCCGCGCGTCCCGCTCAGCCCGCGACAAGTCTTCCGAAAGCAGCAGCGCCAAGGAATATTGCCGCAAATAAGGAACGCATGGCTCGTTTTCAATCGGGCAGGTGGAGATAATCGGTTTTCCGTAAGACATATACTCGAAGATTTTGCTGGGAATCATATGCGGCGTATTGTTGCCGATGTTTATAAAGATGTCGGCCTGATCGAGCACCTCCAGAGCTTCTTCGTGAGAGACCGAACCAAAAATTTGAATGGGATTTTTCGAACGCTTTTGCGCCTGCTCCAACACCTTGGGATTGGAACAGTACCCGATAACTGTAAAAACGCATCCGGGGGTTTCCATAAGACGAAAGACTTCTAAAAAATAATCCGGCTTTCTTATATTATAAGGGATTGAGCCGGTAAAAACCAGATTCAGCCTGCCCTTTTGCAACAGCTCGCTTGGCTTTCCACCACTTTCGGCGGGCCGCCGCAGCAAAGGGATATCCAGCGTCACAAGCCGTTCATAGTAAGGCTCTTTTACGCCACACCGTTCATAGTGGTCGGTCGAAGACGCCATGACAATGATCTGGTCGGCGTGCGAAAACAGCCTGCGTTCCCAACGAAGCCCTTTTTTTACAGTGGCCTCCTTTGACATGAAGCGGGGAACGCTGCTTGCCGACAGGGCGTCGAGCATATAAGGAACGAACAAGACCTCCGGGTGCTTCTTTTTGAAGCGGTGTCCGGCCGGANNCTTCTTAAAGCGGTGACCGGCCGGCAGCGTTTCAAACGGGCTGTAAACCGACACAAGCAGATCGAACGCAAAACGGCGGTGCAGCTTTTCGGCCTCCCTGAAAAAGCGGTTGGAATAGAGCGGCGAACTCAGCGGCCAGACCGGGAGTAAAAGCAGCAGCTTGATCCGGCAGAGCAGTGAGACAGCCTTGTGCAGAACCTTGGCAAGTCTGCCGGGATGGGTCAGCCGCCACTGGGAAAACCGCACATTCAGCGGCGGCTTTATTTTGTGAATCACAGCGCCGAACACATTGCGCATCGCGGGGCCTTTGAGCCGGTTGACGACACAGTGCACTTCATATCCCCGCGCGGTCAGCTCATTGATGACCGCGTTGGCGCAGATGCTCGTGGGAGACCATTCGCTGCCCAGTAACATCAGGATTTTTCGCATGGCTCCGCTCCTTTACATAGAATGTGAATAGCCTATAACCTCTCCAATCAGCTTGACCAGCGCTTCGGGCGTGTTTTCAAACATCCGCTCCCGCATCGTATCAAACGCGACCGAGCGACCCTTTGAGGCATGAATAAACTTTTTAAGCGCGGCCGCGTCCCGTTCGATATCGGGGATGTGCTCGCGGAGCAAAAGGTGCAGCGGATACTGCGTAAGATAAGGAATGCAAGGCTCGTTTTCAATCGGGCAGGTNNCCCCCCCGCCGCCATGTATTCGAACAATTTGCTGGGAACCATAGAGGGTAGCTTGTTTCCAAAATTCACAAGAATGTTCGCCTGCCCTAAAAGCGCCATCACCTGCCCGTGCGGCAGGCTGTTTTTCACCGTGATTCTGGGGTCGTCCGAATAGGGCGCGGGCAGCCGGTAGAGATGCGGGACAGCCAGCGTCAGGCGGATGTCGGGGTCGCGCAGACGCGAAAAAATCCGAAAGAAATATTCCGGATCGCGTATATGCAGCGCAATCGAGCCGGTGTAAACCAGATTGAGCTTCCGCCCGTCTAAAAGCGCGTGCGCTTCGCCGCCCTGTTTTTCGGCAAGGTCCGGCACCGCGAGCGCCGGAACGCCCAGCATGGTCATGCGGTCGTAGTATACCTCACCGGCGCTGTGCCGCTCATGATGCACCCGGCTGGCCTTTATATAGACAATGCGGTCAGCGTTCGCGAGCAGCTTACGCTCCCATTTCAGCCCACGCTTTCGAGTGGATTCCTTTGAAAAAAAGCGCGGAACCACACCGCCCGACAGAGAATCTAAAAAATACGCGATGAATTTGGCGCCGGGGTGCTTTTTTTTGAGTTGATGTCCAGTCCACAGGGCTTCAAACGGGGTGAAAACNNTGCTTTTTAAACAGCGCTTCCGCCGCCTTATGATACCGCCGCATAAAAACCGGATAGATCAGCGGCCAGGTCGGGCGCAAAAATAAAAGCTTCACTTTTTTGATCATCAGGAGTAGCTTAAACAGAATTCCAGCGGCTTTTCCGGGATGTTTCCCGCGCCATGCGCTTATTTTCGCCGACAGCGGCGGTTTGACGCGCACGATCTCCGCGCCGTAAATCACAGGGCTTCCCTCGCCGTCCATGGCAACGCACAGAACGCGGTAACCGTCCGCCGAAAGCACCTTGACGATCCGGCTTATACATATGCCGTTGGCGGAAGATTCATTGCCCATTAAAATAAGTACGGTTTTCACATCCGTCACGTCCTTAAACGCTCAAACGCTCTTCATCCAAAAATCCCTTTTCCAGCAGGGATTGCGCGGCCAACAGCACGCCGGTGCGGCCGCTGTGATAGTTTAGCCCGCCCTGTAAAAACGCGGTATACGGCTCCCTGATCGGCGCGTCGGCGGAAAGCTCAATTGATGCGCCGAGAGTGAACGCGCCCGCCGCCATGACCACCTGACTGTCATAGCCAGGCATATCAGCAGGTTCCGGTGTGACAAAGGAATCAACCGGCGCGCCGCGCTGAATCCCGCGGCAGAACGCGATGAGCTTTTCTGCACCGCCGAGCAGAATCGCCTCGATAATATCGGTTCGCGGCTCTGTGAAACGCGGTGTGCATTCAAAGCCGAGCATTTCAAACAGCGCCGAGGCGAAAACAGCTGTTTTCAGAGCCTCTCCCACCACATGCGGTGCATGGAACGCACCCATGAACATCTCGCGGCTGTGGCCGAGCGTCGCGCCTATTTCACGACCCGTGCCCGGCGTTGTGAGGCGATATGCACACCTCTCAACGAGCTCTTCCCTGCCGGCAATATAGCCGCCGGTCTTTGCAATTCCGCCGCCGGGGTTCTTAATAAGCGAGCCTGCCATGAGATCGGCGCCGTGGGAGGTCGGCTCGGTTTTCTCGACGAACTCGCCGTAGCAGTTGTCCACCATGACGATACAACTCGGCGAAGATTTCTTCACGATGTTTGCAAGCTCCTCTATTTCATCGCAAAACAGCGACGGGCGCAAGCTGTATCCGCGCGAACGCTGAATATAGGCAATCTTATATTTGCTGAAATCAATCTTTGATATGGCTTCGGTATCGGGCTTGCCGAAAGCTGCAAGCGGCACCTCTTCATAGGAAACTCCGAATTCTTCAAGCGAGCCTGAGGCTTTTTTTATGCCTATAACGCTGTGAATCGTGTCATACGGCGTGCCGGTGAGCGATATGAATTTATCGCCCGGGCGGAGAATTCCGAACAATGCTACCGTGAGAGCATGCGTTCCGCTGACGAAATTATGGCGCACGAGTGCGTCTTCCGCGCCAAAGGCATAGGCGTAGACTTTGTCAAGAATATCACGGCCTCGGTCGCCGTAGCCATAGCCGGTGCTTTCAGCGAAATGGCTTTCGCTGACGCCGGCGCTCGAGAATGCTGCAAGCATTTTCTGCTGATTATAGCGCGTAGTCTCCTCAATGCACTTGAAATAAGGCTGTGCTTTTTCCTCGGCTTCCGCCGCCAGCCTTTTGAGCTTCTCATCTATCTTGAAATACGGGTGCATTTTATCCTCCTCACAGCATGAGCTCTGTCCAGGAATCAACCTTATTGAAGCCCAGCTTCTTGTAGAACTCTTCATTCTTGCCTTTTTCCTTGAAAACATACAGCTTCTTGCCGAAAAGAAAAGCCTCTGCCTGCTCAAGCAAACTTTTGCCCACCCCCTCGCGCCTATGCGCCGAATCAACAGCCACGGCTGATATTATGGCGCTCTCCTCTGTAATCGCCGAGACCATAAGCGCCGCAATAAATCTGCCGTCAAGATGCTTTGTGAAAACCGCCGCCCCGCCATGGCGAAGGCGATGGGAAATGTCGAGATAAAAGGCTTCGAAATCGCCCGGCGGCATGTCATTTCGGATGAAGAATTCATACAGCTCGCGTATGTTCACGTCTTCATCGGCTTGCGGTATACCGCTCTTCTCAGCCGCCTTCGCCATGATTTCTCCCTCGGCTTTGATGGGCAGCTTCAGGACATCAGCGTTCCTCACCGCACAGATAACTTCGCGCGCGCCGGAGATTCTCAAGAACGGCAGCGCCTCTTCCGCGTCTGTCACGGTGCCGCTGATTATCATCGTGGAATCCAGCATGCAAAACGCGGCGTCATGATTTGAGCCGAGCCAGAAATTGGCGAACTTTTTATCAAATCCATACATCAAGCCTATGGCGGCTATTTTGCAGCCGAGCGCTGATTTCGAGCATATATTCAGTAAGGTATTTCTTTCGTCCTCAGTTGTGACGAGCTTGAGCATATTTCCTCCGTATATGTAACTGCTATAAAAAACGCCCCGCAAAAAGCGAGGCGCAGGTGTGCAAAATCAATTATTCAGCCGTGATAACTCCTTGCGAGAAGAACATGATGATGTTGATGGCTATAACAAAGATAACGAAGCCAATCGCGATGAACTTCGTCCAGCGCGTAAGGAAAGCATTCGCCGAGCGAGCTCTGTTCTTCGAGAGGAAAGTATCCGCACCGCCTGTGACAACACCGATATTCTTCTGGCTGCCCTCCTGAAGCAGAACGACGATGATAATCGCGACCGAAAAAACCAGCAGCACTATTCCGAAAATGATTTCAATTATTTCCATTATATATGACCTCCAACACGGTTAATTATCAAACAGCTGTATTACTATAACATAAAGCGAATGCTTTTGCAAGTGGTTTTCTTCGCCTAATTATACTTAAATCTAGAGATTTTGAGGGTAAACACCGTTCTGCATCATCTCCTTCAACGCCGCTTTCACGGTTTTTTTGTCCTCTGCGTAAGTCACGCCGTACCATTTATCGGTTGAAGACAGCACCTTAACGTCTATTTTGCCCTCTTTAAGCATAGCGTCCACCACGAAAGGCAGGAAAAGCTCGGTTTTAAGCGGATTCCTCGGCACGGCCTCTTCAAAGAGGCGCTTGAAGTCTCTGTGCAGGCTCTCAAAAATAGACGTCGTGAAGCCCCAGTGATTCATCGAGACTATGGTTTCGCCCGGCATGCTCTGCCAGCTTTGGCCGTCATCTTCAGAAAACGCGATGCCGCCGTCTCTTTTCTCAATGCGCGTGCGCTCCACAATGCCCTTGAGATGCCCGTTTTCAACCTCGCAGACGCCGCGCGAAACAAAACCGTTTTCGGTGAGGGTATTCTTCAGAAGAAACCCGACCATTGCATATTTTTCTTTGCCCTCATAATGCCCGGCTGTTTTAAGGAACTTATATATCTCGGCAAAGGATTCGCGCCCGTAGAAATCATCGGAATTGATTACAGCGAACGGTGCGTCGATTTTGCTCTCTGCCGCAAGCACGGCATGCCCTGTTCCCCACGGCTTCACTCTGCCCTCCGGCAGAACGCAGCCCTCGGGAATATCATCTAGCTGCTGGTAGGCGTACTCTATTTTGATGTGCTTCGCTGCGCGGGCAAGGATTCTGTCAAAATCGGCGCGGTTTTCCTCCTTTATGACGAAAACGACCTTTTTGAAGCCTGCTTGAGTGGCGTCATACAGTGAATAGTCAATTATTATTTCTCCGTTCGGGCCTACGGGGTCTATTTGCTTAAGCCCGCCATAGCGGCTGCCCATGCCCGCCGCCAGGACAAGTAAAATCGGCTCTCTGTTTTCTCTTTTCAATTTTCCTTCTCCCACTTCTTATACGCCGTCTCTTTCCGAGACGACGATATTTCCGTAATCCGGCCAGTATGCAGAATTCTCCTCATATATGAAAGCGTCGATATGCCGTGAGGCGACGGATAAATCATATATCCACACCCAACCGCCGGCATCGGTGTAGCCGTCCTGCGGGAACTCGACATTGTCTGACGGCACGGTGATAGACTCAAAATTGATGCCGCCAATCGCTATCGGCGCAAGGCTAATCAGCTCGAAGGCTGAGAGCGAGGTTTCACATTCCGGCAGCACATCGTTGATAAGCCGCCAGTAATTCACTGGCGTGAGGCTGCCGATTCTCGCAAAAAGCCCCTTCATAACCGCACGCTGACGCACGGCTCTGCCATCATCTCCGCCCACGTCGCGTATTCTCGCATACGCCACGGCCTGATTGCCGTTTAAGAGAAGGTCGCCGCCGGAGATTAGATAGTCAGCGTCAAAGACGGCGGCGTTATCGTCATCATATTTATACATATCAAGATTGCGGTTGACCTCAGGCACTTCTTCGTCTGTCACATACACCTGCGTGCCCCCGAAGGCGTCCACAATCTTTGCCATTTCGCCGAAATTCACCGTGACATAATCGGAAATATTGAGGTTGAAATTCTGATTTATGGTTTTAATCGCCAGCCCGGCCCCGCC
>DBCZ01000083.1:8093-8629 GCA_002293315.1 Ruminococcaceae bacterium UBA945
CTTATCCACTGAAAGCACCATTATGGAATCGGAGCGGCCCTCATTTGTACTGTCGCGCGAATCCACACCGAAGAAAGCGATGTTCTTCACCTCGCCGTCTCTGGTTGCGGCGGCCGAGATGCCGAGCGAGTAATCATCGCTCGGGATATTGGTCGTTTTCATCTTGAAAAACAAAAACGCGATGAATACCACAAACAAAAGAAGGATAACACAGATAACCGCCGCGATTGCCTTCGCAACGCCATGGCTCTTCCTTTGCTTCGGCGCAAACTTAACATTTCGCTGATTTTGCGGCCGCTTCTTGGCGTTCTGCACGGGTTTTGCCTTTGGCTTCGGGCTTTTATAATTGTAATTGTCCGCTTTGTTGTTTCGAGCGTCATACGCCTGCTTTGATGAGAAGCTACGTATATCCTGAAAGCGCTCGGGCGCACCGGGGCGCGCTCTCTCGCTATTTTGGCGTGCCTTATACTCGAAGCCGTCGCCGTATGATCTATTATCAGAGCCTCTTGATGAGCGTCTCTTTTCCGCCATAGTTA
>DBCZ01000083.1:8690-19691 GCA_002293315.1 Ruminococcaceae bacterium UBA945
GGCTCGGAATACGGGTCTTCCGGCTCGGAGTAAGGGTCTTCGGGCTCGGAATACGGGTCTTCCGGCTCGGAGTAAGGGTCGCCTTCATCCGGCCCTGAATACGGGTCTGACGTATCGCTTTCGGACGGCATCCAGTCGTCTGTGGGCTCGGAAATATCATCAGCTCCCTCCGGCGCTATACCGCCGTCATATGAATAATAATATGTATCCTCATCATCAAAGAAATTGTAGGTCTTGGCATAGCCTGATGGAAGAATCTCGTCTTGGTCCGCGCCGTTACCCATCGCGGGGTTATAGTAGGGTGAAAGCTCTTCGTATATGAACGTGCTGACGTGCTCGGCGGCACGCTCGAAGTCATAGTGATAATACCACGGGCCGTTGGCATAGTTCCAGTCTCTGCCCTCCCACGGACGCTCATAATCGCCGGGGATATTGACCGATTCCTGCGCATAGCCGCCCGTCGCCGCCGGAAGCAGCGAAAAGATGTCGTCAAAATTCAGAGAGGTCTGGCACATGCCGAGCGTGGTTCTTATCATGTTCGGGTAATCGGTCACCGGCATTTCCTTGAAGCGCTCAAGCAACCCGAAAATGACTTTTTTCTGGCGGTTAGAGCGTTCGGAATCCGTGTCAATCTTTCTTATTCTCGCATAGGCGAGTGCCTGTGCGCCGTTGAGCAGCTTCACGCCGCCGGTTTCCTCGATGTAATCCGCGTCGGTGACGGAGCTGGAGGCGTCTTCATGCTCATACTGAAGCATAGTGAGGTTCTTGTTTATCTCAATTGCCTCGTCCTCTGTGATTTCAACCACTGTGCCGCCGAAAGCGTTAACGAGCTTCGTCAGCTGCACAAAGTTAATGGCTACGTAGTCCATTATATCAAGCTGGAAGCACTGATTCAGCGTCTTCACGGCTAACTCCGCGCCGCCATAAGCGTATGCGGCGTTAATTCTCGCGGCACCCACGCCGTCCATATCCCCGACGAACGAATCGCGAAGAACAGACGTCATCTTGATTTTCTTGTGAAGGTTATCTATAGAGAGAATCATGATGGCGTCTGACTGGCCCGAGAAGGAATTTGTGCGCGTATCAAGCCCGAAAAGGGCGATATTCTTGATGGAATTATCGGTTATCACGGGATTGGCGGCGTTGAGAATATCCACGTCCTTCGGAAAGGGGACAACCTCGAGCTCGTCCACGACGTTAGTGGCGATATAGATAAGCCCCGCGCCGAAGACAATCAAAAGCGCGCAGAACACGCCTATTATGCTCTTGGCTATTGTCTTGCCGCGCTTATTCTTCCTCTTTTTCTTATACTCCTTTGAAGACGAGTAGCTAGAGACGTCCTCAAAACGGGGTTCGTCGTTCTCGTAATAGCCTTCGTCATCATAGTATTTCTTAGCCATATTTCGCTCCTTTGCTGAATGGGAGTTTCACTTTTCTCGCTCATGCCGAACATTATGCCGAACAAAGCATTATAAAATTATACTACTTTACGGGGAGATAGTCAAATAACACACTATATACAGTATACATTCTCCTTTATTTCTTCTTCCTGAAAATGAAGAGCTTGCTGAAGATGTAGTTGGCGATAACAACGACCACATTGCTGAGAAGCTTCATCAAAAGCTCGTTGATATGGAGAAGGTCCACACCGACATACATCAGCCCCATATCCATACCGCCCGAAAGCAGCCTGAAAGCGAAAAACGCAAGAATTTCCAGTGCGACGGCCTTTGCGGTATCCGCCTTACTTTCAAAGACCCAGATGCGGTTCGTGATGTATGCAAAGGCAACCGACAGCAGCCACGCAAGAGCCGTAGCCACGAGATAATCAATATGGAAAATTTCAAACAGCAGCCAAAACGAGCCCCAGTTGACAAGCGTGGTCAGCCCACCGAAGATGATATAAAGAATCGGCTCTTTGTATTTCATGAAAAGCGCTTTGAGTTTCTCCATTTTCACCTCTGTTTTATGTAAACACAATATATACACGCGTGACGAATTTTCCTAATTATAGCGCGAATTTAGATAAAACACAAGTTAAATTTATGTAAATAAAAGGAAGCCGTCAGTTGTCCTGACAGCTTCCCGAATTTCTGGATTTTGTTCATATTAAATTGTACATTGGAGTTTACCTCTGACTTAGCTTATCTTTTTGCCTTTGTCACCTTAAAATCATTATAGCTTTATGAAGCATCCACTTGTAACGTTGCTTAAGATTCTTGCGCTAAGCTTTGTAAATTTCCGTTCTTTTGTACCTTTGGCTTCTTGCTTTCTTTCAGCACTTCAGGCACCTTTCAGTCTTGATATTTTCTGTCTAGAGCTTTCTATCAGACCCTAGCGTCTGCAAACTTGTGAGTCCGCAGACTCTTTCTGAACAGGTTCATTTCCCATTGGACTCACTCCTCTCAATCAATAATTTGCTCCGATTCTCTCTTCCTGCCTTTTCATGCTGTCTGATCCGGCATCTTCGGGAGCTTTCACCTCCCGGGCTTTCCTGATGCCTCTTGCACTACTTCCGGCGTCTTTCTTGCCTTACGTTTTCGGAGCTTTCAATAGGTGTCTTCCCTATCTCTGGCTACAGTATAATTGATTGTTCCTGATTTGTCAACAGTTATTTTCAAATAAAAATATTTTTTTTAGTTATTTTCTATAATTGACATAATTCTTAAATAAAACGCATCTTTCACTGCTTCTATTGACTTGAATCTGTAAAGTGTGTAGAATAAATACAGAGACCAAACTAACTTAACCGGAGGATTTATACATGAGCGATATGGATTTTAGCGAATATGAGGTTGATTTGCTGACATTGGTTGATGACGAAGGCGTCGAGCATGAGTTTGAGATAATTGACGAGATTGAGAATGACGACGGGCACTTCCTTGCGCTTGTGCCCACCTCGCAGGAGCCGGAGGATTTCTCTGCCGAGGCCGAGACATACTACATCTTTGAAATCGTTGAGGCTGACGGAGAAGAGCAGCTTCAGGAGGTTGAAAGCGAAGAGCTTCTGGATAAGCTCGCCGATACCTTTGAAAGCCGCTTTGCCGAAGCGATGTATGAAGACGAGGACGAAGAAGAATAAGCAGGGCGCATTTCCTGCCCAATTCGTGGACCGTGCACTAATAACCCTACACTCATTTTTTCGGGAGTCCACCTCTGCTTGCGGATTGCAGACCTCCCGCTTCGCGCATTTTGTGCGAAGCGGACGAAGGGAGCGTGAACCATCCAGGAGGACACCCACCTGCTTTTAGTAGCAGGTTATTGAGACGCACATTACGGTTGGGCGGGTATTTTTATGCGAATTTTTAATATGACATACTGTTGTCAGAATAATACTCATATAATAATAGCATCACTTAATTATAGGGGGCATATATGAGCGACATGAGTATTGAGTATGAGCCGATGGGAATCCATGTTTTCGAGCGTGAGATTGTCGGGCAGCTCGGAGAAGAGGCCTGGAGGGAAATCACTGACGGCGGTGTTGTTCCCGACATAAAGACAGAGCCAGGCTTCAAATGCGCAAACATGGCGGTGTTCATGGAGCGCTTTGACAGGCTTGCCGACGAGCAGACGGCTAACCGTGTTCTCTCGAAAGTGCGGCACGGCTTAAAACCCTCGCAAAGCGCGTGGGCACGTGAAGTCTTTCTGGAAATCGGTGATTTGGACGCATTCATTGACATGCGCATACGCGTGGGCATTGATGAGTTTGAAAACATGCTGAGCGCCGGCAGAGATTTTTACGGGCAGCCTGTCACGGCCGAGGTGGTTGAGTTCGTTAAGAAGAACCCCGGAATGCTTGCGGGAGTTCGAGACGGTAACAAGCTGATTGTCCCGGCGCTTCCGGCAGAAATGGACAAATATCTTAAAGCCACATGCCCTAAAATGAAGCGCTATTATGCGTGCCATTGCGAATTTGCGAAGGAATCTATCCTCTCCGAGAAAACGGTCTCCCCCACGCTTTGCTATTGCAGCTTGGGGCATACGCTGAATTTCTGGGAATCAGTGTTTGACACCGAGCTGACCGGCAAGGTGACAGCCTCTGCGCTGCGCGGAGACGAAGCTTGCTCGTTCGTTTTGACGATTCCCGAAGAAATCATGGAGAAATACGTGAAGCCAACGCATAGGTGTTACCAGTAGGGAGTGACGACCTCGGCACTCCGTTAAGGGCAATTGATAATTGAAAATGAATAATTGACAATTAAGAACATCTGATAATTAGCAGTAGGGGCGGTTTTCCATGCCCGCCTGCTCAAACAAAATCCCCTCACATTTAAGCTTGTGAGGGGATTTTATTCAGTAAATCAGAAATACACCACTTTGTTGCCTTCGGCTGATTCAAAAATGGCTTCCATGAGCTTCATCAGCTCACGCTGCTGGTCATGCGTGACTATCTGGTTCTCTTCACCGTTTACTACCTTTGCGATGTTGCGGTAGTAATCTTTGATGTCCATCTCAACCTTTTTGAGCGGGCGGTGATCAATCGTCTCCGGTGTGCGCGGAGCCATGGTTTTCGTGAGGCCCGCGGCTGTGACAATCGGCACGGCGTCGTGGCCTTCCTTCTGCGTGGCGACTACTATCTCGCCGTTTATCGCCCAGTCATTTATTACGGCCGAGCCGTTCAGGCCGAGGATATACCATCTCGGAAGATTGATGAAGTTGCTTGTGCCGACCTCCACGAGGAAATCAACGCCGCTTTTGAATTTGAATATGGCTGTGAAGCCGTCGTCCACCTCTTCGTTCGTGACGTTCGAGAGCGTGGCGTAAACCGAAACGGGCATCTCTCCCATCATCATGTTCATTTGATCGAGAAGATGCACGCCCCAGTCGAGCACCATTCCTCCGCCGTGCTCCTTGGTGTTGCGCCAGTCTCCGGGGATTCCCCTTGAGCCGTGTACGCGTGATTGAATCGAAAACACCCTGCCCAGTTCGCCGGAATTGACAATTGCCTCAGCAGTACGGAAATCCTCGTCCCAACGCCTGTTCTGATGAACCGTAAAGACGGAGCCTGTTCTGTTTGAAGCTTCAATCATCTGCTCTAAAACACCGGTTGACATTGTAACGGGCTTTTCGCAAACCACCGCCTTGCCGGCCTCCATTGCCTTGACGCAGGTTTCCATGTGAACATCATTCGGAATTGCAACCGTAACTACCTGCACCTCGGGGTCAGCAAGCAGTTCCTCAAGGCTTGTGAACGCCTTAATTCCGTTTTCCTCTGCGACCCTATTGCGCTCCGGCAGAATATCATACACTCCGACAAGCCTGACCTCCGGGATTTCGGCTATCTTGCGCGTATGCCAGCCTCCCATTCCTCCGTAACCTATAACAGCGATTCCTACCTGATCCATTACTTTCCTCCTGTATATAAATAATTATATTATAAAAAAAGAATTGCCATAATTAGTTTGATGAAAACTTGCGCCGATTATATCCCCATAATTGAGCTTGCAATTGCGAAATAAATCATCAGCGCCGAGGCATCGACAATCGTCGTGATAAACGGGCCGGCCATCACAGCGGGGTCGAAGCCGATTTTCTTCGCGAGCATCGGCAGGATTCCTCCCGCAATATTCGCAACGGCAACGACGGCTATAAGCGTGAAGCTCACCACAAGCGAAACCTCAAAGCCCGCTCTGTCAAACAGCATGAGCTTGGCAAAATTTACTATCGCTAAGCTCAGGCCAATCATGCAGGAAACCACGGCCTCTTTGCCGATAACTCTGCCTATATCCCGGAACTTCAGCTCGCCGAGCGCAAGCCCGCGGATTATCGTAACAGACGACTGACTGCCGGAATTTCCGCCCGTACCCATGAGCATGGGGATAAAGCTTGTGAGAATCACGGCGGCGGCAAGCGCGCCCTCATATGCCGAGATTATCATACTCGTGAACGTGGCGGAAATCATGAGAACAAGAAGCCACGGCGTGCGCTTCTTCCAGATTTCAAGCACGTTCATCTTTACGTAAGGCTTGTCTGTGGGCGAGATGGCGGCCATCTTTTCGATGTCCTCTGTCGCCTCCTCCAAAATGACATCGAGGGCGTCATCAACGGTGACGATGCCTACGAGGCGGTTCTCTGCGTCTACCACGGGCACGGCGAGGAAGTCGTATCTGCTCAGAAGCGCCGCAACCTCTTCCTGGTCTGTATCTGTGTGCACATACTTGACGTTCGTCTCCATTATGTCTTTGACGAGAACGTCGCGGGATTCCGCAAAAATCAAATCCTTGACGGTCACGATGCCTTCAAGTCTTCCTGTACTGTCTGTGACGTAGCAGGTGTAAACCGTCTCCTTATCCACACCCGTGGCGCGGATCTTGTCAAAGGCCTGGCGAACCGTCATCATCCTTTTGAGGGCGACATACTCCATCGTCATGATGCTTCCGGCACTGTCTTTTGGGTAATTGAGCACCTGATTTATCATCGTGCGCGTGTCGCTGTCCACATGCCGCAGGATTCTCTTTACGACGTTTGCGGGCATTTCCTCAATCATGTCAACGGCGTCATCCAGAAAAAGCTGACCTATAACCTCATCCATTTCCCTGTCGCTGAAGCCTCTTACAAGCACCTCCTGCGAATCGGAATCCATATAGGCGAAGGCCTCGGCGGCAAGCTCTTTCGGCAGAATGCGAAAGACGATGGGCATTCTTTCCTCAGGAAGCTCCTCCAGCATCATTGCGGCGTCTGCAGGGTTCATATCCTTCAGCGCCAGTGCGATTTCAGAATACTTCCTCTCATCAAGCAAATCCAGAATTGTTTTTGTCATCTCTGTACCTCCCTTGCGAATGTCGAGTCGTTTCGAGAGTTACAGCAAAAAGCCGGCGGGCATAAATCTTTGCGGCTAAACGAGGTTTCGCAAAGTAAAAATCCGCCCTTTGGGCTTTATGCCGTCGCTACTTCGAACAGTCTCCACTTTGCTCACTCCTTTTTATTATAGTAGTGATGGATTAAGCCGAAAGCCAAAATCCACCAAATATAATGTACGACAATTCCGGTGATTTGTCAAGCGAAAGCCCTGCTGTAACTGCAAAGAAAAAATGCCGGATTTACACCGCGAACATTATATACTATAATAATAGTAAAATGATTTCAAAGAGAGGGTGAGGCTCACGTGAAGAGGCGCGCAAAGAGGTGTTTTGCACTGCTTCTTAGCTGTGTGTTTTTCATCTCTCTCCTCTCCTGCGGGCGATATGATGAAGACAAGGCGCGGCTTTCCGAATTCTTTCAGCTTCTTTATGACCGCCCCAATGAAACGATTGATGAATTCATCGAAGCTGCGGTGCTTGCCCCCGCGAGCGAGACGCCGCGTGAGGCCCTCACAAGGGAGCAGCCTGCATATGATATGTTCGGCCCGTATATCGCGATAGAATATATGGATACATTCCTGCAAAACAAAGTGCTGGGCTATGCTGATTATGAATTTCTCTCCGCCTTCACCGCGCTTGAGCTTGAAGAACAGCCCAAGGATTCGGAGAGCCTTGTTAAGTATTCCTTCACTGTGATGACAGAGGCGACGGATTTGAACGGTGACGCGCAAAACGTAGAAATCGGCGGGACGCTTTGGCTGAACGATGATGGAAAAGTAACGCGCCTGTATTACGACAACAGCTATGCCGCCGAATATGTCAGCCTTTTTCCCAAGCAGGAAGACAGTACCACCTATAAGCTGAGAATAGTCACGCCGCCTCTCCAAGGCTTCATTTTTACCGCAGAATTAAAAGGAGATAACTTGAGCGAGGATATTCTTTTTGAGTCTCTGCGAAACGAGCTGAGGAAAAACCTCTATAGTCAATATCTTGCCGGGAGCCTTGATTATGCGCTCAGAGGCGAGGAATATGAGAAAGAATTCTTTGATAATCTTGAGATTGAGGTAACAGCTGAATAAATTTAAGCGACGCAAAAGGAGAGGCAGATGCCTCTCCTTCGTTTTGCCTTAAATCCTGACAATTTATCTTTTATTCGCTATGAAGAACAGCGCTATCGTGCCCGGACCAGCATGCGAGCCAATCACAGGACCGATGAAGTTGATTCTGAAGTTCTTTACGCCCAGCTTCTTCTGAATTTGGTCTCTGACATATTCAGCGTCTTCAAGAGAATCAGCGTGGCTGATGAAAACGGTCTGATTCTTGGCGTCTATTGCGGTTTCGGCCATCTTTTCCACAAGATTATCAAGCGATTTCTTCCTGCCTCTGGCTTTTGACACGGGAATGAGGTGACCCTCGTCGTCAACGTGCAGCACCGGCTTGATATTGAGCATTGAGCCGAAAACGGCAGCGGCGGCAGAAACGCGCCCGCCTCTCTTGAGATGGAAGAGGTCGTCTACCGTGAACCAATGCGCCAGCTTGAGGAGATTTTCATCCAGCCAGGTCTTGACCTCGTCTATCGTGGCGCCGTCTTTTTTCATGTTGGCGGCATAGAAGACGAGCAAGCCCTCGCCCATAGATGCGGCGAGCGTATCAACGCAGTAAATCTTTCTGTCCGGGTACATGGATTTCAGCTCTTCCGCTGCAAACTGCGAGGCCTGGAACGTACCGCTTAATCCGGAGGAAAAGCCGATGTAGAGAATGTCTTCTCCCTCTTCGAGTATGGGCTTGAAGAACTCTACGAACGCGTCGGGGTTAATCTGTGCCGTCACTGATTGCTGCCCAGCTCGCAGTTTACTGTAGAACTCCGGTGAAGAGAGCTCGCGCTCATCGGGATAGTTCGCGTAGGTTTTGCCGTCAATTGTGAAGTGGAGGGGTGCTACTATTACACCCAGCTCTTTTACGATTTCCGCGTTCAAATCCGTCGTGGAATCAGTTATAATCCTGTAATCTGCCATCTTTTCTCTCCCCATAGTTTATTTTCAGCACACGAAATAATGCTTCATGCTAATTATACACAGCTATGTCCGGCTTGTAAAGCCGTGGTTTCTTCTGTAGTCAAGATAATTCTGGAGAATTATCACCGCGGCGACTGCGTCAACAACCGCCTTGCGCTTCTTACCGCGCGTATTCGTTTCATTGAGGAAATTATGCGCGCTCACCGTCGTGCCTCGCTCGTCCATAAATTCAACGTGCAGCCCCGATTCCTCCGCAAGCTTTTCGCCGATTTCCCTCGCATTCCTCGCACTTTCGCCCTCGGTGCCGTCCATGTTTCTCGGCAACCCGATAACCATTTGCTCTACGCGATTCTCTGCCGCTTTTGCAATAATAGAAGCTACCAGCCTCTCTCGATTTTTTTCTTCAATTATACCCAGCGGCGTAGCAATAATTTCATCTTTATCGCAGATTGCAAGGCCTGTTCTCGCCTTGCCTAAGTCAACGCCCAGAATANNTCTGGCCCTGCCTAAGTCAACGCCGAGAATAATCATAATTTCACGCTCCTTACCACGGCACCACTTTTCCCGTCAGCTCCGCTACTCCTTCAATGCCGTTTTTGTCGAGATAGTCACTCAGTCCGGCGAGGATTTTCTGTGGCGAGTAAGGCTCAGTGAACAGCGCCGTGCCAATTTGAAGCGCCGAGGCGCCGGCGAGCATCATCTCGACCGCGTCCTGCCATGTGGCGATTCCGCCGAGACCGATTATCGGGATCTTTACCCTTTGCGCCGCCTGCCAGACCATTCTCACTGCGACGGGGAATATTGCCCTACCCGAAAGCCCGCCTGTGTTATTCCTGATAACCGGCCTGCGCGTGTTTATGTCGATTTTCATGCCTGTCAGCGTGTTTATCATCGAGAGCGCGTCAGCGCCTGCAGCCTCCGCCGCCGCCGCCATCTCGGAAATATCCGTGACATTCGGCGAAAGCTTGACAACCAGCGGTTTTTCACTCGCTTTTCTCACAGCCGAGGTTATATCNNNTTCGGGCAGGAGATATTCAGCTCGAGCATATCGACCTCTGTGCCGTTAAGGCGCTCCGCGACAGCGATATAATCCTCGCGCGTGCTGCCCGCAATATTGGCGATGATGACCGTGTTTTGCTCTTTCAGCCAAGGCAAATCATGCTCTATGAAATGCTCGACGCCCGGGTTCTNNNGCGGGGCGGCGGATTCCCGCCTCTCTCCTTGATTGTCATGCCCTTACACGCGATGCCGCCGAGCTCTGAAAGCGGATACATCTCGGCATATTCCCTGCCGAAGCCGAATGCGCCCGAAGCCGCAATAATCGGGTTTTTGAATTCAATTCCTGCTATATTTACTGCTAATTTCGCCATGCTTCACTCCAATTCCGCGACTTCTTTATAATCGAAAACCGGGCCGTCTTTGCAGACGTGACCGTAATACTCTGCGCCGTCGTTTTTCAGTTTCACCGCGCAGCCCAGGCAAGCCCCGACTCCGCATGCCATCCTCTCTTCAAGCGAGACATAGCACAAAACGCTTCTTTCCTTTGCAAGTTTTGTGACCGCCTTGATCATCGGCATAGGCCCGCAGGTATAGATAACATCACATTCAGTATCACTTATCATATCTGTGACAAGCCCATGAAATCCCGCACTTCCGTCGTCTGTGGCTACCATAACCTTTGCGCCGGCATTCTTAAAATCTGCTTTTAAAATAGCACTGCTCGCCGTTTGAAAACCCAAGGCTGCAACACTGTTTTCCCCGTAATAACCGGCAAGCTCCAGCAAAGGCGGCACGCCGATTCCCCCACCGACAAGCAAAGCCTTTTTTTCTCTCTCAAAAAGCGGAAACGAATTGCCAAGCGGCGCGAGAATATCAAGATAAGCCCCCTCGCTCACGGCGGCAAGCTCTGCCGTGCCCTCTCCCCTTATCTGAAAGACGAAGCGCAGAGTTTCCGCGGTTTTGTCAATCCGGCAAATTGAAATAGGGCGGCGCAGAGTATGTCCGCCAACCTTGATGTGCGCGAACTGCCCCGCCTGTGCGGCTTTTGCAAATTCGGGGGCATATACTGTGAAATCGAAAAAGCCCGCCGCGATTTCCCTTTTAGATATTAGCTTGCAAAGCTGTGAATCATATTTCTTCATTTTCATCTCCGATAAAAGTATTATGGAAGCTTGATTTCGCCT
>DBCZ01000048.1:0-1517 GCA_002293315.1 Ruminococcaceae bacterium UBA945
ACTCTTCATTGACAAACCTACATTTCGCAAAGTTTAAATAGTGAGTCCTGTGTGGTGGGGATATTTTGACCCATCAAAAGAAAAAGCTCCGGCACCAAGCCCAAATCGAGTCTGGTGCCGGAGCTTTTATATTAAACTAACAACCTCGAGTTTTCTTGCCGTTGCGTACTTAAGAGTTTCTGCTGCGCCGCCACAACCATGTGTCACATAGGAAATGATATATTGTGAATGCTCAACCATCCATCTGTTTCTGTGAACAATAGCATAATGAAGAGGGACAGTTTCAAGTCCGTCTGGATGAAGCGTTTCGATTCCTTTATAAAGTGAGTTTTCAGATCTCGTGCTGGGCATATAGGCAAGGACAATATGATAATTTATTTGTGGGTATTGTTTTTTGTGTTCGTGCAAAACTTGTGTAGCCATTCTATCAAAGTTTCTATTTGTCACTACATAAAAATCAATCACATCATTTTTGCGAATCATTTTTTCTGTTGCGATGTGTAGTGTTAGGCGTAGTTTATCGCTTGTGTCAGCATGACCGCAAAATGTACATGCGCTCATCCGTTTTTCTTAAGCTTTTCAGCGCTGAAGAGTATAAATTCCTCTGGTGTAGGCTTACTACCATCCGGTTTGATTTCAATCATAGTTCACATTCCTTTTTGTGCCATGAAGCAGCACAGCTCAACCTTACTGGGAATCGGTTAAAGCACAAATAGAGCACTTTCATAATCCTTGACATAGAATTTCATGTTTGTACGCCCCTTTTGGACGACCGTATGTCCCTCTTTTTCAAGCATTTCTTTTTGTGCTTCTACACCGCCGGGATACTTCGGATTCAATTCGCCATTTGCTTTCAGCGTTCTCTAATAAGGCGTTTTATCCTCCGTCCGCTGATGACTCGCCCAGGCGGCGATGGATACAAATATGCTTGCGGTAATCGGGTCTGTGAAATCCGCCCCGTTTTCTTTTGCAAAATGCTCTCTTATTTTCCCTACCGTCAGCAGCTTTCCGGGTGGCACAAGCCGCATCACCTTGTCGTAGTCAATAGGCGGAGCAAAT
The DNA here is from genome assembly GCA_002293315.1 of Ruminococcaceae bacterium UBA945. Lineage (GTDB taxonomy): Bacteria > Bacillota > Clostridia > Oscillospirales > Acutalibacteraceae > Scatolibacter. Next base: position 1,060 of record DBCZ01000048.1, read on the forward strand.
TTTGACCGCATGATCAAAACAGTCTTTTCCCGTCTGAAATATCGATATTGAGCTCCTTTGCCAGAGCACCTTGCTTGAAAGGGTTAATCTTTTCAACGACGCCGTCACGCTCGAAAAATGTGCCGGTGCTTTTGAACCAGAAGGTAACGCCCGCTTTCACGCACTGCTCGCGAATATCAAGCACCCATGCGTAGTTGCACACTCTTGCGTCCCGTCCGTTTTCGCCGCTTACGGTGACATGCTGAACGCCCCCCTGCAGGTATGGCGATAAATCAATTTTTTTGAGCATGGGAGAGCAGGCGATAAATCTTCGTTTGATCGGGTAAGACAAAAACAGCGGCAAGCGGTAGTCCGCCATTTCCTGATTTTCAACGGTACAGCCGATATTGACATTGTCGTATCCGTAGCCCCAATCGTCAGGAAGGGTTACCGTAAAGCGGTCGATGCGTTTGGTGAGT
>DBCZ01000048.1:1538-9184 GCA_002293315.1 Ruminococcaceae bacterium UBA945
CCGGCAGAAAGAAGTCTGTTGCAAAACAAGTGGCAAGAATTTTCCCGCCCTTAATGTTATACTCGCCGTTTGGCTTGGTTCTGATCGGCCAGTCAAACTTATCGGTTTTTGTGATCGTGTTTTGACCGTGTCGCTTCGCGTTCGGGCCATAAAAATAGCAGTTGTCGCAGCCCTCGCTCACTTTATAACATCCTGTCCATGGCTCCCAATTCATGCTTTTCTCCCCTTATGTGCTGTGATAATGGTATAGGAATATGCATTGACGGTGATCACGCAACCATCAATTTCCGCATACCAGTTTTTTCCGGTTCTTATTATTTGACAACGTGTGCTCCTAATTTTAGATGCAAAACGCGGCGTAGAGAGGGACAATCTTTTTGTCGTCCTCAAAGCCGAAGTTTTTGGCAGAAAGCTTGATGGCATAGGCTGGCTTGTAGGTTTCCATATACACCCTTAAGCTCTTGGCTCTGGTGTTGTCGGCAGACTTGACCTCGATGGGGATAAGCTGGTCGTCACGCTGAATGACAAAGTCGATCTCAGCTCCTCGCTCGGATTCCCAATAGTAGGTTTTATATCCGTTGGCGACAAGCTGTACATTAACATAGTTTTCAGCCATACCGCCCTTGAAATCATTCAGTTCCTCCACCATATAGAGGATGTCGTTCGCCGCTAAGTCCTTTTTAGCGCAGAGTAGGCCTAAATCCGAAACATAGATTTTAAACGCATCAATATCTCGATAGTTTTCAAGCGGCTTCTTGATTTGCTCTACCTTATAAACCTGCGTCACAATACCCGACAGGCAGAGCCATTCGATCGCATTTTCGAACTCAGAGGCTCTGCCGCCTTTCTTGATCAGCTTGTACTGAAAACGGGTATTCTTCTTGGAAAGCTGAACCGTGATGTTGTCATAGGCAAGTCTCGTTTTTTTGATCTCATTCAAGTTGTTGTACTTGCTCATATCGTTGAGGTAGCTCGCAAGAATGGTGTCCTGCGTATGCCTGACAAGAATGTAGTCCTTCGTTTCAGCAAATTGCATCACACATTCAGGCATACCGCCGACGACAAGGTGCTGACGGTAAAGCTGGATTGCCGCATCGTGCAAAGCGGAAGGCATAGACGTATTGTTTGCAAAGCAGGTTTTGATCTGCTCGACCAAGTCAGCCTCGCCCAAAGCCAGCATGAACTCCTCCATATCCATAGGATAGAGAGTTTTCATATCGACCTTGCCCACGGGGAACGAGAACTTCGCTCTGTTGACAGCCACGCCAAGTAAGCTGCCTGCGACTATGATGTGATAATCGGGCGCGTCCTCACAAAAGTATTTAAGGCTCGTGAGCGCTCTTTCACAAAGCTGTACCTCGTCAAAAACGATCAGCGTCTTTTCCTTGACTATCGTCTGCCCTGCAATGTGCGAAAGAATAGGTATCAGGTAATCAGGGCTGATGTTTTCTTCAAAGGTATCATTCAGCTTCGGGTTTGTCTCAAAGTTGAAGTATGCAACATTTTCGTAGTTGGTTCGCCCGAATTCTAATATGGAGTAGGTCTTGCCAACCTGCCGCGCTCCCTGCAAAATGAGGGGCTTGCGATGTTCGCTTTCTTTCCACGCTTCTAAAAAGCTTGTGATTTTTCTATACATAAATCAGCCCTCCTTAAAGGTGCTGATCATAGTATAACACATATTCATGCAATTATCAACGATAAATTATTTTAAATTTACATTAAAATACATGAATAATTGAAAGCAATTTGCAAAATACGACGTGAACAACACTAAAATTTCCGTATTCATCTACATTTTGGGTCATCATCATTACTCCCACTTGAAAAACTTGATCGAGATGCCAATACAAATCACTGCAAGACCGACCATGACGAGAATTGGGATTGTCATATCGCTTACAGGCAACCCGAGCGATGCAGATTTCAGAAGCTTAATGCCCTGCGTTAAAGGCAGCACATCGGCCACCGCTTGAAGCCTTTGCGGCATAACCTCATGAGGCAGGGTCGCGCCGGAAAAGATCAGCATGGGGAAATACAAGACGCTTGCGATCACCCCGGCGATTTTGGTGTTAGGCGCAATTCCGCCCACCATCATGCCGATACTGAAAATCGACAGCATAACGAGCATATATCCGCCCAAGAAGGGAAGCCACGAGCCGGAAAAGGAGTAGCCGAAAAAGAGTGCTGCAACAACGTAAAGCAAGACAAGGGAGACGAGTGAGTAGAGCGTATAGATCGCCACCTGCACCATCAAAATCCTTGCCGTGCTCACCGGCGTCACCTGAAACCGCTTGAGGATTTTTTTGCTCCTGTAATCCGAAACGACAAGGGGCAGCCCCATCACGCCGCCGGCGCATACCGCGATGGAGGCCAGCGCACCGAAGGACTGCTGCAAAAAGGTGTAGTCGGCTCCTTCAAAAGCCGGTTTGTTACCGTAGATGATCCCAAGAATGATCAACACCACAAGGGGCATACAAATCGCGAAAATAAACATATCCATGCCGCGCAGGGAGAGCTTTAGTTCCGTTTTGAGCATTGTACCAAACGACTTCATCTTATTGTTCCTCCTCATCTGTATACCAAAGATAGGCGTCCTCAAATTTCTCACAGGGGCTCTTGGCAATGGCCTCGCGTACAGTGCCTTGAAATACGGTTTTTCCGTGCTTCAAGATGCATATCTCATCACACAAAACCTCCACCTCATCCATAAAGTGAGAGGTCAGCAAAATGGTCATGCCCTTTGCCTTCAGCTCGGACAGGCATTTCCAGACATCCCGCCGTGCCTTTGCGTCATGCCTGTGGTTAGCTCGTCCAGAAACACGACCTCGGGATCGGGGATCAGGGCAAGCACGATAAAAAGGCGCTGACGCTCTCCGTCCGATAGCTCACTGACCAAATTCTTGGCCTTACCCGCAACACCGAATTGCGCCAGCAGAGCGCGGTAGTCCGCTGTGATTCTGTAAAGTGACGCTGTGACTTCACAGAGTTCTCCCACCGTAATTTTTTCCTGATAATTAGCCTCCTGAAACTGCACACCACTTTTTCAAACAGCTGCCGTCGCGGTTTGCGCGGGTTCAGGCCTAAGATAGATACCGTCCCGCTGTCCGGCGCTTTGGTCCCTAAGATGCACTCAATGGCGGTGCTTTTGCCCGCACCATTTGCGCCAAGCAGCCCGAATACGGTGCCGCGCCTTACCGACAAAGTTACACCGGCTACCGCAAGCAGCGTTCCGTAGGGTTTGGTCAGCTGCTCAGCCTTGATTACTTCCTCCATGAAATGACCTCCTTTTTGTTGATAAACAAGAATACCACCAACAAAAAGGTTGGTGGTAAAATGTAGGCTTTAATATTTTTGCCTGATATCACAAAGCATGACGCGCATTCGCTTTGCATTCCATTGCGCCAATTTCAAGGAGGTGAGCAGCTTATCATAGACTGAAATGATGTCCTGATCCGGTTTTGGGGTGTCCAATGCTTTTGCAATGTCCGCGTCCGGATCTGTCGAGAGCACCGAGAGCAGATTCAAGATTGCTTCCAAAGAATAGTTTGCGCACCGCAGAGAGCGGATGATCTTCAGTCGGTCAATGTCTTCGCCCGTGTAAATGCGGTAGCAGTTCTCCCTGCGCTTGACTTGAAGCAGGCCGTTCATTTCCCAATTTCGCAGCGTGTCCATAGAAATACCGAGGAGCTTTGCCGCTTCATTGCGCTTTAGTCGCAATGACTGGGAAAATGATTGGCCGGAAAGGATCTGCTTTGTAATTTCGATGGCTTCCTTGGCGTTCTTCTGCTCGCGCCGCACCTGCAGCAAATATTCGTCTGTCATGAAGAGGGCTGCATCATAATCACCGGCCGCTGCGGCTTTCGCCACATCAACGACTTTTTTGCGCAGGCCGTTCTGCAAGACCTCGATTTGAAACGCGATCCGGGCCAGCTTGAAAACCTCAATGTGGCGTTCAGTAAAAACCCGGTAGCCGTTGTCTTTGCGTTCAGCCTTCGGGATCAGCCCCTGCGCTTCGTACATCCGGGCGGTGTTCGGATGTACACCGACGATCTTTGCCACCTGTGCTGTTCTGTACGTATTCGTCACAAACACCCCTTGCTTAGACATTATAACACAGGAGATAAGTCTGGTGTTATAATGGAGGGTATTTCGCCTTCTTTTGCAAAAAAGTCTAAAACTATTTTTGGGTATAAGAAAAGACCCCCGCCAAAAGGCGAGGGCCGATGTGGAATAACATTTTAGTGAAACTTGCTTAAAGTATAGTGCAATAAGTGTTCATCAAGACGAGCAACAGAATTGATAATATCATTTTCCTCCTATTGACTATTTGCTCGCGTAACCTGTGCTTATGTATGCTTTAGCTAAAGGAAATAATCTTAAGATCTTAATAAGTAGTGTGGTTCTTCATTTGATATTTATTGTGGTGCAAACTGCTGTGACTGAATATTGAATATAGATAATAATTCTGACTTAATTAGTTTTCTGCGTTCTCGATAAAAATCGTCAAAACTGCTTTGATCCAAGGAAATGTTTGGAGGTAAAAACTTAATTGTATTTCCGTTGTTTTCAATCCAATGCCTTAATGGTGTTTTGTTTTTTCTCTCATTCTCTGAGCCTTCTAGGAACTGAAGATTAGGTAATAGATTTCTTTTGTGCTGCCATTCCTTTACTTTCTCTTCTGTCAGATTCAATGTCTTTATTTGCTTTGCTTCAAACGAAACATAAGGATGACAGTGGTCTTGATGAAATGAAACTTGGCTTAGCTTTAATTCAGGGTAAAGGAGGGAAAGAATCACATAGCTGTTCTTACCAATAGTATAATTATCAAGCCAATAATCAATATCTGCTTCATCGACCTTGAAGGTTCGATTACCGGTTAAAACAACATTCTTAAACATATCCAACGTAAATGGTGTGTGTTTTACATCAATAGATTGGAGTGTTGTTCTCGTGTTTCTTAATGCATCATTGCTTGCGACACCAAAAAGCCGTTTTGCCATTGAGATAGAGAGAAATTTTCTTGCTTCTTTTTTCGAGTCATCTGATTTAAAATTACCACCCTTATACAAGAAGTACACGAGAGGCATTGTGGCATTATAAGACGACAGGAACCCATCCGACAAACCAATTGAGACAAGCATATCGACCATTTTTTCAAGTGCTGACGTTATAGCTTCCCAATTGTCCTTGATGTTCTGTATTGACTTTTTATCGAATGATTCGATTTTTAAATTAGTTGGGGCATCTACCAGTACAAGCATTAATCGCATTAAATAATCTCTGCTAAAATTAAAAGCGTCACCCTTGCTGTTCAACGATTTGAGCAGCCGTTCTATATTCTCTTTGCCTGTTTTCCAACCGTCGATGAGCGTCGAAAATAGCAAATCCGTCTTTGAAAGTTTTCTTCCGCTTGAGTTAACTCTAACAAATATGTCTAAGGCTTCGTCATATGTATTCTCAGAGATACAGTAGTAATGAATCAACCCATCTGAGTTCGAGCTGTTAATTCTGGTGTGTAGTCTAGTAATGTCATTTTGGATTGCCTCGTTGTACTGTTGTGAAATCAGATATCGAAGCAAATCGTTGTGTGTATCATAACCAAGCAGTTGTTTGACCTTGTAATAATTTCCTTCCATTGCTTCCATCTCTGTCAAAAAGGTGAAACGTTTTGGCAGATGTTCATCATCTTTTTCTTCGTCCGCAATTATTCTATAGAAATCAAGGTTATAATACAACTCACGTTTTATCCAATTTGCCGGATCTGAAGAGGAATGCCCTCTACCGCCCTTAAAGCTTGTATATGATCCATATAATGCAATGTTTAAAGATGTAACCCTCTGTTGTCCATCAAGAACGATGTAGTAGTCGCCCTCTTCTCCATACACTTCTGGTGCCTTTTCATTTTTGCTTTTATTCTTCTCAAATTCTCTGAGAAAAAAGTAAAGGTTAGGCTTTTCTTCATTGATGGTCTTCTTGTTTGTTTTCCAAAATATACATGATCCGATAGGGTACCCATCTACAATTGACTCAAACAGCTTTTCAATATCATCCATGCTCCAAACATATTCTCGCTGAATATCAGGTAAAAGTAAAAATCGGTTTTTAGTAAGTTTAAGCACTTCTTTTGCACTCATATCATCATACTTATTTAAATCAGCCATTTTCTCATCTCTCCATTTTTTATATCACTTATATCCTCAAACATAAACTGCATTTTATCAATTTTTTTGCTTGTGTGATAGTGACCACAATACCATCGCTTATATTCAATGCTAGCTTCAATTTTACCAAGCCATTTTTCAGTTGATTTATCCACTCTACTTTGATCAATTCCCGGCAGAAACACCTCGATAGGCTCGTATCGTAATGGACAAGTGTGGGAGAGAACAACATCAATTTTGTTGCCTCTTTGGGATAGCTGCTCCTCAACAAACGCTTTGACTTCATCGGTCGGTTGTTCTGTGTCAAACCATTGCCAACCACGAGCAAGGCGATAATACTTGTCCACGCTGTAAGCGCCGCCGATTGCGATGCAGCTATAACCGTCAAAGTTATAGTTCTCGCCGTCTTTGGCAAACAGTATGTTCGGGTATTCGTCTTCGTACCACACAATCCCGCTGCGATATTCTTTTGTTTTATAAGAGCCGACATCGGCAGGACGCATTTCGTGATTTCCGTGAATGCAGAAGGTAGTGAAAGGAAAGCTGCTTATAAAAGCCTTTCGCATGGCATCTCTTTCATTACCATGATAGTTCAAACCTGCGTCGCCAAGCACGATCATTGTATCTTCCGCTGTCGGCTTCAGTTTCTCCGTGAATTCAATATATCGATCGAAATTTCCATGCGTGTCGCCAGTTATATAGATCAATATTAATCCTCCGTCTCGTCAGGTACCATTTCCATAATATCACCAATATCACACTTGAGAGCGGTGCAAATGCGGGAAAGAACCTCGGTGGTAACATTTTCATTCCTGCCCATTTTCGCAATCAGTGAGGAGCTGATATTGGCGGCCTCTCGCAAGTCCTTTTTCTTCATATCTTTGTCAATAAGCAATTTCCAGAGCTTTTTATAACTTACAGCCATTATTTGTCCCTCGCAATCTGATTAAATCCGTTCATAATGAAGCGGACGATGAGATCTGATTTTACTTTCATATTGACTTGCTTCAGCACATTTCGGACATCCTGTTCAGTTAAGTGCGGTACATATTTTTTGAGTGATGGATCAAACGCAAGCAGCTGATTAAAGAATCTTACCAGAGCATCGTTTTTCCGTTCGATGTTTTTCGGATAACCTCTGGAAATGAGCACCATATTATTATCGAAATTCGGCGCAAGTGATAAAACTTTTCCGGTTTTCACCTCACGCAGCAATCCGAAATTATTCGTATGCCGGTCAGGATTAGCGACGATGGTATCTAAGAAAATCGTTTTTACATAGTCAGGAATGGTATGAGGTGCGATTTCTCGCAGTTTTTTTACAACTTCAACATAATCATCATTATCAATCATAAAGCTGTATGCCGGTTCAAAATTGACGGCGGCGTTATTGGTGAAATCTTTTGTTTTCACGCATTTATCGCCACGCTCATATTCAGCCATGTTAAATCCAAGCTGTTTTCCCAGCTCATACACAAAGATCTC
>DBCZ01000048.1:9206-15044 GCA_002293315.1 Ruminococcaceae bacterium UBA945
CACTTTTCAAAGCTACCGATGTTGGTAAGCTCCGGTGTGCGGCTATGTCTGCTGTTTGCGGCTTTATTGAAGCTGTCGTACCCTCCGCGCAAGGCAAGGTTCGCAAAATAATCATTATCAAAACGTACATCTTTATAGGTTAAATTGCTGTCCAGCGGCTTGATCCAGTAATTATCGGTTATCGTAACGGCATTAACACTGATGACAGTAGAAAGATCATCTCGTTCGGTTAGCCGTAATGCCTTTTTAAGCAGCCGGGAATTGGCACGATGCTCGTCAATCGCACGTGTTTCGAGCCAATGCTCTACATTGCCGGTATTCACCAGATAAAGTGGCGCAAGGTCCTTTTTCAGCAACGTAAATTTCCGGTTTTCCCACTTGGCGACGGCTTCATCGCGGCTCATAATATAAAAGTCCATTTGGCGACCTCCCTTAGCATAATTTACTTAGAAATAAAAAACTCAGCCTTTTTAACATATTCCTTTTTCAGAATCCAAAAGGTTGCTTGAATTGACTTCTGATTTATCGGATAAGTACAATAATCGTTATCGATATCAAGATTAAAAATTCGCTCCCAGCTTTTTCGTTTTTGCTCTGCTGTGGCGTTATCACCAATTGCGATATCTTCCTCTTCGGTCAAAGCAAGATAATGATTGCCAAGCGTGCTATGCCACATGTCAAAATCAGACAGCAATACTTCATCATCAGGCACTTCTAATGTGAGCAAAACAATTGGTGTTCCGGGCGGAGATACTGCTTTATGTGAGGTTCTCATATCTAGTCGCTTTCTTATCCCTTCCCATTGATACCATGCCCAAATCGGATACTTTGCATTTTCAGGAGTGTTCGGAAGCCTCAATTTCATTTGTTCGCAGAGCCAGTCATATGCAGGTAGAAAATCTTCTTTCATAAAAACATGAGTACCTTCCGGCACAAAACAGCCGTTTTTCAAAAGTGCTTTATATACCATCTCATGTTGAATTGTCCATAAAATCACTTCTCACAACAGCTCCCGTCAATCAATATTTTTAAAGAGTAAACTAGATGAAAACAGTTTAGCATATTTTGCGCCGAAAAGCAATATTAAATACAGATTCGTGTAGTAATTTTCGCAAAACGAAACCACATTGACGTAATGGAGCCCGTCACAGCAAGTTCACCGTGACGGGCTCTTCGCTATTTTTTATCTTTCTTTGGGTCTTTGATTTCTCTCCTATATTTCCAATTCGGATAGGCCTTCAAAGTCTTGACATGCCATTCACTCTTGCGTACGATAGAACGGGAATACGGTGAACAGAAGAAGTCGATCAGATACACCTTTGGAATCATATGCCGCTCTTTGACTGTGAAGCTTTGCAAGTGTTCTTTCTGACACCAATTATTAATCGCATTCTTGCCATAACCGGTAAGTTGGCTTATAGTTTTATTATCGAGCACATCCAGATAGCTGCGGAGAAGATAGGCATAGTATTCGTGCAGATCTTCTCTTGTTTCCGGCAAAGAAGAAGTAAGACTGATATTCCATGCTCTGTTTGCATACCAGCCCTTGGCTGCTGTATAGTATTCCGGAAATTCTTCCCGGTCTGCCATGTATGCTATAACATCCATCTTCAGGATTTTATAGCATCGGGTTTTCTTGCCGGTATACATGCACGGAATCTTTCCGCTTTGCAGAAGATACAGCGCTGTAGATTTGCTGATATGGCACAACACCTGCAGTTGTTCTTTTGTGATAACATCCGGGACCTCGTCCCAATTAGTTGGTTCATTTTCCATAGCGGTACACCTCAAAATTATTTCAGTGAAAGACTGCGCTGTGTACGCTATGAGTTCTACCTTTGTTCTACCAGTTCTACCCTGAGTTCTAACAAAAATGCCCGAAAACCACGCATTTTGCAAATTCATTCGAACCGCAGGCATAGCTGTTGCGCAGTCTCGGCGAAGCCGTGGGCAAAGCAACTGCGCAGGTGTGCAAAGCACACTTCGAATCCCAGCACTCCGCCATTAGGAACAATGCGAACCCGACCCGATGTTTTTTCGTCGAAGAGGCGTTCGCATTTGTTTTGAGATTGAATAGTGCAATTGGATTTCACAGGAGGAAATATGAGTATTGAAAATATTTGACGCAACTGGACAAACACGGAAGAATTCTCCGGTGTGTTTTCCGTTAGTGATGAAAACGGTGTGTTGTTTGAAAAGTGCTGTGAGTTTCGCAATCTGAACGAGGCGCTCATATTGTTTTCGCACAGATAAAGAAATGCTTTCAGAATTCTTTCACATCTATCTCCAGGGTTTTCACGCTGTATGGAATATGGTAATATCATTTGCAGTTGAATTACTTTGTTGGAAAATCATAAGGAGGTAAGTATTATGGAATCAGTAGGCGAAAGTAAAAAGCGTCAGAGGAAACCGCTGAAAATATGTTTATGGGTGTTGGGGGTGCTCATAGCGGTGGTTGCTCTTGCGGTTGTCGGAATGCGGGTAGTATATCCCGCTATATTGAGGGAGAGCCATCGAATTGAAGCCCCCGGCATTGACCAAATGGAGCTTGTGGAAATCGGAGGCATTCAGCAGGCATTATATTTCCGCGGAGAGGATACCGCTAATCCTGTGATACTGTTCCTGCATGGCGGCCCCGGCAGCCCGGAGATGCCGTTCATGCATACATTCCAGTATGAATGGGAAGAAGACTTCACTGTGGTGCAATGGGACCAGCGAAATGCCGGCAAAACCTATTATGCCAATGATCCTGACGCCGTGCTTTCGACAGTAACTGCAGACCGCGTTCTTGAGGACGCCCATGAAGTTACGGGATATATCAAGCAGAAGCTGGATACAGATAAGATTGTCATTATGGGGCATAGCTGGGGCTCGGTGCTGGGAACGATGCTTGTTCAAACCTATCCTGAGGATTACAGCGCATACATAGCGGTTGGTCAGATGGTTAATATGATAGATAACGAGCGCGTAGGCTATGAAAAAGTTTTGGAGGCGGCAAGAGCGGCGGGGAACCAAAACGACGTAGCTGCATTGGAAGCACTTGCTCCTTATCCTGAAGAGGACTTTGACGTAAGCTTTAACAACAAGATATCAACGCTGAGAGGGTATCAGATTAAGTATGGCCTTGGAACAGGCTTGGAGCTTGAAACAGTATTACCTGTCTTAGTGTCTCCCTACTACTCATTGAGTGAAATGATGTATTTTTTGTCGGTTGACGCACAAAAATACCAAGGTGATTTGATGCGTTTTTTGCTAGAGGATTACGACGCAAGGAACTATGGAACCGAATACAGTATACCGGTGTACTATATCATGGGAGAAAATGATTATCAAACACCGTATCCGATCGCTGAAGCCTTTTTTGAGGAAATAACGGCGCCGGTACAACACTTCTTCTCTGTCCCGGATGCAGGGCATTTCACCATGCTGGATAATAAAACTGAGTTTGACCGTATACTGCTTGAAGAAATAAGGCCGACGCTTTAGCGATATGATTGCAGGCCACTGTTCTGCAGGTATAAAAACGAAAAGGAGCATTCATTTTGAGTGCTCTTTTTGCTATAATAATAAAAACCCCTTGACCTTGACATTGTGTCAAGGCTTATCCTGTATTTGCAAACCGGATTGCAAATAAGAAAGGAAGCGGATTATGTTCAAAATAGGTGAATTCTCAAACCTGGTGCGCGTGTCACCCAGAATGCTCAGGCATTATGAAAAATGCGGGCTGTTTTTCCCTGCCGAAATCGACAAATTCACGGGATACCGCCAGTACAGCGCGGGGCAAATCCCGCTGATTTCAAAAATCGTGATGCTTCGCGATATGGGCTTTTCGATAGATGAAATCGGCGAAGTTCTGCCGCACCTTGAAGATTCGGTCTATGTGGACAGAATTCTGCGCTCCAAAATAGCGGAGGTGAAATCAAGCATCGCCGCCGAGCAGGATAAACTTGAGAGGCTCATGAATATGAGCGACACAATCAGAAGGGAGAAAAATATTATGATATACGAAGTTGAACTGAAAGCATTGCCTTCAGTCAAGGTGTTGACGCTGAGAAGCACGATTCCTCAATACAGAGACGAGGGCATACTTTGGGAGAAGCTCGGGAGATATATGGGCGAAAACGGGATAGAAGCCGAGGCAAACGGTTATTCCACCTACTTTGATGAGGAATACAAAGAGAGTGACCCCGATGTGGAAATTGCTATTCCCGTCAAGGAACTTGGTGAGAGCAGAGGGGAATTCATCTATAAGGAGTATTCGCCGATTCAATTGGCGGCGACCGTCCGATTTTCCGGCCCGTTCGACGGCGGCTATGACGCGGCAAGCGAAAAGCTCGCCTCATGGATGGAGGGAAACGGCTACGCCTTTGACGGCTGCCTGCGCGGCCACGTAATTACCTCGCCGGGCGAGGCGGCAGACCCTGAGAAGTGGCTCACCGAGCTGCAGACGCCGGTGAAAAAGATAAAATAAAGCCATACAAAAATCCCCCTTAGAAGGGGGATTTTTGTATATCAATCGTAATAGCCTAACCGAATTTCCATCTTATCCTCCGCAAGGTCAAGCGCTTCTTCAAGCCGCTCCGTTTCAGCGTCAACACTGCGATAATCCTCTCGGCTCAATAATCCCTGTTTGTAATCATGCTCGGCCGAATCTTCAGCATCGCCTATACGGCGGTCAAGTGCATCAATCTCGGCTTTTACATCAAACATTTTTTCTGTCGTGGCATTCTCGGTTTTCTCTACCAGAATGTCAACCTCATTTGCCAGAGATACTAAATTATAATCTGAAAGGGGGTCTTGAGCCGGTGTGCCGGACGGAGCAGATACTATGGAGTCCGATGCAGATGAAGAGGCCGGCGCGTCGGAGCTGTTTTGCTCCTGAGGAGTTTCTAGCTTATCTAAATCTGAGCGCAAATCAGAAATCTCACTTGCAATACCGTCCAGCTGCTTTTGCAATACAGATAAATCAGTGTTTTGCTGCGGAACGCAGCCGACCATGAGCGCCGCAATAAGTATGGCAGCCATCAAAATAAATATACTTTTCTTCATAAGTCATTCCCTTTCTGTAGGCCGCGCAGTCAGTGTATCTTTTTCTATACAATAATACTAGGCAAGAGCTTTTCTTGCAAGGGTAAAAACGGAAAAGAAAAATATTTTTTCCAATATGTCAAAAATACTTGACATATTGGAAAACATGATATACAATGGAAATATAAAATTTGAGGAGGGCAAATCATGTATTACAAAACTAAAAGAACTATAACGGCAATGTCAGCGGGGTTTCTGGCCATAATAGGCTATATTATTTACGCGCTTGGAGAAAGCGCGCCCGCACAGGACGACCTCAAAGGCTGGGCGCTTGCGATGCTCATCTTCATCGGGGTGATGGTTGTGGTTTCAATCGTGATTCAAATCATCTTCCATATAGTCTATGCTGTGGGAATTGCAGTGAAAGAAGGAGGGAAAGACAATGAGGATATTGAGAAGATGGTTAAAACATCAATGGTAGAGGATGAGCGCGATAAGCTCATTGAGCTCAAATCCTCACATCTCGGCTTTATGGTTGTTGGCTTCGGTGCTATAGTCGCGCTTTTCACGGTTTTTATCGGGCTTCCGATGGTTATTCCGATGCACATTGTTTTAGGGTCGTTCGCGCTCGGCTCATTTGTTGAAGGAAGCGTCACCATCGTATATAATGAAATGGGTGTACGTAATGGATAAAAAGCTGACTATCACGAATAAAATCCGCACACTGCGCTTCTTTGCGAACGAAATGACGCAAGCGGAGCTCGCCGAAAAAGCGGGAGTCTCACGCCAGACAATCATGGCGCTTGAGGC
>DBCZ01000048.1:15060-24378 GCA_002293315.1 Ruminococcaceae bacterium UBA945
ATTGGCGAGGTGTTTGAGCATGAAAAGTAGGGCGGGTAAAATGAGTGACTGTACAGCAAAAGCCGCATCAATATATAATTTTGCCTTATATGGAGCCAATAAATCAAAATAATCCGTTTCAAATATTTACAATCCCGCCGTGTTTATAGTATACTATACATAAATATGGCGGGATTTCTCTATGCCATGAAATTATCAGCATAAGCGGAGGATGTTTCTATGTATTATCTGGGTATTGACGTAGGCGGCACGAATATTGTTTCAGGCGTTGTTGATGAAAACAACAATATCATCTCAAAGGCCAAGGCGAAGACGAATGTTCCAACGACCCCTGAACGGTTCGCCGACGACCTTGCCGCCACGGTTTTTTCGGCACTGGGCGAGGCGAATATAACACTCGATGACGTCCCGTGGGTGGGAATTGGCTGCCCCGGCACGGTTAACCGCGAGACGGGTATAATCGAATTCGCGAACAATCTTTATTTCAGAGACCTTCATCTCAGAGAGCTGATGGAAGAGAGGCTGAGCGGCAAAACAGTTATCCTTGAAAACGACGCCAACGCCGCGGCATACGGCGAATATATGGCGGGCGCGCTCAAGGGCGCAACCAACGCGATAGCCATCACGCTGGGCACGGGTCTCGGCGGCGGGATAATAATCAACCACAAGATTTATTCAGGCAGCAACTTCGCGGGCGCGGAGATAGGCCACACAGTCATCGTGACAGACGGTAAGCCCTGCACATGCGGCAGAAACGGCTGCTGGGAGAGCTATGCTTCCGCAACCGGGCTTATTAAAATCACAAAAGAGCATATGATGAACACGCCGAAGAATTCACCGATTTGGGATTTAGTTGACGGCGATATCGAAAAGGTCAACGGCAGAACCGCGTTTGACGCAATGAGAGCAGGAGACGCGCTCGGAAAATCCGCGGTTGATGAGTATATCAAGTATCTCGGCGTGGGGCTTACGAATATCGTCAACATCTTCCAGCCGGATATCATCTGCGTCGGCGGAGGAATAAGCAATGAGGGAGACGCCCTCATCGTGCCGCTCAAGGAGTTTGTTGATAAAGAGCAGTATGCCAATACCTCAACGAAGCAGCCGATTATTTGCAAGGCATTGCTCGGAAATGACGCGGGTATTATCGGCGCGGCGTTCCTCGGCGTGCAGGACCAAATGCAATGAAGATAGTAGCCTTCGGAAGCCTGCCGTCAGGCGAGCAGATAAATAGCTATACTTTGAAAAATAAAAGCGGGGCCGTATTGGAAGTGATTCCTTACGGCTGCCGCGTTATTTCTTTAATCATGCCTGATAAAAACGGCAACCTCGGCGACGTTGTGCTCGGGCACAGAACGCTTGCAGAATACCTCGGCTCAAATTACCAGGGCTCGTTTGTCGGGAGATATGCCAACAGAATAGGGAACGCCGAATTCATGCTGGACGGCGCGAAGTTTTGCCTCGATAAAAATGACGGCGAAAACTCCCTGCACGGCGGCAGCCTCGGCTATCATCAGGTTCTTTTTGATGTGGCAGAGAGCTCTGGCGGCGAGAATCCGTCTATCACCTTTGCGCACACAAGCCCGCATATGGACGAGGGCTACCCGGGTGAACTCAAAATCAAGGTCAAATATACGCTTACGGAAAGCAACGAATTTGAGATTGAATATGAAGCGCGGGCTGATAGGGAAACTGTTTTCAACCCGACAAATCACAGCTTTTTCAATCTTTCCGGCGATTTCTCAGCTGATATTCTTAACACGCAGCTGCAAATAAACGCGAAGAGAGTCACTGCAATTTCCGATGATTTAATTCCCACCGGAGAGCTTCTTCCGGTGCAAAACACGCCGTTGGATTTCACCGCGGCGAAAAAGCTCGGCGTGGATATGTTCTCTGACGAGCATTCGATAAAGATGAATTCGGGTTTCGACCATAATTTCTGCGTTGACGGCACGGGCTTTCGCAAGCACGCGGAGGCCTATGAGCCTGAAAGCGGCAGAGTGATGGAGGTTTTCTCCGATATGCCGGGTGTGCAGCTGTATACCTTTAACATCACGAGCGGCCTTGTAAACAAAGACGGCAGCGATATGCGCCCTCATTCAGCTTTTTGCCTTGAGACGCAGTTTTATCCTGATTCACCGAACAAGCCGAACTTCCCGTTTGAAACGCTCAAGGCGGGCGAAATTTTCAAATCCAAGGCAGTCTACAAATTCTCGGTAAAATGATTATAGGTGACGATTTTGCTTACTATAGCAATATTCAAGGTAAAGGGGTGTTATCATGAAAAAAGAGAAGTCTTGCGGGGCTGTTGTTTACAGGCGAGCGGAAGATGGCTATGAAATTTTGCTCGTAAAGCATATAAACGGCGGGCACTGGTCTTTTCCGAAGGGGCATGTTGAGAATGGGGAGACAGAGTATGAGACGGCGCATCGTGAAATCCTTGAGGAGACGGGCATAAGCGTTTATCTTGACGACGCGTTCCGAGAGACAGTCACTTATTCTCCGCTTAAGGATGTCATGAAAGAGGTAGTGTATTTCGCAGCGACGCCCACCAGAGGAGAGGCGGCGGCGCAGCCGGAGGAGATAACCGAGGCGAGGTGGGTGTCTGCCGAACAGGCGCTCGAGCTTCTCACGCACGACGCAAATAAGATGGTTCTAAAGAGAGCCATTGAGTATATACGTGACCGTATAAAATAAGTGAAGCTTGATAATTTAAGGTTTTTCTAAATAAGCTCACTTAACGAGCTTATTTTTTTGAGGTGATATTTTGGGTGAATTGACACGGCATCAGGCAAGAATAGAAGCGTTTACGCTTATCTTTGAGCAAATCATGACGGGCAAGGCCTCGGGCGAGATTCTCGTCGATGCCTTTGACGCCAGAGATTTGGAAATCGACGCTTTCAGCAAAAGGCTCTTCCTCGGCGTGGAGGAACATAAAAATGAGATAGACGCCGCAATCGGCAAATACATAAGGACCGGCTGGAGCATTAACAGAATCTCGCGGGTTTCCTATGCAATTTTATCACTTGCGGTTTTTGAGCTGCTTTTCTGCAAGGATATTCCGGTCAGCGTTTCCATAAATGAAGCCGTTGAGATTGCGAAGGAATACGGCAACGCAGATGATTCTTCATATGTGAACGGCGTGCTTTCCTCAATGGAAAAGAGCGAAGCGCCGCCTAAGGACGATGAATAGGAGCAACTATGCTATCTTCGGTTTTAACGGTAACACAGGTTAACACATTCATAAAATCGTTGCTTGAGGGAGACGGCCGCCTTGACGATTTTTTCGTTCAGGGCGAGCTTTCCAATTTTAACCGGCACTATAAATCCGGGCATATGTATTTTTCCTTGAAGGATGATAAATCCGTGCTTAAAGCCGTGATGTTTGCGTCATCCGCTGTGCGGATGAAATTTGTGCCGCAGGACGGCATGAGGGTCATTGTGCGCGGAAGAATATCCGTGTATGAGCCATCGGGGCAATATCAGATGTATGCCACAGACATGCAACCGGACGGCATCGGCGCATTGAGCCTAGCTTTTGAGCAGCTTAAAGCGAAGCTTGAAGCTGAGGGACTTTTCGCTCAGGAAAGCAAGAAAGCCTTGCCGCTCTATCCTGAAAATATCGCAGTTATCACCTCTAAAAACGGTGCGGCTTTGAGAGATATTCTCCACATCACGGCACGAAGATGGCCAATTGCGTCAATTCTTCTTCATTCCGTCTCGGTGCAGGGCGAAGCCGCCGCAGGAGAGATAACTGCCGAGATTAAAGGGGTAAACAAGCGTAAAGAGGCGGATTTGATAATCATCGGCAGAGGCGGCGGAAGCTATGAGGACTTGCAGGCGTTCAACGATGAAAACCTCGCCCGCGCGATTTTTGCTTCCGAGATTCCCGTTGTCTCGGCTGTCGGCCATGAAACGGATTTTACCATTGCTGATTTTGTTGCCGATGTGAGAGCCTCAACCCCCAGCGCTGCCGCGGAAATTTCCACACCTGATATGGCTGAGGAATTATCGAAGCTCGTGTCATATGTCGAATATTTCAAGCTTAAATCACGTGCTTATCTTGAAACGCAGAAGCAGAAAACTGATTTGCTTGTCGCCGGTTCGCCGCTTGCGTCACCTCTTGCGGTTATCGCCGTTCAAAGCGAAAAGCTTCATGAATTAGGCATGAAAATGAAAGAAGCAGGGCTGAATTTTGTAAGCAGTGAAGAAACGAAGCTTACGGCAAGAATTGAGGTTCTGAATTCCCTGAGCCCTCTGAGTGTCCTGATGAGGGGATATTCGTATGTAACGCATGAAAACGGCAGAATCATCAGCAAGGCTTCGGATGTGAGGCCCGGTGATAAGATAAATATCAGGCTTTCTGACGGCATGATAAAAGCGGAAGTGACGGAGACGGAGGATTACCATGAGTGATAAAGATTACACATATGAAAAGGCAATGGAGCGGCTTTCAGAGATAGTGGCAAAGCTTGAATCCGGCGAAGCTGCGCTTGAAGAATCCATGGAGCTGTTTGAAGAGGGCGCGCGTCTTTCCGCGCTCTGCTATAAAAAGCTTGAGGCCGCCGAGCAGAGGATAATAGAATTCGGCGGGGCTGATGTCAAAAAAGGAGAAGATGATGAATAAGCTTGCAGAGTACACCGAGCTTGTAAATACTGCGCTGGAAGCCTGCATGAAGCAGGATACTTTGCATGCGGGCTTGACCTCTGCCATGAATTACACGCTCATGAACGCGGGCAAGCGCCTGCGTCCGGCGCTCACGCTAGCCTTCTGCGAGCTTACTTCGGGAGATATTCGGGCTGCGATGCCCTATGCATGCGCCGTGGAAATGATTCATACATACTCGCTTATCCATGACGATTTACCCTGCATGGATAACGATGCCATGCGTCGCGGAAAGCTGAGCAATCACGTTGTTTACGGTGAGGCGAATGCACTTCTCGCGGGAGACGCTCTTCTCACGAAGGCATTTGAGACCGCGCTTTCAGCCTGTACGCTGAATTCCGCCAAGGCGACAAGACTGCTTGCAAGCTTGGCAGGTATGAACGGCATGGTGGGCGGGCAGATGATAGACATGGAATATGAGGATAAAGAGGCGGATTTGTCCGTTCTTGAAAAGATCGACGGTGGAAAGACCGTTGCCCTTATCTCTGCCGCGTGCCAAATGGGAGTTATAGCCGGAGGCGGAAATGAAGCTGAGCAGCGCGCTGCCGCGAGATATGCCGGCAGCCTCGGCATGGCCTTTCAGATCCGCGACGACATTCTTGATGTAATAGGGGACAGCGCTAAGCTGGGCAAAGCAATCGGCAGCGATAGCGAGAATAAGAAAAGCACCTATGTTTCCTTTCTGGGGCTTGAGGCGGCGCAGGCGAAGGTGGAGGAATACACGAATTCGGCTGTCACAGCTCTTGCTGAATTCAAAGGTGACACGGCTTTTCTCGAAAACCTGGCGAGGGAGCTCGCTGAGAGAGAGAATTGATGAGAAAGCTTACATTCACAATTGCGCCGGAGCAAGACGCCATGACGCTGAAAGCTTTTCTTCGGGGATATTTGAAGCTTTCGGCCAGAGTTGTGATAAAGCAGAAATACACCCTTGAGGGGCTGCTCATAAACGGCAAGCATGCGAGGGTGATTGATATTCTTCATGCGGGAGACAGGCTTGAAATCCATCTGCCCGAAGAGAAAGCGGACTATGAGCCGGCTGACTTGACGCTTGAAGTTATGTTTGAAAATGAAGATTTTCTCATCGTAAATAAGCCCGCGAATATGCCGGTTCACCCGTCGTCGGGGCATGACAGAGACAGCCTCTTAAACGCGGTGGCTTTTTACATGGAGCAAAAAGGCGAGCGCTTTAAATTCCGCCCACTTTATCGCCTCGATAAAGACACAAGCGGGATTATCGTGCTTGCCAAGCACAGAATTGCGGCCTCGTCGAGCGAGATAAGTAAGGAATATTTCGCGGTTGTTGAGGGCAAAAGCACAGAAAAAGGCAGTATAACGGTACCCATCATGCTTGAAGAGGGGAGCAAAATCAAGCGGAGCATAGGCGGGAGAGCGAACGCGGAAACAGAGTTTGAGCGCATTGCTTTTGACGGAGAGCATTCGCTTTTGCGGTTGAAGCTTAAAACAGGCAGAACGCATCAAATCAGGGTGCATATGGCGCATTTAGGCCATCCGGTCGCAGGAGACGATTTATACGGCGGCGGCAGAGAGCATATAAAAAGACAGGCGCTTTTCTGCAAGAAAATTGAGCTTGCGAACTCGGTGCTGGGCATGGAAAAGACCTTTGAAACAGAATATCCCCAAGACATCATAAATGCCTTTGGGGATTTGATTAAAAAGTGATTTGCATATTTCCCATGCACGCGGGAAAACAAAAAAGAGCCTAACGGCTCTTTCTCTTATACTGCTCTCTGAACTTTTCCCGAACGCAGGCAGCGGGTGCAGACATTCACACGCTTAGGCGTACCTTCAACAACAGCCTTAACGCGCTTGATGTTGGGCTTCCAAGTCCTGTTTGAACGTCTGTGAGAGTGAGAAACCTTGATACCGAAAGAAACACCCTTGCCGCAAATATCACATTTTGCCATATCTGCACCTCCTCTATATAAAGTTAATAATTGCTTTTTGACAGCGAATAAAATTATAGCAGAAGAGATTCCAAAAAGCAAGCTTTTTTCTCGGTTTTTTCTAAAAGCTTAAATATGCGTCGTTTGAATTGTCTTTTTGCTCGTTTTGTATTATAATTCTCTGTAATAAGGAGTGACAATAATATGCTTTTTAATGCAATCATGATACTCGTACGCGGCGGAACGGTTGACCCGTGGACAATAGTCGCGGAAATCTGCGCCGTAATTTTCATAATTCTTTTGATTCTGCCCCTTCACGAGCTCGCGCACGGCTGGGTAGCGAATAAGCTCGGTGACCCGACAGCAAAGCTTGAGGGCAGACTTACGTTCAACCCTCTCGCAAGCGTGGATTACATGGGCGCGCTCTGGCTTTTGCTGTTCGGCTTCGGCTGGGCAAAGCCCGTGCCGGTTAATCCGAGGTATTTCAAAAAGCCGAAGAGAGATATGGCTCTTACTGTCATCGCCGGGCCGGTTTCCAATATTCTCGCGGCGCTTATCGGAGGCTTTATATTGGTTGCGATGATGATTTTTATTACCCCCGGAAACCCCGTCATAGGTTTTATAATTCAGTTTGTAGGGTTTTATGTGACGGTGAACATATCAATCGCGGTGTTTAATCTTCTTCCTCTGCCGCCGCTGGACGGCTCGCGCGTCGTTGCGGCGCTGTTGCCGGATAATCTCGTCTCGAAGTATTACCGCTATCAAAACATGATTATGATGCTTCTCTTCGCGCTCATCTTTCTGGGTGCGCTCAGAGGTCCGCTCAGTGCGGTTCAGTCGGCACTCACAAGCGGCGTGATGTTTATCGCAGAGCTGCCGTTTAAGCTGTTCGGCTTGATTTAGAAAGGCGGAAAATGGAAAAGCTTCAGTATAAGATTGAGGTGTTTGAAGGCCCGCTCGACATGCTTTTGATGCTCATCTCAAAGAATAAATTGAATATATACGATATTCCCATCGCCGAGCTTCTTGAGCAGTATCTTGAGCAAATTGAGCTTATGAGGCGAGAGAATATGGATGTCGCCAGCGAATTTCTTGAGATGGCGGCGCGCCTCGTCTATATGAAAAGCCTGTCTCTTCTTCCGAAGCACGAGGAAGAGGAAGCATTGAGGGCGGAGTTGACGGGACAGCTGATTGAGTATCAGCAGTGCAAGGAGGTTGCGGCGAAAATCGGAGAGGCTATCTCGTTTGACAGGCTTACGCGCGAGGCGCTTGATTTTCCGCCCGACATGGAATATAAGGGCAGCCATACGCCGCAGGAGCTGCTTTCCGCGCTCATGATGGCCATCGGCAAGGGCAAAAGCCTGCAGCCGCCCAAGCCGGAATCCTTCTCAGGTATAGTTTCAACTAAAATTGTCACGGTTACGTCGCAGGTGGTATCGGTTCTCAGAAGCCTGTGGAGGAAAAAGAAGATTTCATATAAAGCTCTGTTCGGCGGGAAAAAGGACAAGTCTGAAAGAGTGGCGGCTTTCCTCGCGATTCTGGAGCTCGTTAAGGGCAGAAGAATTCGTGTGGACGGCGACGGAGACAAAGCCGAGGTAAAACTGATTAGCGGAGGAAAAACAGCCGAATGAGCATTTTAACGGGCCAGGTTGAGGCCATCATATTTTCAAGCGGAGAGCCAGTTAGTATTGACAGAATCAGTCAGGTGCTGAATGTTAAGGCTGATGACGTGCTTGCCGCTGTAGACGAACTGAGTGAAAAGTATAACTCGCCCGAAAGCGGGGTAAATATAGCCGTTCTTGATAAAAGCGTGCAGATGTGTACGAACCCTGCCTTTGCAGAGGAAGCCAGAGAAGCACTTGATTTGCGGCGTAACCTGCCGCTTTCGCAGGCGGCGCTTGAGGTGCTCGCGGTTGTGGCGTATAATCAGCCTGTGACGAAGGCCTTCGTCGAGCAGGTGAGAGGCGTCGATTGCTCCGGCGTCGTCGGCAGCCTCATGCAAAAGGGGCTTCTTGAAGAGCGGGGGAGGCTTGAGCTTCCCGGCAGGCCGCTTCTTTACGGAACAACTGAAAACTTCCTGCGCTGCATGGGCGTGAGCTCGGTGTCTGATTTGCCTCTGCCGCCCAAGAGCAAGCTTGAGGAAGACGGAGAACAGCTCTCGCTTGAGGCGATTGAAGATGAGGCTGAAGCATAGAGAAGGTGAGGTGGAAAAATGACGGCGCTTATCATTATTTCTAGCATTTTTGCGTTCATTTTTCTGCTGTTGATAGTTCCTTTGCGGGCTCATGTTGTCTTCAAAGAGGAGTTCACTCTCGTAATTAGATACCTTTTTCTGAAATTCCAAATTGTGCCTTCAAAAGAGGATGAACCCGAAGAGAAAGCGAAAAAGCCCGCCGAAGAGGAAAAACCCGAGGGCATGGGAGGCAGGCTTAAGGCTTTCTTCAAGCGCGAGGGGATGAAGGGCTTTCTCAATTTCACCGGAGACGTCGTGAAGCTGTTGGGGGGAACGCTTAAAAGGGTGCTGAAGCACGCAAGGATTCGCTATTTTGATTTGTATATCTGCATTGGCGGTGAAGATGCCGCCGACATTGCCGAGCTGTACGGTCAGGCATGTGCTGTGGTATATCCCGCTTATTCGCTGCTTTTCAGCATTGCAAGGCCAAGGCGGAAGAATGCTGTGACCATTGACGCAGATTTTACCGGCGTGAGCAGCACGGTGAGTTTTGAGAGCAAAATCAACATATCTCC
>DBCZ01000048.1:24406-52516 GCA_002293315.1 Ruminococcaceae bacterium UBA945
ACAGCCCAACCGGGAAATCCTGAAGTTAAAAAAGAAAATAGTGAAAAAATTCCTGAAATGTGATATAGTATCCTTAAAGAAAGTGACGGTGAATTCTATGAGCGATAATCAAGTGAACAATATTTTAGACGTGACAATGGAAAAGGTGCGGGAAATGGTGGACGCAAGCACAATCATCGGCGATCCTGTAACTTCGCCCGACGGCACCATTCTTATCCCTGTCTCAAGGCTTTCGTATGGCGTCGTTTCGGGCGGCTCTGACTTGCCGTCGAAGAACACGCCGCCGGCGGGGCTTTTCGGCGGTGGCGCGGGGGTGGGCGTAACGGTTTTTCCGGNNNTTGCAGATTGAGCCGTATTATAATTCCATCGACAGGGTGATTGATAAAATGCCCGATGTCGTGGATAAAATCTCAAGTCTGTTTAAGAAAGGCTCTAAAAGCGAGAGCCAAAGTGAAATTGAAATAATTGAATGATTCAGGCCCGCTTCTTCTGAGGCGGGTAAAATTTTGTTAGAGCGGGAGAATTATGGCGGAGAAAATCAGGCTTCAGAAATACCTTTCCTCGGCGGGCGTAGCCTCACGCAGAAAAGCGGAGGAGCTCATCGCAGCGGGCAGGGTGAGCGTCAACGGCAGAGTGGCAAAAATCGGCGACAGTATCCTCGCGGGCACAGACAAAGTGACGCTCGACGGTGAGGAGATTGTGGAAAGCAAGGATAAAATCTATATCATGCTGCATAAGCCGCGCGGGTTTATCACCACGCTTGACGATGAGCGAGGGAGAAAAACGGTCGCNNATCCCGTCGGGCGGCTCGATAAAGACTCAGAGGGCTTGCTCATAATGACGAACGACGGCGCGTTTGCGAACATGGTTATCCACCCCAAAACGCATGTTTCAAAGACTTACCGCGTCACTGTGCGCCCGAGCATTGATGAAGAGCAGCTTAATCAAATAACAACAGGCATAATAATAGACGGCAGAAAAACTGCACCCGCAAGGGTACGCGTACGTGAGGAGCAGGACGGCCGCGTGGTGCTGGAAATCATTCTTTACGAGGGCAGAAACCGCGAAATCCGCAAAATGTGCGAGGCGGTGGGGCTTGAGGTTGCGAGGCTCAAAAGAATCGCGATCGGTCCGGTGAAGCTGGGAATGCTTAAGCAGGGCAAATACAGAGAGCTCACCAAAGAGGAGATGAAGGCGCTTTCGGCTGCGGCGCAGAAGGGAGACAGAAATGATAGAGATTCTGCCAATGGAGGACAGAGAAAAAGAGGCGCTTATGTTAAAAGAGGCGGCGTCAAAGGGGGAGGCAAGAATCCTCGCAATGACAGACGGAGAAGCTGAGCTGGGGTATGTCAGCGTTGAAATCTTCGGCGACACGGTTACTATCCATGAGATGAAATCTCACGGATATGATTTCACAGTGCCGCCAGATGCCGAACACAGTTTTATCCTTGATTCTCTCATGCGGGCAGCGGCCTCTTACGGCGAAACTCATGGCATGAGCAAGGTGGAGACGGCCTTTCCCGATTTCTTCAGCTTCCTTGAAGCGCGCCATTTTGAAACGGACGAACACAGAGCTTTTGCATCCATGGACAGCATAATACATTATCTTTAGTTTTTTTACATCCGGAACTTGCCCCAAAAGGCGAAAGTGTGGTATAATAATCTTTAGCGAAATTGCCATGAAGTGAAATAAACGGATAGGATTTGATTATATGCTCAAAAGCATGACGGGCTACGGCAGACACGAGGACACCATATGCGGCAGACACATTGTTTTCGAAATCAGGGCGGTGAATCATAAGTTTTTCGAGTTTTCATCCAGGATAACACGCGGGTATATGTTCCTTGAAGACAAGATTAAGGCTTATGTGCAAAGCAAGATTTCAAGAGGCAAGGTGGATGTTTTCATTCAGATTGAAACGCTGGACGAGGCTGACGTGCAGGTGCTTGTAAATCATTCGCTTGCAAAGGGCTATGTTGACGCGCTGAACGAAGTGAAGGATAGGTATGGAATAGAAGAAGATATTTCTCTCAGAAGCCTTACTAGATTCTCCGATATTTTCACGGTGCATAAGGCGCCGGAGGACGAAGAGGAGATTATTTCCGCTGTCACAGGTGTCGCGGATACGGCTATCGCAAGCTTCATAAAAATGCGCGAGGCCGAGGGCGAAAGGCTCAAGGCGGATATTCTTTCGAGAGCCTCAAACATCATCTCAATTGTAGATACGATAGAAAAAACCTCGCCCGAAACCTTGAAGGAATATGAAAACAGGCTCAGGGCGAAGATAGACGAGGTGCTTGCAGACAGGCAAATCGACGAACAGCGCCTGCTCACTGAGGTGGCGATATTCTCGGATAAAATCGCGGTTGCCGAAGAAACGGTGCGCCTGAGAAGCCATTTCGCACAGCTCGAGAAGCTTTTAGAGGCACAAGAGCCAATCGGGCGCAAGATAGATTTCCTTGTGCAGGAGATGAACCGCGAGGCGAATACAATCGGCTCAAAGTCGAACAATTCAAAGATAGCTTACATGATTGTGGATATAAAATCTGAAATTGAAAAGATTAGAGAGCAAGTGCAGAACGTTGAGTAAATGCGGGGGCGAAAGAGTAAATGGAGCTTATAAATATCGGCTTTGGCAGCATGGTTTCATCTGATAAAATTCTGGCAATTGTCAGCTCGGAATCAGCGCCGATTAAGAGAATTGTGCAGGAGGCGAAGGAGAAAAAGCAGCTTGTAGACGCCACCTTCGGGCGAAAAACAGGCGCAGTTATCATCACAACATCTGACGCTGTTATTATCTCCTCTCTTACGCCGGATAGAATAGCCGCAAAGCTCGGCAAGGAGGGTTAGCATGAAGGGGCTTCTTATTATAATCGCCTCACCCTCGGGAGGCGGCAAAGGTTCAGTTATCAAGCATATTATCGGCGGCAGCACGAAGTATTCCGTCTCCGCCACAACGAGAAAACCGCGCCCCGGCGAGATAGACGGCAAGCATTATTTCTTTGTTACGCGTGAAGAGTTCGAGAAGATGATTGCTGCGGGCGAGATGCTTGAATATGCCGAGTATCTTGGAAACTATTACGGCACGCCGAAATCGCCGGTGGAAAAATGGCTTGACGAGGGCGACGATATTATCCTTGAGATAGAGATTCAAGGTGCTGCGCAGGTGAAAGAAAAGATGCCGGAATGCGTTTCAATCTTTCTGCTTCCGCCGTCAATGGAGATTCTCGAAAAGCGGTTGACAGGCCGCGGCACAGAGACTCCGGAGGTTATAAAAGGACGGATAGAGGTTGCGAAGGTTGAGATAGAGGAGGCGCGCAGGTTTGATTATATAGTCGTAAATGACAGGCTTGAAGACGCCGTCACTGATGTAAAGGCGATAATAACGGCTGAAAAGCTTAAATATAGAAGAAACGAAGAAATCATAGAAAGGGTGCTAAAAGATGCTTAAACCATCGGCAAATATCATCAAAACGCCGCATAAGAGCTATTATTCGCTCGTTATTGCGGTGGCAAAGCTGGCAAGAGAAATCACAGAGGAGGCCGAGAGGGACGGCGAGATTCTCATCGAGAAGCCCGTTGATTTGGCTGTGCAGGAATTTGTGGAGAACAAGTTCAAAATTATCGAACCCGACATCGAATACTGATAAGGATGGATTATGCAAAAATATGCCGAGGTCGCGATCGAAAACGCTGTCTATCACTTCGACAAGCCTTTTTCATACCTGATTCCTGAGAAGCTTGAGGCGGCACTGAAGTCCGGTATGCGGGTTTTTGTGCCTTTCGGAGCGGGAAACAGGCTTCGCGTGGCGATGGTTCTCTCTATAGATGAAAAGCCTGTTGAGGGCGCTAAGGAAATCGCTGAAATCCTTGATAAAGAGACCGTGCTTTCGGATAATATGCTGAAGCTCGCGAAGTGGATGAAGAATAGATATTTTTGCACGGCTTATGACGCAATCAGGCCGATGATTCCGTCGGGGCTGAATTTCAAAATCAAGCCCAGCTATGTTTTAAGCGATGACTTCAAAGACTTTGATGAAGAGGCGTACAGTGTCGTCGCGTGGAATATCATAAGCTTCCTGAAAAAGGCGGGCAAGAGCGTGGCTTTTGAAAAGCTCGCGAAGGAATTCGGCATCACGGAGGATAACCCGGATTTCCAGCGGCTTATTGACGAGAAGATAGCATTGAAAGTGAATATTGCAGCCGCGAGGATTAGGGACGCTCTCTCAAAAATGGTGCGCCCCGTTTCTGATTTCTCCGGCACTTTAACCAAGCGTCAGCAAAGCGTGTATGAAACCCTGCTTGATGCTGGAACGGTCACCGAGCGCGAGCTTCGCTATTTCACAGGCGCGTCGGCGGCGCTTATCAAGGCGCTTGCCGACAAAGGCGCGGCGGAGATTTTCGAGTATGAGGTTTACCGCAGGCCGAAATCGTTTCATGTCATAACGGAGAACGAAGAAGAGATAATGCTTTCAAAGGCTCAGGAAAAGGTGTACTCCGAGCTTGAAAAGGAATATGCCGCCGGCAAATTCTCAACGAGCCTCTTATACGGCGTGACAGGCAGCGGCAAGACTTCCGTCTTCATGAAGCTGATTCAAAAGGTGTTTGCTGACGGCCGAGCTGTGATAATCATGGTGCCGGAAATTTCACTCACATCGCAGACGATTGCTCTTTTCTCCGAGCGCTTCGGTGAAAACATCGCAGTTTTCCATAGCGGGCTTTCCCTCGGGGAACGCGCTGATGAGTGGAAGCGCGTCAAGAGGGGCGAGGCAAGAATCGTGATAGGCACGCGCTCCGCGGTTTTTGCGCCGGTTTCAAATTTGGGGCTGATTGTGATTGACGAGGAGCAGGAGCATTCATATAAATCCGAATCCTCTCCTCGATATGACGCGAGGGAGGTTGCGCGCTGGCGCTGTGCAAGTGAAAACGCCATGTGCCTGCTCTCTTCGGCTACGCCGTCAGTTGAATCTTTTTATATGAGCCGCTCGGGCAGATATACCTTACATGAGCTGCCGGAACGCTTTGGCGAGGCGGAAATCCCGAATGTGGAGCTGATAGATATGAACGCCGCCGATACGGTTGGCGCGGATTCTCTGATTAGCGTTCCGCTCTATGAAGCCATAAGGGATAATATTGAAGAGGAGCATCAGTCAATCATATTGCTTAACCGCAGAGGCTATCATCACTTCGCCACCTGCAAGAGCTGCAAGGAAGTTATGATGTGTCCGAATTGCAGCATTTCGCTGACATATCACTCTGCAAATAACCGCCTGATGTGCCACTATTGCGGTGCGTCAATCAAGCTGCCCGTCAAATGCCCCAAGTGCGGCGGAATGGATATGGCTTTCCGCGGGCCGGGAACTCAACGGGTGGAGGAGGAGCTGGAGAAAATCTTCCCGGATGCACGAATTCTGCGCGTAGACACCGATTCTATGTCCGGCAAGTTCTCGTTAGAAAAAAAGCTGGAGGAATTCTCCAGAGGCGAATATGATATTATGGTGGGCACGCAGATGGTCGCCAAAGGGTTAAATTTTGAAAACGTCACGCTTGTGGGTGTGGTTTCAGCGGATAATATACTGTTCAGCGATGACTTCCGCGGCAATGAACGCACCTTTGACCTCCTCACGCAGGTCGTGGGCAGGGCGGGCAGAGGGCGGTATAGCGGCACGGCGATGATTCAGACCTATGTGCCGGAAAATCCTTACTTACACCTCGCCGCGCAGCAGGATTACATCGGCTTCTATGAGAGGGAGATTCAATACAGAAAAGCGCTTTTGTATCCGCCGTTTCCAGATATTCTCGTCATTGGATTTGTAGGCGAGAGTGAAGCAGATGTGCGAAAGGCGGCAAATTCTTTCGTAGACGCGCTCATGAAAAAGGCGGAGAGCGAACACCGGGATATGCCCCTGCGGATTCTCAGCGCATCACCCGCGGCCGTGATGAAGGTCAGCAATAAGTTCAGATATAAGACGATTATAAAGTGCAGAAACACAGATGAGTTCAGGCAAATGATTTCCGAAGAGTTGGTTTCCTTCGGGAAGAACAAAGAGCATTCCAAGGTGACCGCCCACGCGGACGCAAATCCGTATACAATCTTATAACGGGAGAAAAAGATGGCTATCAGGAACATAGTGAAGGACGGAGACCCAATCCTCAAAAAGACCTGCCGAAAGGTGGAAGCTTTCGACGAAAAGCTCGGCGAGCTCATTGACGACATGATTGAGACGATGCGCGAATCCAACGGCGCGGGGCTTGCGGCACCGCAGGTCGGCTTTCTGAAGCAGGTTTGCGTCGTGGAGGCAGATGATTCAAAGCCGCCGGTGGAGCTTGTCAATCCGGAAATAATCGCCGAGGACGAAGAGCAGTTCGGCATGGAAGGCTGTCTTTCCTTTCCCGGACAATACGGGCTTGTGCGTCGCCCGAGGATTGTCACCGTGAGGGCGCAGGACAGGCACGGGAATTGGTTTGAGACCACAGGAGAAGACCTTGAAGCCAGGGCTTTCATGCACGAGGTTGACCATCTAAATGGTGTGACGTTCACATCTTTGGCTGAAAGAATGCTCTCACCCGAAGAGCTTGTGAGCGGCGATATTCCCGAGCTCAAAACAGATGAAGAGGGTGAAGAATGATGCGCGCCATTTTCATGGGAACGCCGGATTTTGCTGTTCCGTCACTTGAAAGGCTGATTGAGCGGCATGAGGTAATTGCCGTTTATTGCCAGCCGGATAAACCGAAGGGCAGAGGGCATAAAATGTTGCCGCCGCCTGTTAAGGAAGCTGCGCTCATGCACGGTATACCCGTTTATCAGCCCGAAATGCTCAAAGCTGACGAAGAGGTGCGGCGAATAGAAGACATGAAGCCCGAAGTAATAGTTGTGGTGGCATACGGCAAGCTGCTGCCGAAAGCAGTGCTGGATATTCCAAAGCTGGGCTGCATAAATGTTCATGGCTCGCTCTTGCCGAAATATCGCGGAGCCGCGCCAATTCAATGGGCTGTAATAAATGGTGACAAAATAAGCGGCGTTACGACGATGTACATGAACGAGGGAATGGACACGGGAGATATGATTCTCAAGCGCGAGCTTGAAATTGCCCCATGCGAAACAGCCGGGGAGCTTTTTGATAAGCTCAAAACAGTGGGTGCGGAGCTTTTGAGTGAAACGCTTGGTGAAATTGAAAGCGGCACGGCACCGAGAACACCGCAAAGCAATGATGAGGCAACATTGGCGCCGATGCTGAAAAAAGAAGACGGGCTGATAGATTTCACAAAAACCGCCGAGGAGATTAACAATCTCATTCGCGGACTGAACCCGTGGCCCTCGGCCTATGCGTTCATTGACGGCGTGAAGTTCAAGGTTCATTCAGCGGAGATAGTCCGTGAAGCGGGTGAAGCAGGCCAGCTGTGTACAGATGACGGCGAGATGAAGATATACTGCGGCAAAGATGCCCTGCTTCTAAAGGAAATTCAGCCGGAGAACAGCAAAAGAATGAGTGCAAGGGCTTACTTACTGGGTCACGATATAAAGAGCGGAAAAATTCAAACGGAGAGCTATGAAGACTGAAAAAAACGCAAGAATCGCTGCGGTAGATGCGCTTCTTCAAGTAGAAGAAAATGAGGGCTATTCAAACATCGTAATAGATAAAACCCTGAGGAACTCTGAGCTTGCCCCGCGTGACGCTTCGCTTGCCACCACGATTTTTTACGGCGTTTTAGAGAAACGTATTACGCTTGACTTCTATCTTTCAAGGTGTCTTGATAATCCGCAAAAGAAGCTGGACGCCAAGATTGAAGCCATTCTCCGCGCCGCACTCTATCAAATCATTTTTCTCGACAGAATCCCCGCTTCCGCGGCAATCAATGAGGCGGTGGCTTCGGCAAAGCTATTAGGGAAGACTCAGCTTTCGGGCTTTGTGAATGCAGTGCTTCGCATGTTTTTGAGAATCAGAGAAGAAATCAAGCTGCCGAAGGAAAATACGCATGAAGGCCTCAGTGTGAAATACTCAATCCCGACGGAGCTAACCGGGCTTTGGGAAAAGGCATATGGCAAAGAGAATATGCTGAAACTACTCGATTCCTTTTCCATGCCTGTCGAGACATATATCAGAGTCAACAACATTAAAACTGACATTAAGAAGTTGGCAAAGGCACTTGAAGCCGAGAATGCCTCGCTTGTGCCTCTTGATTATCCTCCGAATGCCGCCGTGCTGAATTGCCGCGGCAATATAACAGAACTTTCTGCGTTCAAAGACGGCCTCTTCCATGTGCAGGACATATCCTCGCAGATTCTCTGCGATATCATCTCACCGAAAGGCGGCGCGATTATAGATGCCTGCTCCGCCCCGGGCGGCAAGGCCTTCACGCTTGCCGAGATTATGAATGACGCGGGTAAGATACTGGCCTTTGATTTATACAAGGGTCGTGTGAATTTAATCAGGCAGGGTGCTTCACGTCTCGGGCTGAAATCAATAGAGGCGGGCATAAATGACGCGCTGAAAGGTTTTGACGGCATTGAAAAGGCGGACATAGTTCTCTGCGATGTGCCTTGCTCCGGCTACGGCGTAATACGCAGAAAGCCGGAGATAAGATATAAGCCGCTGTCTTCTGTTCGCGAGATAAATGAGATTCAACTGCAAATATTAAGAAAAGCGTTAGAAACAGTGAAGGAAAACGGAGTTATAATATATTCGACGTGCACGCTTAATCCGAGGGAGAATAGCCTCGTCGCAGAGCGTTTTCTCGCTGAGAACGCGTGTATAGCCCCGATGAGCCTGCGCCTGCACCCGTCAATCGGGCGAGCTATAGACGAGCCGGATAATATGCTCACACTGTTTCCTTTTTCGGGCGGCTCTGACGGCTTTTTCATGGCGGTATTTCAAAAGAGGGGGCGCAAATGAGCAAAGCAGATATAAAATCTATGACGCTCACGGAACTTTCCGAGGCCTTTGCCGCATTGGGCTTGCAGAAATACCGCGCACCTCAGGTTTACAAATGGCTGCATGAGGGTGCTGCGTCATTCGACGAGATGACCAATCTACCCAAGGATTTGCGCCAAGGTCTTAACGAGAAATACTATATCGCGGTGGCGGAAACCGAGCTGAAAACGGTGTCGCAAAAGGATGGCACGGTGAAATATCTGTTCAGATTGATTGACGGAGAACATGTAGAAAGTGTGCTGATGAAGTATCATCACGGATATTCCATTTGCATTTCTACGCAGGTTGGGTGTAAAATGGGGTGTACTTTTTGTGCCACGGGTAAAACAGGCTTCGCGCGAAACCTCACCGCATCTGAAATGCTTTCGCAGATAAATTCCGCTGAAGCGGATATTGGCGGAAGAATTTCAAATATTGTGATGATGGGCATGGGTGAGCCGCTTGATAATTACGATAACGTAATCCGCTTTTTGAGGCTTGCCTCCTCCGAAGAGGGCATGAACATCGGCCTTCGGCATATATCGCTTTCAACCTGCGGCATAGTGCCGAAGATATATGCGCTCATGGAGGAAAATCTGCCGATTACGCTATCTGTTTCGCTTCACGCCCCGAATGATGAGATCCGAAGCGAGACCATGCCGGTTAACGGCACATGGGGGATAGATGAGATTCTCGCCGCCTGCAAAGCCTATAGCGAGAAGACGAAGCGCAGAATCTCCTTTGAATATGCGATGATAAGCGGCAGGAACGATTCCGACGCCTGCGCACATGAGCTGGCGAAAAGGCTCAGAGGGATACACGCACACATAAACCTCATTCCCGTAAATGACGTGACGGGAACTGGGTTCAAAAAAAGCAATGTCGAGCGGCAGAAGAGATTCGCCGATATTTTGGAAAAAGCCGGGTATACGGCAACGGTTCGCAGAACACTCGGCTCAGACATAGAAGCGTCTTGCGGGCAGCTAAAGAGGAAATTCACACAGGGAGGACAGCAGAATGATAGTTGAATGCATCACAGATACCGGCGCCATGAGAAAATCCAACGAAGACGCGGTGGAATTCGGAATCGTTGACGAAAACCACGCGTGGGTTGCGGTATGTGATGGAATGGGCGGAGTGCACGGAGGAAATATAGCAAGCTCTGTTGCTGTCAAGGAGATAAAAGAGCATATTGAAAGCGTATTCACGGATAAAACCACAGCCGGAAACATCAAGGCCATGCTGAATAACGCAATCACCAAGGCGAATGCCGCCGTCTTAAAAAAGGCGGAGAGTGAGCCTGAATTCATCGGCATGGGCACAACGGCGGTGATTATGGTGGCTGCCGGTGAAAAGCTGCATGCCATTCATGTGGGAGACAGCCGTGCGTATCTCATGGACGGCGACGAGATGGAGCGCCTCACGATGGACCATTCGTATGTGCAGAATCTCATCAATTTCGGGCAAATCACTGAGGAGGACGCAAAGCTTCACCCTCAGAGGAATATAATCACAAAGGTTATAGGCGTGCATGAAGAGGTGGCGGGCGACTATATCGTCGCCGACTTCAAAAGCGGCTGCAAGGCAATAGCCTGCACAGACGGCCTAACGAACCATGTGGACGATAATAAGCTCTTTGATATGATGCAAGAAAAAACAGGGCGTGAAATGCTTGAGGAGCTTATAAATACCGCAAATGAAAACGGCGGCAGCGATAATATCACGGTTGCGTTGCTGGAAAAGTAAGCAGAAAACACTGAAAGGGTAATTATAGATATGGAAGATAGGTTTATCGGTAAACGCCTGGACGGCAGATATGAAATCCACGAGCTCATCGGCGTGGGCGGCATGGCGTATGTTTACAGGGCGTTTGACCGCCAGGAAGACAGATGGGTTGCAATCAAGATTCTCAAGGAGGAATTCTCTAACGACAGCGATTTTCTCCGTCGTTTCCGCAATGAGAGCAAGGCGATTGCATTGCTTTCGCATCCCAATATAGTGAGAATATATGATGTGAGCTTCGGCGACCAGATTCAGTACATCGTCATGGAATATGTCGATGGCATCACGCTGAAGCAGTATATTGAGCAGCAGGGTGTGATTCGCTGGCAGGAAGTGGTTCATTTCATGATTCAAATCCTGGAGGCCCTTGAGGTTGCGCATGAGAAGGGAATAATCCACAGGGATATTAAGCCGCAGAATATCCTGCTTCTTAGTGACGGCACGATAAAGGTGACGGACTTCGGAATTGCCCGCTTCGTTGAAAGTGAAACGCAGACCATGACCGACAAGGCCATCGGCTCTGTCCACTATATCTCACCCGAGCAGGCCAGAGGTGACTATATCACAGACAAGGCTGATATTTACTCAACCGGCGTGATGATGTATGAAATGCTGACGGGTCGCCTGCCTTTTGTGGCGGATACGGCAGTTTCGGTTGCACTCATGCAGCTGCAAGCCAAGCCGAGAATGCNNGATAAACCGTGCAATTCCGCGCGGCCTTGAGCAGATAACGATGAAGGCCATGGAGAAAAACCCGGCTGACAGATTCCGTTCAGCAAGCGAAATGTTCGACGACATTGAGGACTTCCGCAGAAATCCGAACATCGTTTTCCATTATGATTTCCTTGCGTCCAATTACACTGCGAATTCTAATATAGATGACTATGACGTCGTGAATTATTCGCCGGATTATAACGACGATTACGAATATGAAGAAGAGCTTGTTAAGGCCAAGAGGCGCAAAAAGGGCTCGATGGCGGTTAAGGGCATACTCATTGCGGTTATTTTAGTCGGGCTCGTCGTGGGCGCGGTCTATGCGATGGATTGGTGGAAGAATTACTCGGAAAATCAAGAGGATATTCTCTATGAAGTGCCTGATTTCATCGGCAAGAACTATGAAACAGAGATTCAGGGGAAAACGGAATACGCGAACTTCACGTTCAGGCTTGAGGACGGCAACGACCCCAATCTTGCCGACGGCGTAGTCATGAACCAAGAGCCGAAAAGCGGCATATCCGTGAAAAAGGGCAGAGAAATAGTTCTGATTATCAACGGCGGCGCAGGCGAGAGAGTTTCTGTGCCGGAGGTCACGAACTATGAGCAGGCTCAAGCTGTGGAGACACTTTCCGCAATGGGGCTGCATTATGAAATTCAAACCGTCGGAGATGACAATATCGAAGTGGGGCATGTCGTCAAGACAGACCCGAGCGCGGGTTCGCCCGTGCCGGCAGGTTCAAAGGTGATTCTCTACGTGAGCAAGGGGCCTGAGACTAAAAAGGTAAAGGTGCCGCAGAATTTGGTCGGCGATTTGCTTTATAATGTCACTGCGAAGCTTGAAGACGAAAAACTGGCTGTGGGCAGCATCACATATGACGACCAGAGCACAGAGCCGGCTGACAGAGTTATTGCTGTGAATCCGGCATCGGGCGAAGAGGTTGCAGAGGGCACGCCGGTGAACATCACCGTGAGCTCGGGCAAGGGCGCGCCCAAAACGCTCTCATATTCAATTGAGCTGCCGTCAGGCGTGAACATGGACATTCAGATGAAAATCTACAAAAACGGCACGCTCTTTATTGAGGATACCGTTAATCCGGCGTATGCAGGCGGCTATGATTTCTCCTCCACGGGCACGTCGGGTGTAGATAAAATGGTGGTGAAGCTGGATAATCAGGACTATATGTTTATTGACTTCGACTATGACAATAAAAAGACGACGATGACGGATAGAATAAGCTTCACACCGCCGAATAACGATACGCCTCCGCCCGACGACGGTACTGATTCATCTCCGGCGGAGTAGCAGATGAAGCTTAACGGGTTGATTATAAAGGGCATAGGCGGCTTCTACTATATTGAGGCCGATGAAGACGGCAAGATATATGAGTGCAAGGCGCGCGGGAAATTCCGTAAAGAGAAAATCACGCCCTATGCCGGGGACAGAGTTCTCATAGACACCGATGTGATTATTGACTCAGAAATCGAGAACACGGCGGCCATTGACGAAATCTATGAGCGCCGGAATTACATCATTCGCCCGCCTGTGGCTAATTTAGACAATCTGTTCATCATATCATCGGTGAAAGAGCCTTCGCCCGACACGCTGCTGATTGACAAAGCGGCGGCGATTGCCACAATGAGCGAAATAACGCCGATTCTTGTTCTCACTAAAACGGATTTGAGCGGTTTTGACGAAATCACGGCGGAAATCAAAGCAATTTATGATATGGCGGGGATTAAATGCATCGTTGTTTCATCGGTCACGAATAAAGGCGTGAGTGAGGTTAAAAAGCTGCTGGACGGAAAAATCTCGGCTTTCACCGGTAATTCGGGCGTCGGGAAATCCACATTGCTCAACGCGCTTTTCCCTGATTTTAACCTTAAAACAGGCGAGACGAGCCAAAAGCTCGGGCGTGGCAGGCACACGACGCGTGAGGTTGAGCTTCATAAAATCGATGGCGGTTATGTGGCAGACACCCCGGGCTTCTCAACGTTTGATATGGCGCGCCAGGGAATGAACGACAAAGAGCAGCTTATCTACGGCTTTTCGGATTTCATGCCTTATTTCGGCAAATGCAGGTTCACCTCCTGCACGCACACAGGCGAGAAGGGCTGCGCGATTGCCGAGGCGGTTAATAACAGCGAGATTGCGAAATCAAGGTATCAAAGCTATCTTGCTATGTATGATGAAATAAAGGATATAAAAAGCTGGCAAATCATGTAGTTTGATTTGAAATGCAGAAAAAGACGGAAAAAAGCTTGCATTTTATTCTTCGTCATGCTATAATTGTCGAGCATTTGAAACCGTGAGGGCTTTCGTTTGGCTCTTTGGCGGGGTTCTAAGCGTAAAACGCAAAAGAAGCGGGCAGTCCTCTGTGATATTTATCATATGAATGTCTGAAAATTAACGGAGGAAAAAATGGACGCACTTAAATTGATTGCACAGGATTCTGTGAAGGAAGAAACGCCTGTGTTCTCCATCGGAGACACAGTCAGAGTGGATGTTAACATCCGCGAGGGTCAGAGAGAGAGAATTCAGTCCTTCGAGGGAACGGTCATTGCGCGCAAGGGCAGCGGAGTAAGCGAAACCTTTACCGTCAGACGCGTTTCATACGGAGTCGGTGTGGAGAGGGTTTTCCCGCTTCACTCGCCGAATGTAAAAGGCGTTTCTGTTGTCCGCAGAGGCCGTGTGCGCCGTGCAAAGCTCTACTATCTCAGAGACAGAGTCGGCAAGGCGGCAAAAGTCAAGCAGCGGCTCGGCTAATAGCAACATACAAAAGGAGACAAAAGTCTCCTTTTTTGCTGTACTTTTTCAGATAATCTGTTATAATATACTATGATTGTTTATGTGCAATTGTGATGCACATATAAGTTTTCTCAACGGAGGACATCTAGGTGAGCGAGAACGGCAATAATCCTAAGAAAAATCGGGCGCCTGCCCGACAGGACGATGCCCATGACGTGAAGCGCGAGGATACAGCCCGCGTTTCAGGTGAAATTCCCGCGCCCAATGCTTACCCGAGCCCCGATGCATCAAAAACCGTGATCTTTGAAGATTTATTCAGCCAGAACACCGGGAAGGTACCGCAGGTTCGACATGAAGCTCAGAGTGTGCCGCGCAAAGTAATCCGCACGGAGATAACCGGCAGCATCAATATATCTAAACTGACGCCGCACGCACCGCAGACGGAGAAAGCGCAGGAGCCCGAGAAGCAAGACCNNGCAAGCCCGAGCCTACAGATAAACCAAAGGATAAGCCTCAAAAATCCCCTAAGAAGCCGGGCAAGCAGGAGCTCGAAGAAAAAACGAAGATTGTGGAGAAGGTTAAGCCCGAAAAAACCAAGAAGTCTTCAAAGGAAAAGGCAAAAGAGGAAAGCTTTGAAAACACAAAGCTTTTTGGTGAGGTCGTCGAAGAGGGTGAGCAGCTTCAATTTCAGACGAACCCGATAAAAATTAATATCCCGCAGGATACTTTCGGTAATCTCAAGAAAATCAAGACACCGCCGGCGGAAAAGCTCATCGAGCCTGAGGAGATAATTAAGCAGCATGATGAAGAACCTGAGGCGGAGGCCGCGGAGGAATTCGAAGATATCAGCTCTTTTACGGAGGAAAACGACGGCGAGCTTCCGCAGAAGCCGGAAGAAGATTTCGATGATTACGACGGGCAGTATGACGATGAGTTCGATGATGAATTCGGTGATGAAGAATATGATGGGTATGATGAGTCAGGGGAAGAATTTGAAGACTCACCGAGACCTGTCTATACAGAGGATACGCGCAAGAGTATTCCTCAAAAAAAGAGCGCACTGAAGAATAAGCTTGATGATTGGTCGTATCCGTTGCCGCCGGACAGAGTGCTTACGATAAACTCAGTGACGTCGATCCCGCGCCCGAGCAAATTCGCGCGCGCCGTCTTTGATTGGATAGGCGAGTTCTTCGTCGCAGGTGTGCTTGTGGTGCTGGTGTTCACATTCATTTTTCGCGTGACGACCGTTAACGGTTACTCGATGCTGCCGAATTTTGACGACGGCTATCGTGTTCTCTCGACCGATTTCCACGGTGAGCTGGAGAGAGGCGACGTCGTGATTATCACCAATGTTCCCGAAGGGCCGATTATCAAGCGTGTGATAGCCACCGAGGGACAGACGGTTGACCTTGACCCCGTGAATAAGGCGGTTATTGTTGACGGCATGTCGGTGGATGATTCCGAGTTCGGCATATCAAACGGGATAACCGAGGCGGGCTATACAGACCGCGTGGTGCTTGATTTCCCGCAGGTAGTGCCGAAAGGCTGTGTCTTCGTCTTGGGAGATAACAGAACGGCCTCGCTTGACAGCCGATATGAAGAGGTCGGCATGATAGATATACGCAACGTTCTGGGCAAGGTGGTTTTTAACATTTACCCGTTCGATAAATTCGGAGCAATTGATTAAACTGGAGGAGATATGCCTGAGGAATTTATAAGCGCAAAGCAGATACAGTGGTTTCCCGGGCATATGGCAAAGACGAGAAGGAAGATTGCCGAAGACTTAAAGCTCGTGGATATAGTCGCGGAAATTCTTGATGCAAGAATCCCCGAGAGCAGCAAGAACCCGGTGCTGCGTGATATTGTTCAGTCTAAGCCCAAGGTGACGATACTCAATAAAAGCGATATTGCCGACCTGAACGCCACCGCCAAGTGGGTAACGGAGTATAAGCGGAAAAACGAGAAAGCCATACCCATTGACGCGAAAAACGGCAGGGGAATCCCGGAGTTCTATAATGCAGTGCGTGAGGCGCTTAAAGAGCGGATTGCTGCATGGGAGCGCAAGGGCATGTCAGGCCGCCCGATTAGAATCATGATTCTGGGCATTCCGAATGTCGGGAAGTCATCACTCATAAACCGTCTGACGAGAGGCGGCGCGGGCAAGGCGGAAGTTCAGGACAGACCCGGCATAACACGCCAAAATAAGTGGTTCACCACACAAAAGGGCTTTGAGCTTTTGGATACTCCGGGGGTTTTGTGGCCGAAGTTTGACGACCCGAGGGTCGGCAGGCTCTTGGCATATACAGGCGCGATAAAGGACGAGATTCTGGACATTGAGACGCTGGCGGCAGGGCTTATTGAGCTTATCATGAAGCTTTATCCGCAGGCGATTCAAAAGCGCTATTCCATTGAGCTTGATAAAGACCTCAAGGGCTATGAAATACTTGAGCTCATCGGGAGAAAGCGCGGAATGTTCATTTCGGGCGGAGAAATCAATACTGAGCGGGCTGCAATCATGTTCGTAGACGAGTTTCGCGCGGCGAAGCTTGGAAGATTAACACTGGAGCATATCAATGGATTTTGACTGGTTTGAATATGAAAAGAGAGCGGCTTCAAGCGGCTTCAACCTTATTTGCGGAGTGGATGAAGCGGGGAGAGGCCCTCTTTTTGGTTCGGTATACGCTGCAGCGGTGATTCTGCCGAAAGGCTGTGAAATCGCGGGGCTTAATGATTCCAAGAAGCTCACGGAAAAGAAGCGCGAAGCTCTCTTTGACGTGATAACCGATATTGCATTGTCATACGCAATAGCCTTCGCAACGGCCGAGGAAATAGACCGCCTGAATATACTCGGGGCTACCTTTCTTGCGATGAGAAGAGCTATTGAAAATCTTTCGCCGCCCGCCGATTTTGCATTGATAGACGGCAACAGAATTCCTGTCGATTTGCCTGTGCCCGCCGAGGCGACTATCAAGGGAGACGCAAAATGTGCCTCAATAGCAGCGGCGTCGATTCTTGCCAAGGTCAGCCGTGACAGAGAGCTTATTGAGCTTGACGCAGAGTATCCCGATTATGGCTTTGCAAAGCACAAAGGGTACCCGACGAAAGCGCATTACGAGGCCATAAAGAAACACGGGGTTCTTCCCGAGCACAGGAAAAGCTTCCTCAAGAATTTTGGAGAGAAACGATGAAGAATGTGAGCGGAAAAATAGGCGAAGACTACACCGCAAATAAACTGATTGAAGACGGATACGGCATTCTTGCGAAGAATTATCGTACAAGATTCGGCGAAATTGATATTGTGGCGGAAATGGACGGGATTATTGCGTTCGTTGAGGTCAAGACAAGGAAAACAGGCAGCCTTTATGAGCCGGCAGAAGCCGTAACATATCAAAAGAGGCAGAGGATTATCCTTGCCGCGCAGGAGTATCTTCAAAAAAATGAGGTAAAAATGCAGCCGCGCTTTGATGTGGCAGCGGTAAAAATGACGAACGGCGGAGTGGTGAGCTTCGTACATATAAAAAACGCGTTTTCAGAGTAACGCGTGCATGGAGAGAGAAATGGAATATAGAAGCACCAGAGACTCTAAGATAAGGAAGCAGGCGGCAGAGGTGATTGCCGCGGGCATATCAAATGACGGCGGGCTTTTTATACCCGCCAATTTTCCCGATCTAAAAGGCAAGCTGAGTGAGATGAGCAAGCTGACATATAACCGCCTTGCGGAGTTCATCTTTTCGCTGTATCTCACAGATTTCACCGCGGAAGAAATCGCCGCTTGTGTTGGCGGCGCATACACGAAGGAGAAGTTTGGGGGCGATGTGCCTGTGAGGCTCGTGAAGCTCAACGGAGAAGCAGAAATGCTTGAGCTCTGGCATGGCCCGACTTCTGCGTTTAAAGATATGGCGCTTCAGATTTTGCCGTATTTTTTGCTCACTTCAATGAAGAAAGTGAATTCCGATAAAAAGGCTCTGATTCTCACTGCGACCTCCGGTGACACGGGAAAGGCGGCTCTCGAGGGCTTCAAGGACGTTGAGAACGTGGAAATCATCGTTTTCTATCCGAAGGACGGCGTGAGTGATTTACAGAAGAGGCAGATGGACACGCAAGAGGGCGAAAATGTGCATGTGTGTGCGATTAACGGAAACTTCGACGATGCTCAAACGGCCGTGAAAGCCGTTTTTACAGATGCGGAGATGAAAGCCTTTATAAGTGAAAAGGGATACTTCTTTTCAAGCGCGAATTCTATCAATTTCGGCAGACTTCTGCCGCAGGTAGTCTACTATTTCTATGCCTATTTTGACTTGCATAAAAAAGGAAGAATTTCATCGCTCGGCGAAAAGATTAACATAGTAGTACCGACGGGGAATTTCGGGAACATCCTGGCAGCATATTACGCTTATAGAATGGGGCTGCCGGTGAATAAATTCATCTGCGCGTCAAACGCGAACAACGTGCTTGCCGATTTCATCAATACAGGCGTTTACGATAAGAATCGCGGCTTTTTTGCGACTGTCTCGCCCTCAATGGATATTCTCATATCCAGCAATCTTGAGCGGCTTCTCTCCGCGCTTTACGACGATGATGACAATGAGATAAAAACGCTGATGGAAAGCCTGAAAACAAACGGTAAATATGAGATAAGTTCTTCCGCAAAAGGCAAGCTTACCGAAATGTTCTATGGCGGCTTCATTGATGATGAAGAGACTAAAACCGTGATTGAGCGCACCTTTGATGAGTGCGGTTATCTTTGCGATACGCACACCGCGGTGGCCGTCGGCGTCTACGAAACATACAAAAAAGAAAGCGGAGACAATACGCCGGCTATTATTATCTCCACTGCAAGCCCGTATAAATTTGCGGGCAGCGTTCTTTCTGCGCTCGGCGGGGAAATATCAGGAGACGAGTTTGCTCAAATTGCTGCACTTGAGGCATTGACGCACACAGTCGCACAGCCGCAGATAAGAGGGCTTGAGTACAAAAAGAGCAGGTTTGATGACTTAATTGACAAAGAGGATATATTCTCTTATGTTAAATCCATTATATAGGGGGAGCTATGTCGCTTTTTGTTATTGCAGACTTGCATCTCTCCTTTGGCACAGACAAGCCTATGGATATTTTCCCGGGCTGGGCGGACTACACCGAAATCCTGGAGAGAAATTGGAGAAAGCTCGTGTCAGACGAGGACACGATCGTCCTCGCGGGCGACATTTCGTGGGGCATGAAAATAGATGAATGTCTGCCGGATTTTCAGTTCATAAACAGCCTGCCGGGCAAAAAGATTATTTTGAAGGGCAACCATGACTACTGGTGGTCTACCAAGAGCAAGATAGACGGCTTCTGGGCGCAGAACAATTTGACGAGCCTCAATATTCTCAATAATAACGCATATGAGGCGGACGGCAAAATAATTTGCGGCACGAGGGGCTGGCTCTATAATTCCGAAACCGTGGAAGATATTAAAATCACAAATCGCGAGGTCGGGCGCCTGCAGATGTCATTGAAGGCGGGAGACGGTCTACAGGGTGAAAAGATAGTTTTCCTGCATTATCCGCCTGTCTACGACGGCATGGAGTGCAGGGGGATTCTTGAAGAAATGAAGAAGGCTGGCATAAAAGAATGCTACTACGGGCATATCCACGGGAAGCACGCGGCTCAAAAAGCACCCACGGGTGAGTATGACGGCATTAAGATGCATCTTATCTCGTGTGACTATGTCAAATTCTGCCCGGTTCTTGTCAGGTGAGCAATATATGAGCGTAACACCTGATTAACAAAATATTAACAATAATCTATGGCAAAACATACATGAGTGTGTTATAATTATTTGAAATGGCATTATTGAGAGGAATAAAAAATATGGACTTGAAGTCAAAGAACAATATCGAAACGAACAAGTTTGAGCTAGAAATTGAAGCAAGCGCCGCGGAGTTTGAAGCGGCAATCAATACGGTGTTCAGAAAAGAGAGCAAAACCATGAACGTGCCTGGCTTTCGCAAGGGAAAGGCGCCGAGGGCGGTTATTGAGAACCTGTATGGCAAGGAGGTTTTCTTTGAGGCCGCGGTTGACCATCTTTACCGCGATATGGTGCAGGAGGCTGTGGAGAAATCTGAGCTTGAGGTCGTGGCGGTCACGGCGTTCAATATAGAAACAATCAGCAAGGAAGACGGCGTTCTGGCCAAGCTGACAGCCGTGACGAAGCCCGAGGTTGAGATTAAAGACTATAAGGGCATTGCGGTTGAGAAAGAAGAGGCAACTGTAACCGACGAAGAGATAGCGGCTGAAATCGACAGGGTGAGGGAGAGAAACTCCCGTATGCTCACGATTGAAGATCGCAACGTGGAAGACGGCGACATCGTAAATATTGATTACGAGGGCTTTGTGGACGAGGTTCCGTTTGACGGCGGAAAGGCAGAGGCGTCTGACCTCACAATTGGAGCGGGGCAGTTTATCCCGGGCTTTGAAGAGCAGGTTATCGGTCACGGCATCGGCGAAGAATTTGACATAACCGTAACTTTCCCCGAAGAGTATCATGCAGAGAACCTAAAGGGCCAAGAG
Organism: Ruminococcaceae bacterium UBA945; assembly: GCA_002293315.1. Taxonomy (GTDB): domain Bacteria; phylum Bacillota; class Clostridia; order Oscillospirales; family Acutalibacteraceae; genus Scatolibacter. The sequence continues at coordinate 45,117 of DBCZ01000048.1, forward strand.
GCCGTGTTCAAAATCAAGCTCAATTCCATAAAGAAAAAGGAACTGCCTGAGCTTGACAACGAGTTCGTCAAAGATGTTAGTGAATTTGACACATTAGACGAGTATACGGCTGACGTCAAGGCGCATTTGCTTGAGCACAAGGAAGAGCATATCAAGGCCGATATGGAAGAGCAAATCGTCGAGGCGGTGATATCGAAGCTTGAGGGAGAAATCCCCGAGGAGATGATTGAGAACGAGATTGACGAGACCATCAATTCCTTCGCTTATCGCTTGCAGTCTCAGGGTTTGAATCTTGAGACATACCTCAAATATACGGGCATGACGACCGAAACCCTCCGTGAGCAGCACAAGGAGCAGGCGGGGAAGCAGGTAAAGGTGCGGCTGGGTTTGGAGAAAATCGCCAAGCTTGAGGACATCACTGCTAATGAGAAGGAAATTGAGGATGAGCTTCAAAAGCTTTCAGAAGGCTATGGAATGCCGCTTGAAAGCATCAAAAATCTCGTATCCGATTCAGCGATTTCAGCTGATATTAAAAACAGAAAGACGATGGATTTCCTGCTTGAGAACGCGAAAATCACGCCTAAGAAGGAAGAGAAATCCAAGTAATTCACGCAGAGAAAGGAAAACATTATGAGTTTAGTACCATATGTAGTTGAACAGACAAGCAGAGGGGAGCGCTCTTACGACATCTTTTCGCGCCTCTTGAATGACAGAATCGTCATTCTTAACGAAGAAGTGAATAATGCCTCGGCAGGGGTTATTATAGCTGAGCTGCTCTATCTTGAGGGGCAAGACCCCGAGAAGGATATTTCGTTTTACATAAACAGCCCCGGCGGCGTTGTAACCGACGGCATGGCTATCTATGACACGATGCAGTTTATTAAGTGTGATGTATCTACAATTTGCATGGGTATGGCGGCCAGCATGGGCTCGTTCTTGCTTGCAGCGGGTACAAAGGGAAAAAGATTTGCGCTGCCTAATGCTGAAATCATGATTCACCAGCCCTCGGGCGGAGCGCAGGGTCAGGCCACAGATATAAACATAGCCGCCCAGCATATAAATAATATGAAGGCAAGGCTGAATCAGATTCTTTCCGAGAGAACAGGGCAGCCTTATGAGGTTATCGAGCGCGACACCGACAGAGATAATTTCATGACGGCACAGCAGGCGCTTGATTACGGCCTCATTGATAAGATAATTGAGAAGAGAGAATGAGCATTAGAAGGTGAAGCAAAATGCCAACAGATAATCGTCAGGAAGTGCATTGTTCTTTTTGCGGTAAGCCGCAGACAATGGCAGACAGAATTTTCGGCGCGTCAGGAGTTTACATCTGTGACGACTGCGTAAGGCTTGCCATGTCAATGATAGAAGACGAGTATAAAATCAAGAGTATCTCGCGAAATAGTGACACAAGTGAAATCGGCATGGTGCTTCCGAAGCCGCATGAGCTGAAAAAGCAGCTTGACGAGTATGTCATCGGTCAAGACGACGCGAAGGTGGCGCTTTCCGTTGCGGTCTATAATCATTATAAGCGCATATATTTCGGAGATGACGACGTTGAGCTTTCAAAGAGCAATGTTCTGCTTCTCGGGCCTACGGGTGTGGGCAAAACCTATATAGCCCAGACGCTAGCGAAGCTTCTCAATGTTCCGTTTGCAATTGCAGACGCCACCACCTTAACGGAAGCGGGCTATGTCGGCGAAGACGTTGAGAATATCCTGCTGCGCCTCATTCAGGCGGCGGATTACGACATATATAAGGCAGAACGCGGAATCATCTATGTTGATGAAATAGATAAGATTTCGAGGAAATCTGAAAATCAGTCTATCACGCGTGATGTCAGCGGAGAGGGCGTTCAGCAAGCGCTTTTGAAGATAATTGAAGGCACAACTGCCAATGTGCCGCCAAGAGGAGGCCGAAAGCACCCACAGCAGGAGGCTATCAGCATAGATACTGCCAATATTCTCTTCATTTGCGGCGGCGCTTTTGACGGCATTGAAAAGATTGTGCAGAAACGCGAGGCATCGTCAGTTTTGGGCTTCGCCGGTCAGATAAAGGGCAAAACCGAGATTGAAAACTCAGACTGGATGAAAGCGGTAATTCCGCATGATTTGGTCAAATTCGGCTTGATTCCCGAGCTTGTCGGCAGAATCCCGATTATTACCTCGTTGCAGTCTCTGGACGAGAAAACGCTTGTCAGCATTCTCACAGAGCCGAAAAATTCGCTGATGAAGCAGTATAAAAAGCTTCTCAGCCTTGATAAGGTTGAGCTGCACTTCACAGAAGAGGCGCTCGCGGAAATTGCGAAGAAAACGCTTGAGCGCAAAACAGGCGCGCGCGGTCTGCGCTCCATAATGGAAGAGATACTTATTCCCATTATGTATAAAACGCCGAGTGACTATACGATTGAAAAAATCGTTATCACAGGTGAGGCTGTCAAGGGTGAAGGTGAGCCGGAGATAACGTATAATAAGGACAGAAAACCGGTGAATATCAAGATAACCGGGCCCAAAAGGCATGACAGGAAAAGCACGGCATCATAACGCGAATAACAAAAATGTAAAGGCTGTAATTTGTTTACAGTCTTTACTGAATTTATTGGAGTGAATATGGCGAATTCAATTACAGTCAAAAAAATGAGAGACGTTGAGCCGGAGGTTTTCCTTCCGGTGCTTGCCGTGCGCGGCATCGTGCTCTTCCCGGGAATGATGCTGCAATTTGACGTCAGCAGGCAGAAATCTGTTTTTGCCGTGAATGACGCGGCGGGAAAGGATAAGCTCATATTCATCGTCACTCAGGCGGATTTATCAAGCAATGAGCCGACTGAAGATGACCTCTACCGTGTGGGTGTTATTGCGAGGATAAAGCAGGTGCTGAATCACTCGGAAGACGGCATAAGGCTGCACGTGGAGGGAATATCCAGAGGCGAGATAAGCAGCGTGGTAACGAATGAGCCGTTCATCATGGCGAACATCATTCGCCATCGTGAAAAACCTTATCGCAGAACCTCTAAGACGCAGGCTCTGATAAGAGTGGCGCACGATAAATTTGACGAATACATGGGCATCTTCAAGAGAATTCCGCCCGATGTGCTTTTCGGCGTGCTGAAAGAGGAAGACCCCGGCAGGCTCGCGGATTATATCGCCTCAAATATCGCGATTGATTTTGAGCGCAAGCAATATATTCTCGATGAAATTTCGCCTGTAAAAAGGCTGCGCAAGATGATTTCAATTATCGAGGAAGAGAACAGAATCCTTGAAATTGAGAATGAAATCACGAGAAAAACGCAGGAGCAAATTGACGAAAACCAGCGCGAATATTATCTTAAAGAGCAGATGAGAGCCATTGCGGCAGAGCTGGGAGACGAGGATAACCCTCAAAGCGAGGCTGAGGAGCTGCGAGAAAAAATCGCAGAGTTGCACCTGGCCGAGGTCTGTGAGCAGAAGCTTTTGAAAGAGTGCGACAAGCTCTACAGAATGCCTTACGGCTCGCATGAGGGAAGCGTTATACGCACATATCTTGACACAGCGCTCTCGCTGCCGTGGAACAAGTATTCAAAGGAGAGCATAGACCTTAAAAAAGCGCAGAAAATCCTTGACCGCGACCATTACGGGCTTACAAAGGTTAAAGAGCGCTTTATTGAAATCCTCGCGGTGAGGAAGCTTGCGCCGAATCAGAACAGCAATATCATTTGCCTTGTCGGCCCGCCCGGTGTGGGCAAGACCTCTATAGCCCGCTCCATCGCGGAGGCAACGGGCAGGAAATATGTGCGCGTATCCCTGGGCGGCGTCAGCGATGAGGCCGAAATAATGGGGCACAGGAGAACATACGTCGGCTCTATGCCGGGGAAAATCCTGAACTCTGTCAAAACGGCTGGAACACGCAACCCGCTGCTGCTTCTGGATGAAATAGATAAGCTTGGCCATAACTTCAAGGGTGACCCCTCGTCCGCGCTTTTAGAGGTGCTTGACCCAGAGCAGAATTCGGAGTTCACTGACCATTACCTCGACATGCCGTTCAGCTTGAAAGATGTTCTCTTTATTACGACGGCTAACGATGCCTCGCGTATTCCCGGCCCGCTCTACGATAGAATGGACGTTATAGAGCTCGGCAGCTATACGCTTGAGGAAAAAGTGAATATCGCGGCACAGCATTTGGTGAGAAAGCAGCTTAAAAGCCATGGCATAGCCGCCACACAGCTGAAATTTACGAAGCAGGGAATTCGCGCGATTATCGAAGGATATACGCGTGAGGCTGGCGTGCGCTCGCTTGAAAGGCAGATTTCATCTATCTGCCGCAAAACTGCGAGGCGAATCATTGAAGCTGATGCCTTCAAGTCTATAAGCATTAAGTCTGATAATTTGGAAGATTTACTCGGCCCGAAGAAATTTACAAAAAATGAAAACGTGCAGGAAAACACCGTCGGCTTGGTGAATGGCTTGGCATGGACGAGTGTGGGCGGCGAGATGCTGCCGATAGAGGTTGCCATCATGCCCGGAAAGGGCAAGATTCAGCTCACGGGTTCGCTCGGCGATGTTATGAAAGAGTCTGCCTCCGCCGCCATAACATGCATCAGGACGAGAGCGGAGAAGCTAGGCATATCGCCGGATTTTTACGAGGCGAATGATATTCATATCCATGCGCCGGAGGGTGCTGTGCCCAAGGACGGCCCGTCGGCCGGTGTGGCGATGGCAGTGGCGATTACCTCGGCGCTCACGAAGATACCCGTTTACCGCAGCGTAGCAATGACAGGTGAGATAACGCTTCAGGGCAGGGTGCTGCCGATAGGCGGGCTCAAAGAAAAAGCTATGGCGGCATATAAGAACGGAATCAAAACCGTGCTTATTCCCGCCGAGAACGAGCCCGACCTTGCAGAGGTTGACGATGTCGTTAAAAGCGCGCTCACATTTATTCCTATGAAAAGCATTGACACGGCGCTTGAAATAGCGCTGCTGCCGGTTAAAAAAACTGTATCCGAGAAAAAGCTTATGGCACCGGCGATTCCTGTGCCGCATACGAAGCAGCATTCCGGTATTGTTCAGTGAGGTGAACTATGAAGGTTGGCAGGTATATTCTTTCAATAGACCAGGGCACGACGAGCTCGCGCGCTGTGCTTTTTGATTCGTTCGGTGAAATTGCGGGAATGGGGCAGAGGGAATTCACGCAGTATTACCCTCAGCCCGGCTATGTAGAGCATGATGCTGCGGAGATAATCGAGACCACATTATATGCTATGAGGGCGGCTGTAAATGAAGCCGGAATCTCGCCCGACGATATTGAGGCCATCAGTATTACGAACCAGCGTGAGACGACGGTGGCATGGGACGCTGACACGGGCTTGCCCATATGCAATGCGATTGTTTGGCAGTGCAGAAGAACCTCGCCCGAATGCGAGCGCCTGAAAGCCGCAGGAATGGGCGAGTATATCAAGAAGACCACAGGGCTTGTGATAGACCCGTATTTTTCCGGCACAAAGATGAAGTGGATAATGGAGAATGTGCCGAAGGCGAAGGAACTCGCAAGGCTTGGCAAGCTTCGCTTCGGTACGATTGACACGTGGCTTATCTATACGCTCACAGAGGGCAAGGCCTATGTTACGGATTTCTCGAACGCCTCACGTACTATGCTGTTTGACATACATAACCTCAAATGGGATAAAAGGCTGATGGAAGAGTTATTGATTCCCGAATCCGCTTTGCCGGAGGTAAGTGAATCTTCGGGGATTGTGGGTATGTGCGGTAATGCTCTCTTCGGCAGAGAGATTCCGATTGCCGGGGTTGCGGGAGACCAGCACGCTGCGCTTTTCGGACAGTGTTGCTTTGAGAGGGGAATGGTCAAGAACACCTACGGCACGGGCTGCTTCGTGCTTATGAATACCGGGAACAAGCCGGCGGAGTCAAGCAATGGGCTTCTGACGACAATCGGCTGGATGATAGACGGCAAGGTCAGCTATGTGCTTGAGGGAAGCGCGTTCAATGCCGGCTCTGCCATTCAGTGGCTTCGAGATGAGCTTCAGATAATTGAATCTGCGCAGGAGTGTGACAGGCTTGCGGAAACAGTTGAAGACAGCGGCGGTACGGCCTTTGTTCCGGCATTTACAGGGCTGGGTGCGCCTTATTGGGATATGTATGCCAGGGGCGCTTTTCTCGGTATAACTCGCGGCACGACTAAGGCGCATATGTGCAGAGCAGTACTTGAGAGCATTGCGCTTGAAAGCTATGATTTATTCGCGTTGATGGGAAAAGAGGCAGGCATTGAAATTGACGAGCTTCGCGTGGACGGCGGCGCCTCGAGGAGCGATTTCCTCATGCGGTATCAGTCAGGCTTGCTGAATAAAAAGGTCTGCCGCCCGCATTGCCTTGAGACGACGGCCCTCGGCTCGGCGATGATGGCGGGCTTAGCGGTAGGGATTTGGGAAAATATAGATGAGCTTAAAAGCATTTGGCGCTGTGATACCGAGTATTTACCGGATATGCTCGGCGAAAACCGCGACGCAGATATAGACAGATGGCACAAGGCTGTGGAGAAGAGTAAAGCTTGGGCTTGACTTTAGTGTAGTAATATGATAAAGTGTCTCTGTTGGATAAATCATTCGGAGGTGCAATATGAGTATTAAGAGAATAATTCCGTGTTTGGATTTGAAGGACGGCAGGGTGGTTAAGGGAACGAAATTCCTCGATGTGCGTGATGTGCGCGACCCGGTCGGGGCGGCGATTGAATATGCAAATCAGGGCGCTGATGAAATTGTTTTGCTTGATATAACGTCATCTTCCGAAGCAAGGGAGACGGTGATCAAGATATTGAAGCAAGTGAAAGAAAGCGTTTCGATTCCTGTTGCCGTCGGCGGCGGGATAAAGGAGCTTGCGGATTTTGAGGAGATTTTTGAGGCAGGTGCTGATAAGGTGTCTGTCAATTCGGCCGCTGTACTGAATCCTTCGCTTATAAAAGTGGCTGCGGGTAAATTCGGAAGTGAGCGGATAGTCTCCGCGATAGATGCCGGCAAGGCTGAGGGCGGCACATGGCATGTCTATATAAACGGCGGACAGACTGACACGGGAAAAGACGTCATTGAATGGGCGAAAGAGGTTGAGGCTTTGGGCGCCGGAGAGATTCTTCTCACGAGCATTGATGAAGACGGCGGAAAGACAGGCTATGATTTGCCGTTGACACGCGCAGTGGCCGAGGCTGTAGCTATCCCCGTGATTGCCTCCGGCGGGGCAGGAAAGATGGAGGATTTCCTCAAAGCGTTCGCAGAAGGCAAGGCAGCTGCGGCTCTGGCAGCATCTCTGTTTCATTTTGGAGAGGTGGAAATTCCGAAGTTAAAGGCATACTTGCATGAAAACGGGATATGCGTCGGATAATAAAGAAAAAGCCGTTTATGTAGGTTTGTCAATGAAGAG
>DBCZ01000080.1:0-35400 GCA_002293315.1 Ruminococcaceae bacterium UBA945
GCTACCTGCTTCGATATGAGGCAAACCGAATTCTCCCCATCCTCCGGCTTTATATGCCTTCCCGCGACTAATTTATAGCCGTTTAGAGTAAATGCCACATCATATTCTGTGTCCCCACGGACAATAAGTGCTGCATCCGTACCATAGAATAGTTCATACATCTCTTCGTCATATGCTTTTGCTTCCTCTGCTTTTTTCAATTCCTTTTCATATCTTTCTTGGTCAATTATATGCTTTTTCAAATCATCAACATATGAAACATACATATAATCATTGTAGTTGTATGATTTTACATATTTGCTGTCTATAAACACAATTGCATCTTCTAGAAGAACAGATACACCTGTACCTGCGTTAATATATCTGTCAGAAACTAAAATTCCTTTAAGAGTAACACTTTGTCCAAGGCTTGTCTGCAAAACATCAAGCTGCTTGCTATACGACATATATATGATTAAAACGCTGATGGTCACAGCAAAAACAGCGGTGAAAAGTAGGAAAATCAGAAGGTGCTTCACCTTGTTGCCCTTTATGTAATTGAGCGCACGTGATAGGAAATTCATGATGACCTCCTTTTATGCTTGAAAGAGCGGAATGCAGAGTGCCCTGCATTCATTTTGGTTATTGGGCGTCCCTAATTCTTCCCATGGAAAGTGCCGAATTATGGCTCGCTCCTTCATAAGGATGTCCCATTCCCGGGCTCATGCAGTCGCATATGCAGTTGCACTTTGCAAAGCTCATGAGTGTGCGCTGTTCCTTTCTCTTCTCTGTCTTCTTCTGGAGCTTTTTCTTGTTGTCCATAGTGTTCCTCCTTGGATAAGTGAATTTCATTGTCTGTATGATAAGTGAATTACCGGCACTGGTAATTCGTCTTTATTTCTTCCCCATTAGAAGCTTGACCGGGCTCAATCGCAGGATATATACCCCCTCAATCAGCACGGAGATAATCATCAATCCAAAAGCTAGAATGCAGTAAATCGCTATCGCCTCCGGGCTTATCTCAGGCGTGATATTCGGGTGCACCCTCATTCGCAGGCTGTGCCGGCCGGAGAGGTTTACGAGGGCCGAATTCTCTGAATCAGACATATCCGCAAAAGTCTCCTCAGTTTCATAGTATTCATAATTCAGCTGCTCAAGCTCAGCCCTGCTGTCATCTGCAGCATATTCATACACATCAGAGCCGAGGTATGAGATAGACGTCACACCGATAAGAATTCCAATTAGCACCCCCGCCGCCACGGCAACGATGAGCTTAATGAAATCCTCAGCCAAGAACTGCGCGATTATCTTGCTCTTCTTTTCTCCGAGTGAAACCAGAATCCCGATTTCCTTCTGCCGCCCGCTGATGAGTAAAACTGCCAGCAGCACTTGAATCAGCAGCGTGACAATTATGATTGCGATGCAGATAACCTCCATGAGGCTTGTCACCTTAACGAGTGGCTCACCCACCATGTCATACCATTCACGGTCTATCTGAATGTCATACCAGTGGCCGTCTTCGTAATACTCGGCAGCTTCTGTGAATGTCATATCTGATAGCTCATCGGGCATTTCATAACTCTTTGTTCCAATGTGCGTATCGTAAACATTACGGATATTCATTTTTCCTTTCACTTCTTCAACGAAGGCATCTATGTCTTCGGCTGGAATTGAGGTAGGCTGTGATATTTCTATATGAGAAAGGTATACCTACTCTTTCGAATTCCTTTGTGCGCATCCCTTCCGGGACAAAAATCATTTCCTGCGGGGCATTACCGAAACCCTCTGCATACATTCCATCGGGTATGTCAAACAGCCCGACGATTTCCATATCGAAATACACTGTTCGGTCACTTTCTTCCACTTTGAAACGGTCGCCAATTTTTAAGTTATTCAGCTCTGCCACTTGTTTTGATATGAGGCAGACAGAATTCTCCCCATCCTCCGGTTTTATGTGTCTTCCATCGAGTAATTTGTAACCATTCACAGTGAATGCAAAATCATATTCCGTATCTTCTCTGCCTATTATTGCAGCGTCAATTCCATAGAACAGGTCTTCAGGATTTGCCTGAACCTTGCCTCCTTTTCCTTCATAGCGTTCAATATCAGTTATATACTTCTTTATATCATCAACATACGAAACATATAGATAGCCGTTGAAGTTATATGATTTCACATATTCGCTGTCAATGAAAGTATTTGCATCTTCTTGAGAAATTACATTAAGCGCCGCAGCATTACTATATCTGTCGTGCACCTCTATGTTTTTAAGCGTTATACTTTGCCCAAGGCTTGTCTGCAAAACGTCAAGCTGCTTGCTATACGACATATATATGATTAAAACGCTNNACAGCGGTGAAAAGCAGAAAGATTAAGAGGTGCTTCACCTTGTTGCCCTTTATGTAATTAAGCGCGCGGGACAGGAAATTCATGATGACCTCCTTTTATGCTTGAAAGAGCGGAATGCAGCTGCCCTGCATTCCTTATCTGTCTTATCTGAATAGATTGCCCAACGAATAATTCTTATTATGGCTTGCTCCTTCATATGGATGTCCCATACCCGGGCTCATGCAGTCACAAATGCAATTGGATGCACACGAAAAACTCATGAGTGTGCGCTGTTCCTTTTTCTTGTCTGTCTTCTTCTGGAGTTTTTTCTTGTTGTCCATAGTGTTCCTCCTTGAATAAGTGAGTTTAACTATCTGTATGATAAATGAATTACCGGCACTGGTAATTCTCTCATCTCATTAAAGATACGCCTCTCATCCGCCTGATAAATACTCAATAATTATTTTGCAAGCCTCTTCATAGCTTTGTCCTTTATATGGGTTATATACGTTTGAGAAATCACGAATTTTAGAATGGAATAAATCATCATTTACAGGGAAGAAATTTGTTTCGCCCAATGTAATAAGTTCTGTGGTGTCTAAGCAGTAGTTTGAAGCAAAATGCAACAGCGGTTTTACACCAAATCTGCTTTCAATCCTCTCTTCAAACTCATTTAAGAACCCTTCTGAAACATCTCCGCAAAATGAGCATGAAATAATGGCATCAATGGAGACTGCCCGAGATATTTCCATCGCAAGTATTCCGTAATCCTTAAAGTGTTTCTCATCATAGGCAACCATTGAGCCCGGAATTCCAATGATGATAATATCCGGATTAAAGTGATTGTCAGCATCGGCCAAAAAATGATTAAAAGCTCTTACTTTTTCATTTTCAGATAAATCATGCATTAACATGAAATTTGGCATACTTAATGAGTTTAGGAGAGTTCCCTCATTTCTGGACGTAATCAGCAGTACATTGTACCCAACCTTTTCCAGTTGCTCTTTTACTCCGAGTTCAACTGTTAACTTTGCGCAGTTCTCTGTTGCGCCGCCCACTGCTACTATCGGGGTGTCAATATCTAAATAGCGGCCGTCCACACGCGCAGCTTCACTTTCTATAACATGTATACTCTCAGCATTCAAAGCATGAATTACTGCTTTGTCGTTCTCACTCAATTCTCTGGTAATCAAAACAGCTTTACCTTTCTCCGCCGCTTCTTTTACAACAGGGAGAATAAACTTAGAAAAAGATAGCTCAAGCCAACTATTTACTATACAGACGACTTCAACCGAATTAAGTGATTCTTTGAAATCATCCTTCACAACCAAGTTTTCCTCATATCCTTTATGGACATCTCCGGTCAATCCCCAACCAGGCATTGATACGAGTTCTTTAATCTGCATATTTCCCATTTGTCCGTATGAAAGTAGTTTATCTGTTAAAAATTCAGATTCTCTATCAAAAGGAAATATCATTGTTTTGAATGGGTTACTATTCATAATCAGTCAATAATTCCTTTCTTCTCGTCATAAAAATTATGTCCTAACTCTTTCATTACGCAGTAATCTTTGAAAGAACTTTCCACTGAAAAGCGATTAATAATACATTGTTTCTTCAGTATATCTAAAGAGAAGCCGTCACCTCCGTCACATGCTCGTATACAAGCTGTGCAGTATTTCCGCACCCAGCAGTCTCTGCACATCTCTATCGAGTATCTTTCCATATTCAATATGCGTATTGCACTATCAAGTTCAAAGCCCTCGTAAATGTTACCTATACTTGTAATGCTTGATGTCTCGCTTACCCTTTCACATGGATACAAATTTCCCTCTGCGTTGACAAACAATCTCAAAACACCCGGAATACAAGGCCCGCCATGATGCCCCTTTGTGGGAAGAGTGCCGCCCTGCTGAGTGAATTGAAAACGGCGTTGGATTATGCTTTCATACTGAGAGTAGATAAGCTTCGAAAGATGTTTAGCATCCAATTTCCCAAGCCTTGAAAGCATTATTTTGAAAAACTCATACTGCATTTCTTCATTATATGAAGAATCTGCAATTACTTCTTCTTTAGTATAATCAGGTGTTGCTAATGAAGCAGTAACCATTCCTCCCGATAGCAATGGATTATGCGTGAAGTAATCACTGACTACGTAGTAGCTGTTATTATCATCGAGCACTGCATTATAAGAAACATATTTTTTGTAATACTCGGGATGATTTTCCCTGATNNACCGCATCCATCAATTTAGAAAAAGAGCCAATAGATGAAAACGCATACTTCCTATGCTTATCATGGATTTTTTCCGGGCCATCCAAACTGAAAGTAAGTGACACTTTGCGAGAAACAAAGAAATTCTCAATCTCATCCGTTAGAAGTGTGCCATTAGTTGTAATGAAATAATTAAGTTCCTTGCCTCTAAAAATTTCTTCTGCATATATAATACTTTTCTTAATCAGTTGAAATTCCAACAATGGTTCACCGCCATAAAAAGAAAAGCTGACTTTTTTACTGTTGCGGGTGTGTTTCCACATGAAATCAATGCTTTTCTTTGCGACGTCCCAAGTCATTTTCTTCTGGCTATGAGCACGTTGAGGATACTCACCAGAATAGATGCAATATTCACACCTCAAGTTACAATTCTGTGTGACCTGCAGAATCATCTGCTTCAGCTGACCATTTAATAAGTCCGGAAGTAATTCTGTGGAAGGATGCTCTACTTCCTCTGTACGATTATTCTTCAAATAGCCTTCTTCTTTCAGCAGAGAAATGAAATCTGCTGACTCAGGAGTCGTGCCATTGCTATTTTTGTCAATCTTTATGTTTTCATAAACTTCTTCAGGAATACGTAGAATCTCATCAGTATTCACATCATATAAGTAGGAGGTTTCTGATGTCTTAAATAAATGGACAAATGGTACATGATTATTCATGTGTATCTCCTCTGCAATATAGTTGATAATATCAAAAAAATATTTCGCCAATATGGAATTGCTAATTCACAATAATTTTATCGCCGCCACTGGTATTTGTCAAGTGTTTTTACCAAAAGCATTAACATTGTTTCACGATAGGTGATTTCATAAGCAATGCGCATAGATTTTTCGTGGCAACTATGGGTACACTAAATCAGTGAAATCATGACTCTGCATCACCAGAATCATTATAATCACTATGCACAGGAAGTACCGACGAAGCAAGCTTACCCACTTAGCTTTGACAAATCCTCACGTAAATAATGTTGCATTACTAAAAATCTTAAGGAACGTGCACAGGTTATACACCCTGATTCTTTCTTTTCATAGAAAAATTTCCATTCAATAAACACATAGAATTGTCTTTTTCCCTGATTCCACTCGTTTTTTATACCTACGGAGGCTTTTTACTGCACATAAGCAGCAGAAAAATGACAATTCTTATGATACAAAAAATGAGTCGTAAAATGCTTTTCTGAAGTAAAATGACACTTGACATAGAAGGCGTGTTTGCGCCTCTCTTTTTAAGAGCGGCGATGCCTTCTTCATAAGTATCATTTATAGCGAATATTTGCTCGCCTGCAAGCTCATCGCAGTAGAATGGGAAGATGCCTTTCCGTACAAATTCCCTTAAATATCTTTTGAAATGACTATATGCATCCTTATCTCCGCCCAACTCGGCTACAATCGCCTTTTCATCAGCGAGATTGCTATATCTTCCAGTAGACAGCGTATTCAAGTCAAGCAGAAGCGACCGCTTCCTGTCAAACACTGCTCCGCTTCCATAAACAGCCTGAACTTTTCCCATTACATCTTTTTGCGATTGCAAAGGTATATCAAAATTTAGTGCTTGACATATAGCACTCAATTCTGCGCACAACTCGTTTAAGAGATTTAAGACCTCTTCAATACCTCTTTTTCACTTGTATACTCTTTACTCAAGTTTTCATGTTTAACTTCAATACGAAGGGGCGAACCATATGGGCATCCTTTTTTCTTTTTGTTCAATAGTTCTTTGTTATAGATGACCACCAGCGGCTCTCCCGTTTTAGAAAGAAGCGTCACACCATTATTCATAATCTTGACAGATTGATTTCTCTTTTTCAAAACTGAAAGACAATGCGTAATGTGTTTCATCACAGCCTTGGCTTTGCTTTCGGTTTGTTTTCCTGTATAACCAAGATTAAGCGTAACATCCATAGCGGTGATGGTGGCATACCCAAATGAACCGAGATTTTCGCTAATACCGGGGATATTATTCAGTAATTCGGATAATCGGCGGAGACACAGAAGCATTTCCTTTTGAGAAACTTGAAAAGTATTGTCTCCGTACAAGAATGTTCCGGGTACAATCTCTGCTGTAAAATATCCATAGGAAGAATACCTATACTCCACATGGTTTTCCTTATCGTGGCATCGTATAGCCCAGAACGATTCATCATTCACTTTCTTTTTTCCATTTTATGTTATATAACCTATGCAACAACTTTTTAATATGTACAAAAGTGTAGGTGNNTTTCTTTTTTTCGGGAGATAGCCCCGCCGCTTTAAATGAGTTAGAGACTACAGTATTATTCATAACAACCGGAGTCCTCAAGCATATTCTGATTTTGTCGCAGAAAATTGCCTTCAGAAGTAAATTGTATTGGTGAGCGCAAAGAGAATTCACACTAATCATATTGCGAACTCTCTCCCTTGATTATTTAGAAGCCAACTTTCAAGTGCTGATTTTTCAATTAACCATTTTCCGCCTAATTTCATTGACGGGAATGCTGAGGCATGCATTAACTCATACGCACGGTCTTTTCCGATGTGAAGAATCCCTTGCAAATCTTTTGTTGTGAAAATTACGGGTTTGTCGTTGATTAAGTGTTGATTGTCCATAATAATTCTTCCTTTCTCCTATACAATCGTTTTTCTTCTTTTTTCTACTGGTAGTATGTGAGAAAAAAGCGGATATTTCAGGAAGAAGGAAAAATATTTTTTGCACACTCAAAAATGCCTTAATTGCGCCATTTATTGAATGATTTTTCTCATAACTTTACTTTTTTACCCTAAAAACTGTTCAGACATGGAAACCCCGGAGAGTTAACCCCGGGATTGAAATAATAATTGATTATTAAGAGAGCATAAAAAAGAAGGCAGAGAAATTATCTCTGTCTTCAAAAACTTGTGTTGTATATGGACTATAATAAATCTGGGATGGAATGGATAGCCTTGCTTCTTTGCTCCGGGCTAAAATGAACATAGGTATTATATGTAACTGAAATATCAGAGTGACCCATCAATTCACTTACAATTTTGATGTCTTCTCCTTCTCCGATTAGCAGTGAGGCAAACGTATGTCGGAGAGAGTGGACGCCATGAATTTTGTCATCGCCGAATCCCGCTCGCCTGCAAACTGCACGGAACATTCTGTCTATTGTACTTGGGTTAACCGGGTTGCCATAATGAGTAGCCACGATGTACCGACTGTCGGGCGATAGTTGCATTAATTCAAGCAAGGCATCATAAGCAACTGTATTCAAGTCCACATTCCTTTTTCCGGCAGGACTCTTTGTGAGAGGCTGGTCTTTTAAGACATATCCGCGTGCGTTCTTTCCAGTCCTGTCTTTTACGGCGACTAAAGTATCCAATATATGGATACTTCCGGATTTTGAATTCGAATCTAAGGAAACATGTTCTCTTTTTAGACCTAATAGCTCGGATACTCGCAGACCTAGCGCCAGCTTCACTGACGCTGCGGCTGTTGCCAAGCCTAAAGGTTCTCATCCTTCTTTTGCTCTAACGAAAAAAAGAATCCACACAAAAGTGTGAACTCTTATGGGGTCTGAGTATTACTTGCGTAATCCTCCCCGACCCCGTCCGCCTTCGGCGTACTGGCAGGGGCAGAAGGATTCGAANNGCTCTACCAACTGAGCTATACCCCTATATTGAACGCTCAATTATATTATCATTTTGAGCGCCCGATGTCAATTCCTATTTCAAAAGTATATGAATGGCTTCTTTCCAACCTCCATACCTGATTTTCCTGTCTTCTTCGTGCATGGCTGGAGAAAAATGGCTTCGATCCAAAGAATCGCCGATATTAGCTGAATAGATTCCGGATTTCAAGCCTGCCATATAGACCGCTCCGGTGACAGAAAGCTCTTCAATCACAGGTATGCTGAGCCTTAAATTAAGAATATCACTTTGGAATTGCATGAGATAATTATCGCGCGTAGGGCCGCCGTCTGCGCGCAGCTCCTTGATAGGAATCCCGGCACTCTTCATGAGATTGATAATATCCGCGATTTGATACGCGATACACTCCTCGGCCGCCTTGACAATCTCCGCCCTGCCGGTGCTGCGGCTCATGCCGTAAAGCATAGCCTTCGCGTTGCTGTTCCAGTAAGGTGCGCCAAGCCCGGTGAACGCCGGGACCAGATACGTCGTATCTTCTCTGTTGGCCGTGGCGGAGATTTCACCCGCTTCTTTTGATGAGCCAATGAGCTTCAGATCGTCTGCGAGCCATTTTATCACCGAGCCTGTGTAGTTGATATTCCCCTCAAGCACATAAGTGGCCTTGCCGTCCGCGCGCCAGGCGAGCGAGGTCACAAGCCCTTCATCGCTGAAAATCGGGGTGCTGCCGGTGTTGAGCATAACTGACGAGCCCGTCCCGTAGGTTGCTTTAACCATGCCCTGCTCGAAGCAGTTTTGACCATAAAGAGCGCCGTGCGAGTCTCCTATGACGGCCATAATCGGAATTTCATGTGGCAGTATGCCATCAAAATCCGTCGCGCCGAAATCAGAATTGCTATCGCAAACCTCCGGCAAAATGGAGGTATCTATACCAAAGGAGGAGCAGATTTCCTCATCCCATGTTAGTGCGGAGATATTGAAAAGCTGTGTCCGCGAGGCGTTGGAATAGTCCGTTTTGAGGTTGCCTGTAAGCTTAAAAACGAGCCAGCTGTCCATAGTTCCGGCACATAGCTTCTTTCCTTTGATATCGGAGTTTTCAAGTATCCACGCGATTTTTGCTGCTGAAAAAAACGGCGAGAGCGGCAAACCGGTTTTAGCCTTGATACTCTCTGCCATGCCGCTCAGCTTTTTGCAGATGCTCTCGGCTCTGCCGCATTGCCACACAACAGCGTCATTGACAGGCCGCCCGCTGTCAATATCCCAAACCAGCGCCGTCTCACGTTGGTTGCTTATCGCAGCTGCTATGATATTATTGGTATCTGTTTTCGTTTTCGCGAGGACGTCTTTAACGGCCATCAGCATGCTTTCATATATTTCCATTGGGTCATGTGAAACCCAGCCCTCAGGCGATATTTTCTGTTCATGCGCGCAATCGCTTCTGCCGAGGATTCTACCCTGCTCATCAAAGATAACGGCTTTCGTACCCGAAGTGCTCTGGTCAATTCCCAGAATGTATTTACTCATGCAGAAGCTCCTTTGCCGCCTTTGCGATGCCGACCGCGTTCATGCCGTAATAGTCGAAAACCTCCTGTGATTTTCCCGTGATGACGGGCTCGTCCGGCAAGGCTATATTCTTGACCTTCCCGGGGCAGCATTCTGAGACTATCTGGCTCACCATCGCGCCCATTCCGCCGATTATGCCATGCTCCTCTACCGTGATAACCGCCTTTGAGGCTGACGCAGCCTCAATAACCGCACTCTTGTCAATTGGCTTTACACAGTACATGTCAAGCACGAAGGCGGAAATCCCCTCACCGCGGAGAATCTCCGCGGCGTCCTTTGCCGGCTTAACCATCTCTCCGCAGGCGATAATTGCTATGTCTCCGCCATGTGAAATCACATTTGCCTTGTTGAGAGTAAAGCTCATATCATTGTCGTACACATCGTCCGCGGCGTTTCTGCCCACGCGGATATACGCGGGTTCGCCGTCGTCAATTATAGCCTCCATCAGCTTTCGCGTCTGATGCCTGTCGCTGGGGATATACACTCTCATGCCGGGTATGGAGGCAATCGTGGCTATATCCTGTGCCGAATGATGAGTCATGCCCAGCGCACCGTAGCTTATGCCGCCGGAAATCCCGATGAGCTTCACATTCGTGTGCGAATATGCGACGTCAACTTTAATCTGTTCCATGCTGCGTGTTGAGAGAAACGAGGCGGGAGAAGCCGCAAAAGGTTTTTTGCCCGCTCTTGCCATACCAGCCGCCACGCTGACAAGGCTTTGCTCCGCAATTCCAACCTCAACAAACTGCTCCGGGAAGGCTTCGGCGAAATCCGTCAGTGAGGCAGAACCTCTGGAATCGCTGCAGAGCACGATAATATCCTTGTCAATCTTTGCGCGCTCTGAAAGCACCTCGCATATTACCTGCCGGTTGGGAATATTATTCATTTGCCGCAGCCTCCTTTGCCGAAAGCTCTTTCATCGCGAGATTATACTCTTCCTGTGTCGGCACTTTATGGTGCCAAGCCGACTTGTTCTCCATGAAAGAAACGCCATATCCTTTAACAGTCTCCGCGATAATCACGCTGGGCTTGCCTTTGCACTCTCTTGCCCGCTTGAAGGCGTCTGTCAGTGAATCAATATCGTTTCCGTTTACCGTTACCGTGTTCCAGCCGAAGGAAGCCCATCTTTCAGACTGATTATCCTGCTTCATCACGTCTTCCGTGCCGCCCGAGATTTGCAGGCGGTTCCTGTCAACGATTGCGCAGAGATTATCCAGCGTGTAATGACCGCCGAGCATTACGCCCTCCCATACAGAGCCCTCGGCGAGCTCACCGTCACCCATCACGACATAAACACGGCTTTCACTTAGGTTTTTCTTTTCGGCAATCGCCATGCCTACGGCCACCGAAAGCCCGTGCCCAAGCGAACCGGAATTCATCTCAATGCCGTTTATCTTGTTGTTGGGGTGGCCGATATACTTTGAGCCGAACTGAGAGAAGCTGTCAATATCCTCTTTCGGAAAGAATCCCCTGTCGCAAAGCACAGAATAAAGGGCCTCAACGGAATGCCCCTTACTCAAAATGAAATGGTCATGATTGCCTTTGCCGAACTTATCAGGAGATATATTCATCTCGGCGTTATAAAGCACATTGATAATATCGCATACGCTGAAATCCCCGCCGATATGCCCTGTTTTAGCCTTGTATATCATGTTCAGAATATCTTTTCTCAGCGCGAACGATTTAGCTTTGAGGTTCACTTCATTCCCCCCTCAGATAGGCCTTTATTTCATTGTCGTTTTCATCGTATAAATCCGGCTTGATGCCGAGATATTTACATGCCTCATAAAGCACGGGCACGACGTTTTCATGAATGCCCACACAGTGATGAATATACGGACCTTCAACAATTTTCGCCTCCAGGCGCTTCCAGTTTTCTACCTCTATCCAAAGATAAGTCCCCTTTGTATACGGACCGTCGATGCCCTTCGCATTGCCGAGCAGCAGGCTGTATTCGCCGTTGTCTCCGTCGAACCTTGCAATGGTGATTTCACCGTGCTTCGCTTCGGCTTCGATTGCACCGGGGTGGTCGAACGCCAGCGGATAGCCGAGCGTCGGTTTTGAGATAGCACAGGAAATCGGCCACGGACCGCAGTGCTGCAAAAGCTCGCCGTTTTCGTTATCGGGGTGGCGAACCGTCCAGTCAGCGAAGAATGAGCGCTTCTCATTCATGGCGGCTGCCTCGGTTATGAGCGCCGTTATCGCTCCGTGAATATCTGTTTCGCAGGCGACTGGTATGCCCTCTTCGTTGAGAAGCGAATTTGCCGCGCAGGGCATTATGCCTATCTCGCTTTGCAGCGCATTCCAGCACTGTATCGCAATTGCGTTGCAGCCGTATTCCTCGGTAAGCTCCTTCATGGCCACCTTCAGAGCCGCTACATTCTCAAGCGCCTCGTCACTGACGGAAATATTCATGCTTGCTTTGCAATATTCCACAACCTCCAGCACGGCTTTGCCGTCTTTGACGGCTTTTATTTTCTCTGTCAACTCAGGCATTGGAATGGGGGAGAGCTGTATGTTGAACTTCTCAAGGAGCTCGCCCTCGTTGCAGATAGTTGACCAGAAATCGAACGGACGCGGGGCTATTTGGAGGATTCTTGTCTTCTTGAACACTCTTACCACATTGCACACGGCAAGGAAATCCTTGACGCCCCGCTCAAACTCCGAATCTGTGAGGCGGCAGTTCGTCATGTATGTGAACTTAACCCGGAAGCGGCGAAGCACCTTGCCTGTGGCAAATAATCCGCATTGGCTGTCACGCAGTCTTATGCCATTCTCATCGGGGCGCTCGTCCCGCGGTCCCCATAGCAGCACGGGCACCTGAAGCTCCTTCGCAAGCCGCGCAACGACATACTCCGTTCCGAAATTGCAGTGGGGTACGAACAGGCCTTCTACCTTTTCCTTGCGGAATTTCTTGACTATGGCCGCAATATCTTTATCGTCATAAAGCAAACCCTCTTCGTTTATGTCGTCAATGTCCACAAAGTCAACACCGAGCTCGCGAAGCCTGCTTGCCGTTAATCCTCTGTACTTAATCGCGTCAGGCGCACTGAAAATGCTCCTGCGCGTAGGCGCATAGCCCAACTTAATCTTTGCCATGATTTTCCCTCTCAATATATAATCACTTCTATTTTCGCAAGTCACGCACACTGTCGCGCTCAATAAATTCATTGCAAACCTGAATTTTCAGCTTTACGTCGTTTTCGCATTTTGTCACGTCTATTAAGCGTCTTGCGGCCGTTCTGCCCATCTCCTGCTTCGGAACGCGAATTGTAGTGAGCGTGGGAGAAGAGATTGAGCAGAAAGGCAAATCGTCATAGCCTATAATAGAAATATCGTCCGGAATACTGAAGCCGAATTCCTGCAAAGCCTTCATTGCGCCCAAGGCGATGATATCATTATCAGCGAAAAATGCCGTGGGCATTTTGGGGTTATCCTTCAAATATCCGACCATATCGTCGTAAGCACCGTCCATCGTGGGCGTTAAGGCGAATTCATATCCGAGATTCCGGTTCAGCCCGGCGAAATTCAGCGCCCGCGCATAGCCCATCTCACGATAGAAGAAATTCTTTATGCGGATATTTCCTTTGAGATAGCCAATTTCCCTGTGTCCTTTTTCCGTCAGATACTGCATGGCGGAAAAAACAGAGTCGGTATTGCTGTGCAGCACAGAATCAAAGGTGCATCCCTCAAACCAGTTGTCAAGCACCACCATAGGCGCAAGAGCATATCTAAAAGGCTGAATATCATCCTCTGTCATCTCTGTTGCGAGCAGAAGAATGGCGCAGCTCACGTCATTCAGAAGCTGCTGCAATGTGGCGTCAAAATCAGGAGAGCCTTTTTTAAGATTCAGCAAAGTAGTCTCGTAACCGGCGCTGCGGCTCTCCATTTCCGCGCCCTCTATCAGCGCGGAAAAGAAGGGCGTGTCGGCGACGATGCTGCCGCTGTTCTTGTAGCTCACCAGCTTAATATTCCGGATTTTCCCCTCAGTGATATATCCATGCTCTTTCGCGGCCAGGAGAATCCGCTCTGCGGTCTCTTTATTAACGCCGCGTTTATTGTTGAGAGCATTGGAAACAGTTGCCTGGGAAAACCCTGTTATTTCACCCAGTTTCTTAATGTTAATCTTTGTGCTCATAATCAATCCGCCTTTTGCTGACCATTCTAAATATTTACTAAAAATATAATACCACGCAGGAGCTAAAAATTCCAATAGAAATTCTGCTGATACATATCATTCGCTTGCTACTTCTGCCCGAAATTCAAAAAGAGCTTCGCATAGAAATCCTCCATCGTCAAGCGGGAATCCACATAATTGTAAACACGAATTTCCCTGTTGCCGGTGTTGTGAATGTAGTGCATGTTTTCATCCACGCGCGGGGCGGGCATGAGAGTGTAGCTCGTTGTGCGCTCGGCCTCCTCCATCAGCACACTGACTGTAGGGGAATCTCCCAAGCCCCAGATTTCTCCGTGTGGCCAAGGGAAATTGCGGCTGCCCATTGCGTCATTGAAATCTACCATCTGCCTGAAGAGGTATGCGCCCAGCTCTCCGCACGGCTTTACTCGCACCTGAAGTTCCGCGAGAGACACTGCCATCTGCTTGTATACATCCATCGGAATCTGCCATAGCGGAATTTCCGAACCGAACACAACATTTGCCGCGTTTATATCCTGACCCAAATTGAACTCGCGGCAGCCCTCGGGATACACGCCGCCGCCAATCCAGATAGCAGTCATGCGCTGTGCGATGCGCGGCTCTTTGAGGTATGCCGCGGCAAGGTCAGTGATTGCGCCCAGGAACGCCACATACAACGGCATAGGGTCGTCCTTCATGGCCTCCGCAATTATCATATCCGCGCCGGCTGACGGCATTATCGTCGCGGCGTCCGGCATGGGCTTCGCCGAGCCGAGAGCCACGGGATACTGCCCTTCAAGCCCCATGAGGCCGAGGATTTTCATGACCTCGTCATAGCTTGCCTCAACAGAAGTCTTCCCGCCGAAATCACGATAAGTCTCGGCGGAGGCGAAATGCCCCGCGACGATACCCTTGACTTCAAACTTCGGCGTCATCAAGTGGTGAGCCAGCGCGAACTGGTCGTCTGCTTCATTCTTGCAATCGGTATGCACAATCATGCGCACGCGCTTGCTCTTTGGCACTGTAAAATCATAATTCCACATAGCTTATCCTTTCACGGCACCGAGAGCGATGCCCTTTGAGTAGTATTTCTGCAAGAGCGGGAAGACAATAATAATCGGGAGAATCGCGACGAACGCGATAGCCATCTGCACACCGGTGCTGGGCACTTTTGAGAGTTCGGCGGTGGCCGAGGAGGAAAGATTTGTTGCATTCTGTGCGAGGAACTGGAGGTCTGATACCATCTTGTTGAGCAGATTTTGAATCGTATACAGTTCAGTGTTCTTGTTTATATAGTAGAGGCCGTTCGTCCAGTCATTCCAGTAAGCGAGGCCCGAGAATGTGCCGATAGTCACCAAAATTGGCTTGCCCAGCGGCAGAACGATTGAACGAAAAATTCTCAGCTGCCCTGCGCCGTCGATCTGCGCCGCTTCATACAATGTGTCGGGAATGCTCGTGGAGAAATATGTGCGGATGAGCAGAATATTCATAGAGCTCAGGAGCAGGTTCGGCAGAAGCAGCCCGAAAACGGTGTCTTTAACGCCGAGATAGGTTGACCACATAATGTATGAAGGAACCAGGCCGCCGTTAAAGAGCATAGTGAAGAAGACGAAGAATGTAATCACGCGGCGTCCGGGTAGATTTTTAAGCGCCAGGGGATAGGAAAACAGTGCCGACATACCCACATTGATGAGCGTGCCGATAACCGTGATGAGGATAGTCATGCCGTAAGCGCGGAAAATCTTTTCGCCGGATTTCAAGATGTATTCATAAGCGCCGAGGCTGAATTTTTCAGGGAAGAACGTGTATCCCTTGGCAAGCAAAACATTCTCGTCAGTTATTGAAGACATTATAAGAAGCAAAAACGGGAGGACTACCATACACACCACAATCATCATGACGATGTTTATCGCAATTTGATAGCCTTTATTTCTATTTACCATATCGTATCACCCTTTCCCTCAGAACAACGCGTTCTCTTTGCTGATTTTCCGCACAACTAAATTGGAAACCAGCACAAGGAGAAAGCCGACGACAGACTGATATACGCCGGCAGCCGAAGACATACCGATATTGCCCTGCCTCATCAGACCACGGTAGACATATGTGTCTATGACATTGGTGGTGGCGTAAAGCATGCCGGAATCGCGCGGAACCTGATAGAACAGACCGAAATCCGAATAGAAGATTCGCCCGACGCCAAGCAGTGTGAGCGTGATGATAGACGGCAGAATGCAGGGCAGAGTGATGTGCCAAATCTGCTTCAGTTTGCCCGCCCCGTCAAGCTCGGCGGCTTCGTAATAGGTTGGGTCTATTCCGTTGATGGCGGCGATGTAAATGAGGCAGCCATAGCCCACGCCCTTCCAGGTGTTGACAAAAATCAAAATCACCGGCCAGTATTGCGGGTCGTTGTACCAAAATATCGGCTCCTGGCCGAGCGCCGGCAGAATGCTTTTGTTCACGATTCCGTTCTGCATGCTGAAGAAAGCGAAGACGATATAGCCCACGATGACCATAGACATCAAAAACGGGAACAGAATGGCGCTCTGATACAGCTTTTTCAAGCGCTTGTTGATAACGTCGCAGATGAAGATGGCAAAGATTATGCCTATCACAAGATTCAGAACAATGAACGCGGCGTTATAGAGAATCGTGTTGCGCGTGATAATCATGGCGTCCTCAGAGGCGAAGAGGAATTCGAAATTCTTCAGCCCTATCCAGTCGCTTGCGAAGATGCCCTTCGAGAAATCCACCTGCTTGAACGCTATCATGATGCCGAACATAGGGATATAATTGTTGACTATGATGTAAATCGCACCGGGCAGCATCATCAGATATAGAGGCAGCCACTTTTTTATTCTCCCAAAGCGGGAAATCCGGCGGTCAATTACGCCTGGTTTCGTTGACATTGGTTGCACCTCACTGTCTTTGAAATAGAAAGGGAAGCCTCTTTTAATTGAAAACAGACTTCCCTCCCGTTGCTTAACTAAACTTATTTTACTGTGCTGCAAGCCATGCGTCAAGCTGTTCCTGCTTCAAATCTATAACCTTCTGCAGGCCGGCCGCGTAGAGTTTGTCATTGAAATCCTTAATTGCCTGATCCACGTCCGGCACAGAGCCGGTTTCAATAGACGCCATGAATTCCGTGCGTACACTGTTCAGCGCCGTGAGCTCCGTCGCCACGCTTGAAGAATCGTAGATGAAGCCGAACGCCTTGGAAAGAACCGCGCCCTTGTTGAATTCGGTATACTGATCCCAGAGGTCCTCGGGGTTGCCGTTCCAAATCTTACCTATCATCTGGTTGGGATACATCCAGCCCATATTCATGTGATAAGCGTCGCCGATGCCCTTGCCCTCGGGATAGTCGATGAGAACATCGCTGCCCTCAACGGGCACATAGTCTTCGCCCTCAATGCCGAAGTTCATGAGATTGTTCCACTCGGGGCTATTGTAAGCGTAGTTGAGGAATTCCATAGCCTTAACCTTATCCTTGCTCTGCTGGGCAATGCCCCAGTCAAAGAAGTTTACAGAGCTTGTCCAGAGGCTCTCCTGATAACCGCCGTCCAAATCGCCGAGATATGCAGTGACCATCTCTGTGCCGCAGTTAATATTCTCCTGAATCAAATAGCCCGGCTTAATCGGAGCCATGTAAGAGAACAGTGAGCCTGCCTTAACGAGGTTCGCGTTCGTCTCGGTGGTGGTTGCGGCGTCAAGCTTAACATAGCCTGCATCATACCACTCTTTTGTGAGGTCTGCGCGGTCTTTATATTCTTTCGACTCGAAATAGTTTGTCACTGTGGTGTCCTGGCCGTAATCCATAAGTACGCCGAACCAGTCGAACAGCGGGTCAACTATTTCAGTTGTGATAACGCGTGAGCCTGAAATCATATCCATTTCGGGATGCGCCGCCTTGGCCTGCTCAAAGACTGCCGTCAAATCGCGCGGGCTCTTGAGCGTTGAAACATCCACGCCGATTTCATCGATGATGTCCTTGCGCATAACGATGCCCGAACGTGTATTGCTTTCCTTATTCGCAGGGATTCCGTAAATGAAGCCGTTTACCGCGCCGCTTGTTGCGATGTCTTCGCCCATATAATTGAGGATGTCCTGTCCGTAATCATAGATATAATCCGCGAGGTCCACAATCTGCCCGGAATTGATGTATGAGCTTGCTTGGTCATAGAAAATCGGCAATACGTCAAGCTCGTCTCCCGCTGAGAGCATCATGCGCAGCTGCTCCTGATAGTCGCCGAAGCTGAGAAGAATCGGCTCAAACGTCATGTTGATTTCTTCCAGCATAAGGTCGTTTACAGCCTGCCATACCTTATCCTGATTCGGCTGCTCGTTTCCGATAATCGCCATAGTAATCTTGTATGGCTCTTCGTCTGTACCTGTGTCAGTCGGCTCAGATTCCACTGGAGTTGAATCTGCCGCTGTACTGCTTGTGTCGTTCGCCGGCGTGCTTGCCGGAGCCGTTGTGTCGCCGCATGCTGCGAGTACGCTGACGAACAGCGAAAGAACCAGCAAAACGGAGACGATTTTCAGTAACTTACTCTTTTTCATTATTCTCCACCTCAAATATTCCGATTTCAACGGATGATTAAAAACTAAATATTTTCATAATATTTTATATGATTTTCTACTTAGTTTTTACTTGATGGTACAAGTATATCAAATCGATTTCAATAAATCAATTAGAGTTAAACCCAAAAAACTCATTCGGGGATTATGCAAAATGAATAAAAAAACTGATAACAGCATATTATATTTGACTTTTTTCCATGACAAATGTAAAATGCATATATGTAAAGCATTATATAAATTTTAAGGAGAAATCACAGTGCAGATATGTAAAAACATTTATATGGTGTGTGGAGAGCCTTTTTCCTCCATGGATAATGTATACGCCATTAAAACGAGCGAAGGCCTGATTCTCGTGGATACGGGCACCGATGCACGGGAATATGAGGTTATAATGGAAAACCTCGCGTACTGGGGGCTTGGCACGGTGACGCATGTCATTCTGACGCACGCCCATATCAATCATTGCTTCAATGCGAAGAGATTTCAAGACGGCGGCGCGAAGATTATATGCAGCCGTGCGGTAGATGAGGCGATATCAAGCGCTTCAGACAGGCTTATCGACTATCATAACCGCGAGCTGGAATATAACGTGAAGACCTTCCCAAAGTGCAGCGCGGATATAATAGTGGAGAACGACGGCGACTTCGAAATCGCAGGGCTTCATTTTGACATGAACATTATTAACGGTCACTCAAAGGGCGGGCTGCTATTCTTCTGCATGCTGGAGGGCAGACAGATTATGTTCGCGGGAGATTTCATACATATATCCCCGTTTAATCGTCACGCCATAATCGGCTGGGAGGGTGATTTGGAATATGACGATGCAGTGTATCTGGAGGAACTGAAGAGATTCTCCACATATGAGCCGGACATGATTCTTTCCGGACATCACCAATTGTGCATGAGGGATGCTTGGCAGATTCCGAAGAATGCTTATGTGCGCGCCTGCAGTTCAAAGCATCGCTCGTTGAATCCGAACGTACCTTACTAAGGCTGATATACAAATATATAAAGCAAAGCGGCCCGGGTAACCCGAGCCGCTTCTTCTATGCTATAAATCCAGAATTTATTCAAAGTATTTGACCAGCTCAAACGGCTGAAGCCACTTGCCGTCTTTGTAAACACGCATAATGCCCCATGAGAATTCGTCAATCAGCGCAACCTTGCCGTCTATCCGCCCAAACTCAAACTTGATGTCATACAGCGTCAGGCCTCTGGCAGCCAAATCCTCGCGGATAATCTCCGTGACCTGCTTTGCGCGGATTACAAGGTCATCGTAATCGGCATAGCTTACTATATTAAGCAGATTCAAAGCGTCGTTGCCTATCATCGGGTCACCGCGCTCGTTGTCCTTGAGGCTGACCTCGACGAAATAATCCAAATCCTGACCCTCGGTGCAGTAATCGCCGTAGCGGCGAATAAAGCTGCCCGTGGCCTTGAGGCGGCAGATGACTTCGATGCCGGTTTTACCGCCGAAAATTTCCGCGGGGCGAACCGTCATCGTGCCGGCTTCCAAATCGCTGCTGATATAGTGCGTGAAGATACCGGCCGCGTTGATTTTCTCGAAGTAATACCTCGTCAGGCGCAATGAGGCCTTACCCAGCCCCTCAATCGAAGCGCCCACAGTGTTTCCGCCCGGGTCAAGATTGCCGTCCGCGTCCACTGTCGCGTCATCCTTGAACTTCATCAGATAAGTGCCGTCGCCCAAATCATAGACATCCTTCGTTTTTCCGCTGATTAACAATTTCATCTGCATTTCTCCTTCTCCATAATAATCAACCCCGTAATTGTATCACGAATGAAGCTTCCGCGCAACAAACATATACCCGGCTTGTCAAATTTTTTTGAAAAAGGTGTTGACAAACATTAAATGATGATATATAGTTAGTTGCAGAAGTAATTAACCGACTATCTAAGGAGGTAAAAATGGAATTGAACCTGACCGGGGATAGATCAATCTTCCTGCAAGTAAGCGATGAGATTGAAGACGCGATTTTCACCGGAGCATTTCAGGAGGAGACGCAAATTCCGTCAACAACGGAAATCTCAATGACGTTCCACATAAATCCGGCGACGGTGCTCAAGGGAATGAATTTGCTGGTGGATGAGGGAATCATCTACAAAAAGCGCGGCGTGGGAATGTTTGTGGCGAAAGGGGCGGCAAAGAAAGTGAAAATCAAGAGGCAAAAGCTTTTTTATTCCAATTACATCGAAACGCTCATCAAAGAGGCGGAGAAGCTTGGGATAACAAAAGAGGAACTGATTTCTTTAATAGAGGAGGGAATGAAGAATGAACAAGATTGAGGCAAAAAATCTGACGATGCGGTTTAAGGACGTCGTGGCACTTGATGATGTGAGCGTGGCATTTGAAGAGGGGAAAATCTACGGGCTGCTGGGCAGAAACGGCGCGGGCAAGTCCACCATGATNNACGGCGCGGGCAAATCGACGCTTCTGAACAGTATCACGAATAGGATTTTCCCGCAGGAGGGCGCAGTGACGGTAGACGGCGAGCCCGCTATGGAGAATGACAACGCCCAGGGTAAAATCTATCTCATGACAGAGAAGAATAATTACCCGCAGGACAGTAAGGTGAAAACCATCTTCAAGTGGACGGCAGAATTCTACGGCTGCTTTGATATGGAAAAAGCCATGAAATATGCGGAAATGTTTGAGCTGAACACGAATAAGATTATCACAAAGCTTTCCACGGGGTATAAATCTATCTTCAAAAATATCATCGCTCTTTCGCTCAATGTGCCTTACCTGCTGCTGGACGNNGAGCCGGTGCTGGGCCTAGACGCAAACCACCGCGATTTGTTCTACAGGCTTCTGCTTCAATCATATGCAGAGAACCCGCGGACGATTATCATCTCCACTCACCTCATTGAAGAGGTCAGCAGCATCATTGAGAATATCGTCATAATCAAGAAAGGGAGAATTCTTGAGGATACTACAGTTGAGGCTCTGCTGGCTTCAGGATATACGGTTACAGGCGCTGCGATTGACGTAGACGAGTTCATATCCGGCAGAGACGTAATCAGCGAAGAGAGCCTCGGAGGAATCAAGAGCGTGTATATAAGAGGGCAGCTTGATAAAAGCGCGGTGCCTTCAGAGCTTGAGATCGGGAAGTTTGATTTGCAGAAGCTGTTTATTCAGCTCACAAATGCTTGAGGAGGGGAAACATGAAAACATTAAAAGTTATAAAGTATAATATATCATCGCTGACGAGGTCACTCATCATCTTTTATTCCATTTTGGCAATTATGGCGATTCTTTTGACAATACTGTTACTGTTCGTTGAGGACGGTGACAGCGGGATCAATACGAACTACAGCGATACTTCAACATTCATATACGCCATGATTATCGGTGTGGTATTCTTTGCGGAATACTTCAAAGCCTACTTACAAAACGGCATTTCAAGAAAGACAATGTTCAAAGGGTATTTAGGCTCATTCGGGGTATTCGCATTGATTTTGGCGGCGGCGCAGGTTGTATTCTCTCTTCTGGGCTTGAAGCTGAGCTTTCTGAAGTCGCTGGCGGATCTGATATATTACCAAAGATTTGACAGTATTCCGCTGGCAATGAAAACGCTTGAAATTTTCTTGATATATCTGAGTATGTTCCTGTTTGTGATTTTCTTCGGGCTCTTCCTCGGCATTCTCTTCACGAAGCTGACTAAGATAATGAAAGCGATTATCCCTGTGTCGTTTGCCCTGTCAATCATTGCACTTGTCACATTAGACGGCAATTTCTGGAAATGGGCGGTGGCAAATTGGTTCGGGAGAGTGCTTCAGTTTATGGGCGGCTTCACTTATTCAACCGAGGGCAATCCGTATTTCCTTATTGGTTCCGGTATTTGCCTTGCAGGCTTATTCTCGCTGTTCTCATGGCTGATGATGAGGCGCGCAACCCTGAAGGAATAAGCATAGTCAATAATTTTGAACAAAGAAACGGACAGCGGAGAAATTCTCTCGGCTGTCCGTAATATTTATTTCACCATTATTTTTGCTTTTTTTCGATTACCGGATATATTTTTTTGCCAAATGTAGTGTTAACAACCAACGCGGCGCTCAGATAAATAGCAATGATGCCCGATACCAGAAGCGCATAGGCGGCTATCGGAGAGAAATCCGCCGACAGCACTTTGAGGTCTACGAGTACGATAAAGGGCAGCGCGACGTCAAGCGCAAGGACAATCAGCGACAACAGGCTGAAGGTTTTGAAGAACGCAGGCGTCCAAAGATACACGACAATCGTGAGAGCGAGCCAGGCATAACCGTCTATCGTGGTGTCGGCAGGCGCGTTAGAAATGATGCCGTTATACTTTACAAACATTTCAATTCCGCCGACAAGCATGAAGAAAGCGCTGAAGAACAGAAAGGTATTTCCGCCGGCAGTGTTTCCGCTTTTCAAATCAAGCAATCCGACAATCAATTGAACAACAAATCCCCCGATGAGCCAGCAACCGACGAGCGGCATGGCGGATTTTTCCACATTCCCGTTGAGCAGCGCAAAAAAGCAGAAGCATGCCACGGATAGTGCCACCAGACCCGCCGGGGTAGGGTTGGACCAGTCTTTCGTTTGAACCTTCACTTCTTTCAAATTTTCCATGTTCTTTATACCATCCTTTGTATTTTCGCTGACAAAAAAATAACTGACGCAATCCACAGATTGCGTCAGCTTGAGATTCAGTATAAGCCGATTCTACATAGCCGCAAATACCCGTGGTTTGCACAACATGCAAAATAGAGAGATTATAATAATAGTAATCTCTTCAATCCTGTTAATAAAGTTGGCAAACCTTTGGTTCGACATATTCGTCTCCTGCATCTTTGTCAGCGTTGCAGATAAGTTTAGCAAAAGGCGCGGATTTTGTCAAGCATATTTTTGCGGCGGAAAAACAGGAAAAACAGGAAGAGGAAACCAATAACAAATAACTGTCGATTATGCGCGTTGCGCGTCGCTGCGCTCATTATCAACTGCCTTGTTCGGCTTTGCCGAACTACGTGCCTGATAGGATTCGAAACAAATAAAAAAGAGCAGTCCTTAGTGGAAAACTTTCAACTATGCACTTCGTGCGTCGCTGCGCTCATTATCAATTGCCTTGTTCGGCTTTGCCGAACTACATGCCTGACTGGATTCGAAAAGCCGCAAAACTGCGTTTTGCTTGCTTCTGGCGTCAGTTACGCTTCGCCTGGCGTCAGTAGCATTGCCGCCACGACTGCCGCCGCGTCCATGGGTTCGAATCCTACAGAGCCGTACAACAAAAGAGAAAGTACACGCAAAAGCGTGGGCTTTCTCTTTCTGGCGTGCCTGATAGGATTCGAACCTACGCCCTTTGGAGTCGGAGTCCAACGCTCTATCCAGCTGAGCTACAAGCACATAATAAACCAGCTACAATAATATACCACATTGGGGCAAAAAAATAAAGCTGCCATTTCTGGCAGCCTTATTACCCTTCAGTGCCCGCAAATCATTTATTTGACAATTCTTCAATTATGCGGTCGAGAGTTCCCGGCGCGCCCTTTCTAACCAGAGCGATGAGGGATTTTTCCTTGCTTGAAAGCTGGCCGATGGTAGTCGGCTTGTCCCAAACAATCTTCTTGGGCCTACGCTTGCCCGGGTCGCTGAGAATCTTCGTGGCGTCATCTTCAAGGAAGACATCTACGCCGACATTAAAGACCTTCGCAAGGACTTTCAACGTGTGGATATCCGGTGTTGTCTTTCCCGTTTCGTAATATGTGTAGGTGGAACGGTTGATGTTGAGCGAATCCGCTACGTTTTGCTGTGTGTATCCCGCTTCCAGGCGAAGCCTCCTGAGGATACTGGCCAGCTGCTCATTCTTACTGCTTCTGCTTTCCCTTTGATACATAATATCACCTTCTGTTGTAAATATTAGGGAACGATTCCCCGTGAAGATATATCTCCCCTAACTATTATATATCAAAATGCGACAAAAGCCAACAGTTTTTTTATAAAGTAATGAAATATTACTGGCGGCTCACAACTGCTTTACGATTTATCCACATAAATGTTGGCGGAGAATCCTCGGAAATTGGCGGTAAATCGCCGTTTGTGATATGTGATGTCGTAAGGAGGAAGTGTGATAAAAATTTTTGAAAAAATAATTATTTTACACAGATTTATACTGTTTGTATAGTGAAAACAGTGAATTCTTGATTCCTTGCGTGTGTTTGGCAGAAAGCACATTAGCAGAAAGGTGATATATAAGAAAGCGGCCGTGAATAATAAATTCGATTTTTTTTGAAAAGAGCAGGAATTCTTCTTGACATTTTTCGACCAGTCTGTTATAGTACGTATGGATTCTGAATGTACGAACTTGAACTCGCATTTTTATGTAGGTCGTGGTTTGATTTACAGGGAGGGCGAGTTTTTTTGTGTGACTAATTCAGAGCAAATAATTTCAGGAGGTGCCGGTTAATGAATAACGGTACAGTAAAATGGTTTAACGCAGACAAGGGCTATGGTTTCATCTCTAATGATGACGGCGGCGAGGATGTATTCGTACATTACTCAGCAATCATGTCAGACGGCTTCAAGACGCTTCAAGAGGGCCAGAAGGTCACTTTTGATACAGAAGAAGACCCGAAGAACAGCTCTAAGCTCAGAGCGGCTAACGTCGTTCCGGTTGT
Source organism: Ruminococcaceae bacterium UBA945 (assembly GCA_002293315.1). Lineage (GTDB taxonomy): Bacteria > Bacillota > Clostridia > Oscillospirales > Acutalibacteraceae > Scatolibacter. Next base: position 25,126 of record DBCZ01000080.1, read on the forward strand.
TTAATCTGAATTAAGCACATGAAAACCCCCGCCATTCGTGGCGGGGGGTTTGCTATCATAATATCTTTATTCGAACGCCTCGTTAATGTTATAAATGCCTGCGTCAATTATCATGTGTACAAAATCATGTCCATTTATAAGCCGAACACCTCTACCCATGGCTTTGCTTCTGGCGTCTTCTGTAAAACCATCGGCAGATGTTATTACCCACCGGAAATAGGTGTAGTCATCAGCAGAATCTTTCTGCTCGGCATATCTGGTGATTTGCTCTATCGCCCAATCGCTGGTGGTACCCCTGTGAAACTTGACTTGAATATAGATAACCAGTTTTAATAATTCACTTGAAGCTATAACATCGGCATCAGCATAGTCGGTCTTTCCACTTTCGTTCTTAGCCGGCATTTCCACATAAAAACCTTGCTTTTCCATAAGCCATTTAACTAGTGTTTCAAATTTCTTAGGAATCAAATTATCATGTATAGTTTTGAGAAATTGCTCTACTGTGTTTTCTATCACAGTCTCGTAAAAGTTTATCGGAGTTTCTGCTTTCAATACAAGTTCAATACTTTCCGCAATATCATCAATGCGTATGTTGGTTCCTTGGTATTTCATGCGGGAGGTCAGCTTTGCATCAGCATATTCGTCACGTGATAAATGCTCTTTCAGCGTTTTGATAGGCAATAGGAATCCTAAATCTACAAGTTCTTCACCGCTAAACAGGATACTATCTTTGAGGCTTAATTGATTCCTGTTGCTTTTGAGCGTAGATAAATCGAGGTCAGAAACTTTAATTGCCGCCCCAATAACTTCACATATTGAGAATTCACCATGGGGCAGAGGTATGACAACAATGTCACCAACAGACATATTCAGGAAACGCCAAAGCTGATTGCGCTTATATGCGCCCCACTCTCTGTCATGATAAGCATAATCAAATGCCGAATTGAACTTCTCTTCATCACCATCGGCAAATGCCTCAAAAGCTCCGCTTCTGCTTGCACGGCAAAAGCCTATAGAAAGATAATCGTTTTCAAGTAGCTCCTGAGCAACATTCCATTCATGTGAAATCCTGTGTAAAAAATATTTCTTAGACATCTTATTTACCAACCTTTTTCTTATTCACTAAAATAACAAACAATTATAAAATCCATCTGCGTTGCTTTCTTTGCGACAGTCTTGCCCGTGCTGTTTTTTATTGCCCCCGTGCGCTCGTCAAATGAAGCAATTTGCTTTCCGATTCCATTATAAGCCTTCAGCTGCCCAAAGATACCCTTTCGGATTTGCCCTACTTTGCGGTTCATGGCGTCATACACATTGATATTACTCCCCAGCCCGCTCTTGATTTTCCCAAGCTTCTTATTGCGCCTGTCCTTGATGATTTGTTCCGCCATAATTATTGTCTCCTTTATATTATAATACCGAAGCTTGACCGTGAGGTCTTAACCACAAGTATAAACGTGCATGAGAGATAAAAAACTCCGAATTGTTAAAAACAGTCTTGCTGATTACTTACTATTATATATTATGGTGTGTACCATTTTTCGGACAATAATCTTGCAAGAGGCTTATTACATTTTATTGCATTATTGTAATGGTAGGTCAGGGAACTCGTTTGGAGCTCGCAGAAGCAAGTAATAATTGCCAGGAGATAAATCCAAGTAGGAAAGAGAACATATTCTTGTTTCCCCGAAATTCTCACCTTCAATAGTGCCGACAATATCAGTAGGGGAATTTCCGAACCTTATACCTAACATCACAGAACCTGATTCACTCCAGCCAGTTCTTGCCGAATCATATAGTGTCCATCCAATCCAATACTGCACAGGGAGTTCTGCGGGGAAAACATCTTCATTTCTGATACCATCCCAGTATATTACCAATTCTCCCGCACTATCTTTCTTCGTATAAACCTTGGTTATTGTACATGTTTTATCTACATCTGAACCGCTATACTCTCTCACAACAAAAGGCAAATTGTTTACAAGCGTGATATTGACATCTCCCTCTATAAGTTTTTTTGTGGATACTATTTCTTGTGTAGTATCGTTTTCCGTAGCATCTATCAAACCCTGCTCTTTTTCGTCTCTCAATAAAGCAATTTCAGCCTGTGCATCACTTAATTTTTTATAATTAGCTACCATATTTTGCGCACCTTTACTTAGTGCATCGTAGTTTTGACGAGCGGAAATAATGGCCTCAATGCGTTCGGTCATTATGGTGAATCCGTCCAGCGCATCTATCTCTGCAACTACAGGGGCGGCTTCCTCTTTATAAGTGAGAAGTAATTCGATTTCTTTTTCAATCTTCTCAATTTCAGATTGCAGAGAATTGATTTTATCTTCCAATTCTTTAATCTTTTCGTCTTTTTCCTGAGACACAGATTTAAGAGTACTTATTTCTTCCTCTAATTCTTCTTTTTCATCTTGAAGGGAGTTGACTTTAGAAGACAAATTATCCCGTTCACTTATTGCAGAATCACGCTCATTTACTGCTGACTGATAATCCTCTGCCGGAATTCCGCACGCACTCAATGTGAAAAGAAGCACACATAGAAAGAATGATACAGATAACTTTTTCATTGTAAATCCCCCTAAAACTGTGATAAGCAGATTATATTAGCTTTTATGACTTCTGTCAAACATCAAAATACTTTTTATACAAGGTTTATTCTATCTTCCACACAGCATAAAATGGTTGGAGGAGGTGGGGATATGAATAAGGAGTATCAATCAGATTATAGAGCTTTAGGCTTGAATATAGCTTACTATCGCAAGCGACAGGGGTTGACGCAGCTGCAGTTTGCTGAATTGCTCGGCATAGACCGAAGCCATATGAGCGCAATTGAACTTGCTACTGTCGGCGTATCTCTTGATGTTGTGTTCAAAATATGTAAGCTTGTAAATATCACACCAAAGGAACTTTTTGATTTCAGATAATGACCACCGGAGTATGGCTGTTCCGGTGGTTTTATTATGCTATAATGTATGATAAATTAGTTCAAGACGTGAGAGAATCCTTTTGATAAAATACAGACGGGTGATGGGAATGACTGAAAAAGAGAGAATGGCGGCGAACATCAAAAAAATCGTGGACGGGAACCCTTATATCGGGATTTCGGAGCTCGAAAAGGAGCTCAATTATTCCGCGGTGCATTTGAAGCGGGTGTTCAAAGAGGTGACGGGCAAGAACCTCGGCGGATATATGCGTCTCCTGAAGCTGACGGCCGCAGCGAAGGAAATTGCCGGGAATGATGAAAATATTCTCGACATCGCGCTGACGCATAAATATGATTCGCACGAGGGCTTCACCAAAGCGTTCTCCTCGGCGTTTGGCATCTCGCCGATTGCTCACCGCAAGGGCGAAAAGCCGATTCGCTATTTCATTCCATACCCTGTAAACCCAAAAGAATTATTGGAAAAAGGAGAAAACAGCATGATTAAAAACACAGTGTGTACGGTTACGGTGGCAGACAGGCCCAAGCGCAAGCTGATTTATCTGCCCTCAAAAACGGGCAAAGATTATTGGAGCTTCTGCCAGGAGATGGGCTGCGACTGGGAAGGGCTGCTCATGAGCGTGAAGGATAAATTCGACGCCCCCGCGTTCCTGACGCTTAACAGCAAGCTTATTCCAACAGGCTGCGACGTCGGTGCGGCGGGTGTGGAGGTGCCGCTCGAGTATGCGGGAGAGATTCCGGAGGGCTATCTCACGGTGGAGCTTCCTGAAGGTAAGCTGATGTATTTCCAGAGCGAGCCTTTTGAGGACGAGAACGATTTCGGCGAGGCCATCGGCTTGGTGTTCAGGGCATATGAGAGCTATATGCCGGAGAATTACGGATATGAGTTCGCTTTAGACCAGGCGCCGCTCTTCAATTTCGGCGCGGCGGCGGAGACAGGTGCAAAGATAGCCGTGCCTGTGAGAAAGAAATAAGTCTGTTACCCAAAAGAAGGATGTCATTTGACATCCTTCTTTTCACATGATAAAGTATTTTTGCACGAAATATCACAACCCAAATAGGAGAAAAAAATGAATTACACATGGAAAGAGCTGTATGATATAGCCAAAGCAAGGCTGAATCCGAGAGAAATTTCGCCCTTCATTGAAGCGGGCGGCGTGGCGGCCGCGATCCTAACAGACAAAGGAAACATATATACGGGCGTGTGCATTGACACCGCCTGCAGTCTCGGCATGTGCGCAGAGCGCAACGCCATTGCGAATATGATTACTAACGGCGAGAGTAAAATCGTGAAGCTGGTGTGCGTCATGTCAGACGGCTCGGTCGGCTCGCCATGCGGTGCGTGCAGGGAATATCTCATGCAGCTTGATAAAAACAGCGGCGATATGGAGATTCTCGTAAATCTGGAGGAGAACAGAGTCGTTAAGCTATGCGAGATTGTTCCCGACTGGTGGGGAACGGCGAGGTTCCAAACAAGCTGATTCTTAAATTAAGCGCAGAGAGCAGATAAAACAGTGCCGAAAAAAGTAACCGTTAAAAGCTCTGCAAAAAATAACGGGCAAACGGAAGTGTATATCCGTATAATGCACTCAATGGGAGGTGAAGTAATGGATTGGGTCGACAGAATGAACAAGGCGATTGATTATGTTGAGAAACATTTGAGTGTTGATATTGACGAAGAGGAAATATGCAAAATTGCAGCCTGCTCATTTTCTTTGTTTCAGGGAGCTTTCACGCAGATAACAGGCATATCCTTGTCAGAGTACATCCGCCGCCGTAAACTTACCTGCGCCGCTTACGACTTGCAGAACACCGACGAAAAAGTCATAGACATCGCTTTTAAGTACGGTTATCAATCGTCAGACGCATTTACCGTGGCATTTAAGCGTCTGCATGGCGTCACACCTGCCGACGCAAGGAAAAACGGCGTTAAGCTTACATTCTATTGCCGCCTGCACTTCGCCCTCAAAATTGAAGGAGTGGATAAAATGGATTACACAGTTATTGAAAGAGAGCCTTTTAGCGTTGTCGGTATAAGGCGCACAACACCCTATGGCGGAGGAACATGGGCCATAGTAAAAGGAGACGGAAGCAACGACAGAATCATGGAAATGTCAGGCCGATTTTATGATTTGGGGCTTTGCTTCGGGTTTGGTGAGGACGGCAGCAACGACTATATGTGCGCCATAGAATATGACGGCAAAGTTCCCGAGGGATTGGATTCCTTTCGATATCCCGCCGTTACATGGCTCAAATTTGAAGCGAGAGGCACGGTAAGCGACAATACTCTTGGCGGTGTTTGGAACCGCATTCACCAAGAATTTCTTCCGCAAAGCAAGTATGCTATATCTGATCTGCCGACAATAGAAAAATATGTCGAGTGGGATGATTCGGCGGATATCTGTAACGTGGAAATCTGGCTGCCGGTTGAGTCAAAAAAGTCATAGGAAATAAGCTTTCACCTAATTTAATTGTCTTCTTAAAAAAGAGTCTTAAGCTAACCAATCGGTTAGCTTAAGACTCTTTTTCTTTGCAAAATAACTTAACGTTTTAAGAAGATAATTTATACCGCGCAGTGACCGTGCTCCGCCTCGGGGATTTCACCCACAATCGGCGTCGGGTCAATGCCCCTGCGTTTGTAATAGTCTGACACAGCTGATTTTATCGCCTGCTCCGCGAGGACTGAGCAATGCACCTTCACGGCCGGAAGCCCGTCGAGTGCTTCCATAACCGCCCTGTTTGTGAGTTTCAAAGCATCGTCAATGGTTTTGCCCTTTATGAGCTCGGTCGCCATGCTGCTTGTGGCAATTGCCGCGCCGCAGCCGAACGTCATAAACTTGACGTCACTGATTTTATCGCCGTCCACCTTAATATACATTCTCATAATGTCGCCGCAGGTGGGGTTGCCCACCTCACCGACGCCGTCGGGGTTCTCAATCTCGCCCACGTTCCTCGGGTTCGCGAAATGCTCCATCACTTTTTCACTGTATGCCATAATAATCACCTCTCCAATTCAATACTAATCGTATATAATATTATAGTCTTTATCTATTTTGCCGCGCTGTATCGCGTCCCACAGCGGAGACATCTTTCTTATTCTCTCAACTATTCCGGGCAGCACTCGGATAATATAATCTATATCCTCGTCGGTGGTTTCATCACTGAAGCTTAGCCTCAATGAGCCGTGGGCAACCGCGTGAGGCAGCCCGAGAGAAAGGAGCACATGCGAGGGGTCAAGCGAGCCGCTCGTACACGCCGAGCCCGATGAAGCGCTGATTCCCTCCATGTCAAGATACAGCAGGAGGCTTTCCCCCTCAACGCCCTCGAAGCAGAAGCTCGCGTTTTGAGGAACGCGCAAATCTCTGTCGCCGTTCAGGCGGCTGCGTTCAATTTTAAGAATCTCGTCAATCAGCCTGTTGTGCAGCTTCGTGAGCCTTTCGGTGTTCTTGTCAATGCCCATGCACGCGATTTCCATTGCCTTAGCAAGCCCCACGATTCCCGCGACGTTTTCCGTGCCGCCGCGGCGGTTCCGCTCCTGTGCGCCGCCGTCAATGAAGTTCGGAAGCCTCACGCCGTTTCGGATATAGAGCGCCCCAACTCCCTTCGGCCCGTGAAGCTTATGCGCGCTGACGGAAAGCATGTCTATATTTTGCTCTTTCACGTTTATATGCAGCTTGCCCACGGCCTGAATCGCGTCCGTGTGAAACAGCACGCCATGCTTTTTGCAGATTGCGCCAATCTCGGAGATAGGCTGAATCGTGCCGATTTCATTGTTGGCGTACATAATCGTAACGAGCGCGGTATCCTCTCTTATGGCCGCTTCAAGCTCTGCGGGGCGCACTATGCCGTTTTCATACACATCAAGATAAGTGACCTCAAAGCCCTCTTTCTCCAGCGCCATGCAAGCATGCAAAACAGCATGATGCTCAAACTTGCTTGTGATAATATGCCTTTTGCCGGATTTCGCCATCATCTGCGCTGTGCATTTAACAGCCCAGTTATCACTTTCCGTTCCGCTGCCTGTGAAATATATCTCATTCTGCTGTGCGCCGAGCAGAGAAGCCACCGTCTCCCGCGCGGAATTTATCGTTTCCTGCGCTCTTGTGCCGATACTGTAAAGGCTGGAGGGATTTCCGTAGTTTTCCTTATAGCACGGGAGGATAGCCTCAAGCACCTCCGGCAAAACCGCGGTGGTGGCCGCGTTGTCGGCGTAAACAAGCCTCTTTCCGTTCGTCGTCATTGCCGCCCTTCTTTCATTTATGATAAAAGCTTTATTACTCTAAATATAATATACACCATATTTGTCCATATTTCAAGTATAGTTTAGAAACTTAACAAAAAAATATTTTGCAGTATGACTAATACCCCTAGACTAGCAGTTATAGCCTGATTTAAGACAGAATACTGCCGCCAACTCCTGTTTTCTTGACATTGCGCGGGAAATGGGTTATCATATATTCGGTTAATTATGAGCGATTGCGGATGAAATCCGCTTTTTATAGAAATTGAATTATCTATGAATGATAAATCACCGGCCAATGCCGGTGGTTTTAGTTGGCTGAACAAAATTTAAGGAGGATTTATGGCACAAAATAAGAATAATCACATGAGGCGAACACCCTCTCTTGAGAGCGAATCCAAAAAGCAGGACCAAGCTCTCAGAGGCGCGGGCGGTGCGCCTGAGACTTCTTTGCCGCCAAAACAGGGAAAGAACGCCAGGAGGAAGGCAAATGATACCTTCAATACGTCGAACCTTAAGAAGGGTCTGAACAGAATCGGCGGAAAGAAAAACCCCATCGGGAACTTGCTTCCGCCTAAAAGCGACGGCTTGGGGCCGATAAAGAATAAGGCGGGCAAGGCGGCGAAGCCGGCCGAAAAGAAGAATGCTTCCGCCGCAAAGCCGCAGGAAAGATCTGCAGAGCAGAAAAAGAAGCAGCAAAATAATCAGAGTAAGGATAAAAATCAGAACAGGAACAGCATGAATAAAAACAATAAACAGCAAATCAAGCCTGCCGTCGGCAGGATAAGCCCGCCCAAGAAAAGCACGCCCGGTGCCACTTCCGGCGCATCGGTGAAGGCGTATTTCCTCGGCGGATTAAATGAAATAGGCAAAAACTTCACGGTATTTGAATGTGAGGGCGATATGATTATCGTCGATTGCGGAATGTCTTTCCCGAACGACGATATGCTCGGCATAGACATCGTTATCCCCGATTTCACGTTCGTGGAGGATAATTTCGAGAAAATCCGCGCGATTGTAATAACGCACGGGCATGAAGACCACATCGGCGGGCTGCCATTTCTTCTGAAAAAGATAAAGGTGCCGGTTTACGGCACAGCGCTGGCGATGGGGCTTTTGGAGCATAAGCTCGAGGAGCACGGCGTGCGTGCGGATATACGCGTCACGCCGCCGGGCAGCCGCTTTAAGGCGGGTTACTTCGACGTTGAAACGATTCGGGTGAACCACTCGATTTCTGACGCCGTCGCGCTGGCTATCAGAACGCCGGCGGGTATTCTTGTCCATACGGGCGACTTCAAAATTGACTTCACGCCGGAGGACGGCAAGGTTATAGACCTTGCGCGCTTTGCGGAAATCGGAAGCGAGGGCGTGCTTGCGCTCTTTGCCGATTCAACGAACGCGGAGCGAGAGGGCTATACGCAGACGGAGCAGCGGGTGAACGAATCGCTCGACACGCTTTTCTCCAAGGCGGAGGGCAAGCGGATTATCGTGGCGACATTCGCCTCAAGCATAAGCCGTGTGCAGCAGATTATAAACTGCGCGGTGAAGCACAGAAGAAAGGTGGCGCTTTCGGGCAGGAGCATGCTCAACATGATGGGCATCGCCTCGAAGCTCGGCTATCTCAGCGTGCCTGACGGTATTCTCATAGACATCGGCATGATAAACAGATACGCGAGCGGTGAGATAGTCCTCATCACAACGGGAAGCCAGGGAGAGCCGATGAGCGCCCTTACGCGCATGGCGTTTGCCGACCACCGTCAGGTAGCCGTCGGCCCCGAAGATGTGATTATCATCTCCGCGCGGCCGATTCCCGGAAACGAAAAAACGGTTGGCACGGTGGTGGATGAGCTTTTGAAAAAAGGCTGTCAGGTGGTGTATGAATCGATGTATGAGGTGCATGTATCGGGTCACGCCTGCCAGGAGGAGCTGAAAATAATGCAAAACCTCGTCAAGCCGAAGTATTTTATCCCGGTTCACGGCGAGCAAAAGCACCTCAGAAAGCACGCGGGGCTTGCGATGTCAATGGGTGTGCCGGAGAAGAACATCTTCATCGGCGACATCGGCAGTGCGATAGAGCTGAGTGAAGCTCGCATCAAGGAGCTTCCGGAGGTTATTGCAGGCTCTGTGATGGTTGACGGCCTCGGCGTCGGAGACGTCGGAAATGTTGTGCTGCGTGACAGAAAGCACCTCTCCGAAGACGGAATTATGATTATCGTCTCAACGCTTGAGCCGCGCATTGCGCAGATAGCGTCAGGGCCGGATATAGTCTCAAGAGGATTTGTTTATGTCAAGGAGAGTGAAATCCTTATGGACGAAGCGCGAAAACTCGTGTATAATATCATTCAGGATAATCTCAAGAGAAAAGTGTATGACCATAACACAATCAAGCTGGAAATACGCGATGAGCTTTCAAGCCTGATGTATAAGAGAACAAAGCGCAGACCTATGATTGTTCCGATTCTCATGGATGTGAGTTAGTCGACCAAAGGTTGACTTTGAAAGCGAATATGCCTTAAAGAAAGGGGGAGATTGCCTTGAAGAAAAAAGTATGGGTGGTTTCGCCCCTGTTCTATTTTATGGCCGCCGCGCTTGCGGTGATGGGCATAATAATGTTCAGATATGACAAGCTCATAGCCGCAATTGAGCTGACAGTCGCGTTTCTCGCCATCTGCGGCGTCGTGACGAGCGATATAATCCTGCGGCAGAACATCAAGCTTGTCTCAGCCTCCGCAAAAAAGGTGCTGGAGGTGCGCGACGATGAATCCGCCCTGATTAACTTCGCGCTCCCTATCGCTGTGGTGGGTGAGGGAGACGATATAATCTGGTGCAACAACACCTTCAAAAAGAGCTTTTGCGGTGGCAAAGAGGCCGCCGGAGACAGTATTCTGGGATTCATTTTTCCCAGAACCATATTGCAGATAGAAAGCAATGACGGCACGCCGATTAAACATCGCGGCAGCGAATATACCGTCTATTCATCAAGGACGGATAACGGAAGAGTGCTTGTCTTTGTAGACGACACAGACTATAAATTCGTCAGTAGGGAGTTCCGCGAGAAAAAGCCCGTCGTGTGTCTGGCGGT
>DBCZ01000080.1:35442-47216 GCA_002293315.1 Ruminococcaceae bacterium UBA945
CTCGTCAGAGACTGGGGCTATAACGAGCTCGGCGGCTTTTCAAGAAAGCTTCAAAGCGGCAGGTATCTTATTATCACAGACGAGCGCCACCTTGAAGAGGAGAAGCAGAAGCGCTTCCCTATTCTAGACAAGGTGCGCGAGATAAAGACGGTCAACAAGATGAGCGCCACGATTTCCATCGGCGTCGGCAGAAGCGCCGATAGCCTCGGAGAGAGCGACAGATGGGCGCGTCAGGCGCTTGATATGGCACTCGGGCGCGGCGGAGACCAGGTGGCAGTGCTTCGCCAGAATGACGTTTACGAATTCTTCGGCGGCATGAGCAAGGGCGTAGAGAAGCGCGATAAGGTGCGCACAAGAGTTATCGCCGCCAGCATATCAGATTTCGTCCGCGCGAGTGACAGGGTCTATATCATGGGGCATATGAATTCCGATTTAGACAGCATGGGCGCGGCAGTGGGCATGTGGGCCGTCATAACCAAGGGGCTTGAGAAGAGGGCGCAGATTGTTGTGAACAAAAGCCAAACCATGGCGGAGCAGCTGATAGAAAGTCTCGAAACGGCCTATCCGGACAGAAAGATTTTCATCGGCCCGATGGAAGCGCTCCAGGAGGCGACGGATAACACGCTGCTAATCGTAGTAGATACTCATTCAATCAACTTCGTCGAGAGTCGAGAGCTTGTAGACAGGCTGAAAAAGAGAATTATCATCGACCACCACCGTCTGATGGTAACGAGAATAAGAGACACGGATATTTTCTATCATGAGCCATATGCCAGCTCGGCTTCGGAAATGGTGACGGAAATAGTGCAGTATATAAACAGCTCGGCGATAGATTCAATAGACGCACAGGCGCTTCTTTCCGGCATCATGCTTGATACAAAGAGCTTCGTCCTCAAAACCGGCGTGAGAACCTTCGAGGCCTCGGCGTTTTTGCGCAGGTGCGGGGCGGATACCGTAGAGGTGAAGAAGCTTTTCTCAAACACGCTGGAGACATATAAAGAAAAAGCTCAGCTGGTCTCGGGCGCGGAGATATACAAGGACTGCGCCATTGCCAGCACTTCGTGGGAGAGCGAGGGCATGAGGGTGACGGCTTCTCAGGCGGCGGACGAGCTGCTCACAATCGAGGGTGTGCGCGCGTCATTTGTGCTTTATAAGAACGGCGAAGACGTGAATTTCTCGGCGAGGAGCCTCGGCGAGGTTAACGTGCAGGTAATTTTGGAGGAATTTGGCGGGGGCGGGCATTTCACGATGTCCGGCGCGCAGATAAAAAATATCTCGATGGGCGAGGCACGGCGGCTGCTTATCAGAGAGCTTGATAAAAAGCTGCCGGAAGACGAAGCCGCCGTGATGGCGGAATAAAGAAAGCGAGGGAGATGAAATGAAGGTAATTCTTTTGGAGGACGTCAAAAGCATAGGCAAAAAGGGAGAGCTCGCGAACGTTTCAGACGGCTACGCGCGGAACTTCCTTATCCCGCGAAAGCTTGCAAAGGAAGCAAACGCGCAGGTGATGAGCGAGTTCAAGAATGCCGAGAGCGCCAAGGCTTATAAAAAGCAAACCGAGATTGACAGAGCGAACAAGGACGCGAGCGAGCTTACGGGAAAGCAGATAAAGATTTACGCCAAGGCAGGCCAGAACGGCAAGCTTTTCGGCTCTGTCACAGCTAAAGAGCTTTCAGAGGAAATCAAAAAAGAGCATAATATAGACGTGGATAAGCGAAAGATAGTGATTGAAGCGGATATTAAGGCATACGGCACATTTGCGTTTGAGGTAAAGCTGCATCAGGGAATAACGGCGAATATGTCGGTGGTTGTGGCTGAGCAAAAGTAAGACCGAAGGTATAAGCATAGCAGAAGCATAGCAGAAGCATAGCAGGAGCATAATGGACTATTATAACGAAAGCAGTATGGCAGTGATGCCCTATAGTCAGGAAGCGGAGCAATCGGTGCTGGGCGCGATACTCCTTGAGCCGTCATGCATGAATGAGCTTACGGACATTCTGCCCGGCGCGGAGTTTTTCTACGGCGTCAGCAACCGCGCGATTTACGGCGCGATTCTCGCTCTTTACGGAATGGGCAGGCCCGTCGATTTTGTCACGATTATCGAAAAGCTCAAGGAAAACTCAAATTATGACGAAGATACGGGCAAAATCTATCTGGCGCAGCTTGCCCAGATAGTGCCGTCGATTTCAAATGTGCGTGTATACGCAAATATCGTGCGCGATAAATACGATATGCGCGTGCTGATGAACGCGGCAAAGGGGATTCTTGAAGACGTCAGCAACGGCGCATCGGAGGCTTCGAGTATCCTGGATGCGGCGGAGCAGCGCATTTTTGATATACGCAGAGGCAAAAATATGCAGGGTCTTCAGCCGGTGCGGGAGATTATACTTGAAACCTTTGACCGCCTGGATAAGCTGAATTCCAGCGACCCCGACGAGCGCGAGCAATTCAGGGGTCTGCCGACGGGAATCAAAGATTTAGACGCCACGATTACAGGGCTTAACCGCTCTGATTTACTTATTCTTGCGTCACGCCCCGGCATGGGCAAAACGAGCTTTGCGTTGAACATAGCAAACCACATCGCGCAGAAAATGAAGCGGAGAATCGCGTTCTTCTCACTGGAAATGTCAAAAGAGCAGCTTGCGTCAAGACTATTATCCTCCGAAGCGATGGTAGAGGGCACAAGGCTGAGAACAGGTGACCTCACCGATAACGAGTGGACGAGGCTCGTCGAGGCGGGCAGCATGCTCTCCGGCATGGAAATCTATCTCGATGATTCGCCGGGCATAACCGTGCCGGAAATCAAGGCGAAGGTCAGAAGGCTCAAGGACGTGGACTTGATTGTAATAGACTATCTTCAGCTTATGAGCAGTGCGAAGAGAATTGATAACCGCGTGCAGGAGATTTCGGAAATCACGCGAAACCTTAAGATAATGGCCAAGGAGCTGAACGTGCCGGTGCTGACGCTCTCTCAGCTGGCGAGAGCCAGTGAAAAGCGCGCCGAGCACAGGCCGGTGCTGTCAGATTTGCGTGATTCCGGCTCAATTGAGCAGGACGCCGACATAGTTCTCTTCCTCTACAGAGAGGGCTATTACGCTGTGGACAACGGCGATGTGCCGGACGAAGACGGCGACGCAAACAGAGGCGAGTGTATCGTCGCGAAGAACAGGCACGGCGAAACCAAAACCGTGCAGCTGCACTGGCAGGGAGAATTCATGCGTTATACCGGCGTAGAGAGGCAGAGATATGATTAGCTCTCTTGAAGCAAAGGCGAATCTTTCGGGTTTGGGTGTCGGCACGTTTGATGGCACGTCAAAGATTGGGAAAATGATAATCGGCTTCTCTGCGGGAGCCGATTCAATGTCGCTTGTGCATTTTTTGATGAGCAAAGTTGAGCGCGAAAGAATAATCTGTGCGCATGTAAATCATATGCTGCGCGGAGAAGAAGCTGAAAATGACGAGCGCGCCGCAAGGAGCTTTTGCGAGAAAAACGGGCTGCGCTTTGAGCTTAGAAAGCTTGATATTAACGCGGAGGCGAAAAAGCGGAAAATCGGCACGGAAGAATGCGGCAGGCAGGTGCGCTATGAATTCTTCGAGAGCCTTGTCACCTCGGAGGAGGATAGAATCCTCACGGCACACAATGCCGACGACAACGCTGAAACCGTGCTTATGAATCTCACAAAGGGTGCGGGGCTTCACGGGCTGTGCGGTATCCCATATCAGCGCGGGAATATCATCAGGCCGCTCATCGACGTGGAGCGCAGTGAGATAGAAGATTACTGCAAGCTTTATAACCTGCCGTATGTCACGGATTCAAGCAATCTGGCAAACGATTACACCCGGAACAGGCTGCGGAATCAGGTTTTCCCCGTGCTGAAAGAGATAAACCCGAATATAATCTCCGCCGTCTCGCAGATGACGGATACCCTCAAAGAAGAGGACGCCTATCTTACCGCACAGGCGGAGAGGCTTCTCACAGAGGCCGAAGCCTCCGGCGGGCTGAACATGGAGGTGCTCACCCCCGCGCCGCAAAGCATCAAGAGCAGGGCGATTATGCTTTATCTTGAGAAGTCAGGCTGTATGCGCCCGGAGAGGGGGCATATAGAGAGAATCGCAAGCTGTGAAAACGGCCAACGCATATCCGTGCCGGGTGGGTTTTCGGCGGCGGTAAGCCGCGGGATTTTAAGCGTAAGGAAAACAGAAACCGAAGATTGGTCAATTGTCATCACCGGAGAAAGCACGGATTTGCCTATCGGCAAGCGCCTCAGGCTCACGGTTACAGAAGAGCAGGAGAACAAAGAAATGCCCGATGACGACACGGAGAGGATAAGATTTATTCATAAAAAGTTGTTTAATTCTGCTTTCGATTATGATACAATTAGCGAAAACATTATCGCGAGAAATCGCAGAGAGGGAGATATGTTCACCCCCGCGGGCAGAAACGGCACAAAAAGAGTGAAGAAACTGCTGTGGGAGATGAAGGTTCCTTCGTTCATGCGAAACGATGTTACAATCCTCGAATGCGGCGGGGATATTGTTTTTGTTGAGGGTGCGGGCGTTTCGGAACGCCACAGGCTCACCGAAAACACAAAGCGCATCGCGATAATAGAGCTTGAGGCGATTAACCTTGGAGGGGAAGATGAGCGTGGATAATAACGAAATGCTGGGAGATATTGAAGAGGTGCTTTTCAGCGTCGGGCAGATAGATGAGATGGTTAAGAGAATCGGCGCGGAGATTTCAAAGGATTACCGCGGTAAGAATCTCTTGCTTGTCAGCGTGCTTAAAGGCTCAATCGTTTTCATGGCGGACCTCATGCGCTCTGTCACAATCCCCGCGAGAATTGACTTCATGGCCACGTCCAGCTACGGCTCCGGCACTGTCTCGACGGGCGAAGTGAAGATTGTGAAGGATTTGGATATTCCGCTCAAGGGCTATGACATTGTGCTGGTTGAGGATATTCTCGACAGCGGAAAAACGCTGAACTCACTGCTCGGGATTCTCTGGTCGAGAAAGCCTCACAGTATTAAAATATGCACGCTCTTCGATAAGCCCGAGAGAAGAGACGTTGATGTGCAGGCAGATTACGTGGGCGCACAGATTCCGGATAAGTTTATTGTGGGTTACGGGCTTGATTACGATGAAAAATACAGGAATCTCCCGTTCGTCGGGGTGTTGAGTCCTGAGGTATATAATTAGCGGTGCTATGCGATTTCGGAAGTGTAAAGCATTATAGCATTACACATTGAATTTTGTATATAGTGATATTAGGAGGAAAGATATTTGAACAGAGACTATAAGCAGGTGGTTAAGAATTTGCTGCTGTATCTTGGCATTCCGATAGCGGCGTTCGTCGTCATTTTTATGGCGCTGAACCGCCCCGATGCCGGCGAGATGAAGAAGTATTCTGACATCATCAATTATTTTGAAACAGACCAGGTCACGGAGTATATTCTTGACATGGGCACGGGAGAGATGGTGCTGACGCTCAACGACAGCGCGAAAACCCAGGTGGGCTATATCGTGCCGAGCATAGATTTGCTCTATCGCGACATAACAGACGACGTAGCAAGATATAACGAAGCTCACAAGGAAGCAAAAATGGTGCAGGACGTCCGGCGCGCAGAACAGCCGAACTGGCTGCTTTCAATGCTGCCGTCACTGCTCATTCTCGGCTTCATGGTTATCGTTACGGTGATTATGTTCAGGCGGCTCGGCAGCTCAATGGGCGGCGGAGACAAGACCATGAACTTCGGCAAGGCGAAAATCAAGCAGCTTGAAGATGAGAAGCGCAAAACCACCTTTGCCGACGTTGCGGGCGCGGAGGAGGAGAAGGAGGAGCTCGAGGAGATAGTCGGCTTCCTGAAAAACCCGAGCAAATTCAACGCTCTTGGCGCGAGAATCCCCAAAGGCGTGTTGCTTGTGGGCCCTCCCGGAACGGGTAAAACACTGCTTGCGAGAGCCGTGGCGGGTGAAGCAGGCGTGCCGTTTTTCTCGATTTCAGGCTCAGATTTTGTCGAGATGTTTGTCGGCGTGGGTGCTTCGCGCGTGAGAGATTTATTTGACAAAGCGAAAAAGAACCATCCGTGCATTATTTTCATAGATGAGATTGACGCGGTCGGCCGCCAAAGAGGCGCAGGCTACGGCGGCGGGCATGATGAGCGCGAGCAGACATTGAATCAGCTGCTCGTCGAGATGGACGGTTTCGGCGCGAACGAGGGCGTAATCATGATTGCCGCGACGAACCGCCCTGATGTCCTTGACCCGGCGCTCATGCGCCCGGGCAGGTTCGACAGGCAAATCGTCGTGGGTTATCCCGATGTCAAAGGCAGAGAGGATATCCTCAAGGTGCATTCGCGCGGAAAGCCGCTTGCGCCGGACGTTGAGCTTTCTGTAATCGCGAAAATAACCGCGGGATTCACGGGTGCGGACCTTGAAAATCTGCTTAACGAGGCCGCCTTGCTCGCGGCGAGAAAAGACCACATGGCCATCACGATGACGGAAATCGACGAGGCGACGATAAAGGTCGTCATGGGTGCGGAAAAGAAGAGCCACGTCATCACCGATAAGGACAAGAAGCTCACCGCTTACCATGAGGGCGGGCACGCCATCACGGCGTATTTCTGCCCGACGCAGGATCCCGTGCACGAAATCTCTATCATTCCGCGCGGCATGGCGGGCGGATATAATATGTATCTTCCCACCGAGGATAAGGCCTACAGAAGCCGCAAGGAGATGCGTGAGAGCATAGTCGTCGGGCTGGGCGGCAGGGTTGCAGAGGCTCTGGTGCTGGACGACATTTCAACCGGTGCTTCGGGGGATATACAGCAGGTTACAAAGGTTGCGCGCGCGATGGTGACAAAGTACGGCATGAGCGACAAGCTCGGCCCGATTCAATACGGCACGGACGAAAGCAATCCGTTCCTCGGCAGAGATGTGGGGCATATGAGCAACTATTCCGAGGAGATTGCGGCGGAAATTGACGACGAAATCCGCTCGACCATCAACACGGCATATCAGGGTGCGGAGAAAATCCTTTCAGAGCATGTCGGAAAGCTCCATGAGCTGGCCGGCATACTCATGGAGAAGGAAAAAATCGGCGGCGACGAGTTCCGGGAGATTATGGAAGGCAAGAAAACCCCCACCTTCGCCGAAGCGGCAGAATCCGCAAAACATGAGGTCGATGAAGAGCTAGGCGAAGACTAAAACAGAATGTGAATTTGAAACCCCCGCGGTGGCGGGGGTTTTGTGCTGTAAAAAGCTGAAAATACAGATATTCCCAAAAGCAACAATCTATGGTATAATACCAGTTGGCATTACACTATATAAGCACATCAGCTAATAAGGAGAAAACTATGCCGAGCAAAAAAGTTCCCGTATATGGCGACGACAGCATAACGGCCTTAAAGGGCGCTGACAGAGTTAGAAAGCGCCCGGGCGTAATCTTCGGCTCAAACGGGCTGGAGGGCTGCGAGCATTCGATTTTTGAAATCCTCTCAAACTCAATAGATGAGGCACGGCAGGGCTTCGGCAAGGAAATCACGATTACGCGCTATCTGGATAAATCCATCAAGGTGGAGGACCACGGGCGCGGAATGCCTGTCGATTTTAACTCGAACGAGCAGCGCTACAACTGGGAGCTGATTTTCTGCGAGCTTTATGCGGGCGGAAAGTTTGACAACAGCGACGAAGGCAGCTATGAATACTCCCTCGGCCTCAACGGGCTTGGACTTTGCTCCACGCAATACGCTTCGGAGTATATGGATGCCGACATTCGTTACGGCGGGAATCGTTATACCCTGCATTTTGAGCACGGCGAGAATGTCGGCGGGCTTCATCAGGAGGAGTACAAAAAAAAGGACACCGGCTCGATAATCCACTGGAAGCCTGATTTAGAGGTCTTCACCGATATTGACGTACCGGCGGAGTATTATACTGATACGCTGAAGCGGCAGGCAATTGTCAATGCGGGCGTAACATTCCACTTTGTCAATGAAATCGCGCCGAATGCCTTTGAAACGACGGATTTCTGCTACCCCAACGGCATAGAAGACCACGCAAAGGAGATTGCGGGGGAGGATTTCATCACACCCGTGCTGCTTTGGCAGAGCGAAAAGCAGGTGCGTGACAGAGCGGATTTACCCCTTTACAACGTGAAGATAAACGCGGCAGTAGCCTTTTCAAACAGAAACCGCACAACGGAGTATTACCACAACTCAAGCTGGCTTGAGCATGGCGGCGCACCGGATAAAGCCGTGCGCAACGCGTTTGTATATCAGATAGACGCCTACTTGAAACAGCAAAATAAGTACAATAAAAACGAGAGCAAAATCGCGTATCAGGACGTCGAAGACTGCCTCATAATAGTGATTTCATCGTTTTCAAATCAAACCTCATATGAGAACCAGACGAAGAAATCAATCACAAACAGAGGCATTCAAGACGCAATGGTGGAGCTTTTCCGCCACAATTTGGAAATATATTTCATCGAAAACCCGATGGACGCGGAGAAAATCGGAAATCAGGTGCTTGTAAACAAGCGCAGCCGTGAGGACGCGGAAAAGACACGACTCAACCTCAAAACCAAGCTGACCGGAAAAATGGACATCACCGGTCGCGTTGCGAAGTTCGTTGACTGCCGCTCAAAGGACATCGAAGAGCGTGAGATTTTCATCGTTGAAGGAGATTCCGCCCTCGGTGCGTGCAAGCAGGCAAGAGACCCGAATTTTCAGGCGATTATGCCGATTAGAGGTAAAATCCTCAACTGCCTCAAGGCAGATTACGATAAGATTTTCAAGAATGAAATCATCACGGATTTAATCAAGGTGCTGGGCTGCGGCGTACAGGTTAAAACGAAATCGAACAAGAGCATCGGTTCTTTTGATATGAACGATTTGAGGTGGAGCAAAATCATCATCTGCACGGACGCCGATGTAGACGGCTTCCAGATAAGGGTGCTGTTGCTTACGATGCTTTATCGCCTCACGCCTGCGCTGATTGAAGCGGGAAAGGTGTTCATCGCTGAATCTCCGCTGTATGAGATAACCTCAAAGGGCGACACGTATTTTGCGTATACGGAGGCCGAGAAGGAGAAATTCCTCGCGGAAATCGGCGAGCAGAAGTTTACGATTCAACGCTCGAAGGGGCTGGGTGAAAACGAGCCGGACATGATGAATCTCACGACAATGAACCCTGCCACGCGCCGCCTCATAAAGGTGGAGCTGCGGGATATTGAAAAAACCGCCAGAACCTTTGAGGTTTTGCAGGGCGACGATTTGGAATCAAGGAAGATTTTCATTGCGGAGAACGGCACAAAATATATTGACGAGCTTGATGTGTCTTGATATATGCTCAAATAGGAGAGTGAAATGGCAAGGAAGAAAAAAGAAAATCTGCCTGCAAAGAAGGCGCATGGATTCATCGCGGGCGCGGGGGAGGTCGTCGTTCAGGACATAAACGACACGCTTGAAAGCAACTATATGCCCTATGTGATGAGCGTGATAATGTCCCGCGCTATACCTGAAATAGACGGTTTCAAGCCTTCTCACAGGAAGCTTCTTTACACAATGTATAAGATGAATTTGCTAAGTGCCGGCAGAACGAAGAGCGCCAACATCGTCGGGCAGACGATGAAGCTCAATCCACACGGCGACAGCGCCATCTATGACACGATGGTGCGGCTTTCGCGCGGGTATGAGGCGCTTTTGCACCCATATGTCGATTCAAAAGGAAATTTCGGCAAGTTCTATTCCCGCGATATGGCGTGGGCGGCCTCAAGATATACCGAGGCCAAGCTTGACGACATCTGCAAAGAGCTTTTTCGTGACATAGACAAGGACACAGTGGATTTCGTGGATAACTATGACAGCACGATGAAAGAGCCGACGCTTCTGCCCGCTGCGTTTCCGTCGATTCTCGTAAACGCGAACACAGGCATAGCGGTCGGCATGGCAAGCTCCATCTGCCCGTTTAATCTGCGTGACATATGCGAGGCCACGATAGCCCTGATGAACGACCCGAACGCTGATTTGCTGCACATCATGCAGGCGCCGGATTTCCCGGGCGGCGGGCAGATAGTTTTCGACAGAGAGCTTTTCGAGAGAATTTTCGAGACCGGACGCGGCAGCTTCCGCATACGCAGCAGGTATACATATGATAAATCGGCAAACTGCATTGACGTGACTCAAATTCCGCCGACCACCACGGTGGAGGTCATCGTTGAGAAGGTCAT
This sequence comes from Ruminococcaceae bacterium UBA945, assembly GCA_002293315.1. GTDB lineage: Bacteria > Bacillota > Clostridia > Oscillospirales > Acutalibacteraceae > Scatolibacter. Next base: position 45,672 of record DBCZ01000080.1, read on the forward strand.
AGATTTGGTGAAGACGGGGCGGGTCAAGGAAATCGCCGATATACGTGACGAAACCGGACTTGACGGCTTGAAGCTCACAATTGACTTGAAGCGCGGCGTAGACCCCGACAAGCTCATGCAGAAGCTGTATAAAATCACAAGCCTTGAGGACAGCTTCTCCTGCAACTTCAATATCCTCATCGCCGGCGTGCCGATGGTGCTGGGCGTGAGGCAGATTATCGAGGAGTGGACGGCGTTCAGGATAGAATGCGTGCGCCGCCGCACGCACTACGATTTGATAAAAAAGAAGGATAAGCTTCACCTCCTTCGCGGGCTGGAGAAAATCCTGCTTGATATAGACAAGGCGATAAAAATCGTGCGCGAAACAGACGAGGAGGGCGAGGTTGTGCCGAACCTGATGATTGGCTTCGGCATAGATGAAATTCAGGCTGAGTATGTGGCGGAGATAAGACTGCGCCAGCTGAACCGTGAATATATCCTCAAGCGCACGAACGAAACAGCAGACCTCGAAAATGAGATTAAAGAGCTTGAAAGCATACTTGAATCAAGGGCGAAAGTTAAAAAGATTATCATAAGGGAGCTTGAGGAGGTGGCCGCAAAATACGGGCGCGACAGGCGCTCGATGATAATATACGCTGACGAAATCGAGGAGGCTCCCATTATAGAAGAGGTGCCGGACTACCCGGTGAATGTTTTCTTCTCAAAGGAGGGTTATTTCAAGAAGATAACGCCGCAATCGCTCAGAATGAGCGGCGAGCAGAAGCTCAAAGAGGGCGATGTGAACGTTCAGCATGTTGAGACGACGAACGCTTCAGATTTGCTGTTTTTCTCGGATAAGGCGCAGGTATATAAGCTTCGCGCGAGCGAACTCCCGGACACAAAGGCCAGCAACCTCGGTGATTATGTTCCTGCAAAAGCGCAGATGGACGAGGGCGAAAACGCCGCGTATATGGCGGTGACTAGCGATTATTCCGGCTTCATGCTGTTCTTCTTTGAAAACGGCAAGATAGCAAAGGTTGAGATGAGTGCGTATCAAACGAAAACCAACCGCCGCAAGCTGATAAACGCTTACGGGAATAAATCACCGCTCGTAGCGGCGCTTCAGTTATCCGCCGACTGCGAGGTTTTGCTCACGGCGTCGTCAGGCAGAATGCTGCTGATTCACACGGGGCAGATTGCGCCGAAGACCACGAAAAGCACGCAGGGCGTAGCGGCGATGACGCTCAAGAAAGGCCAGCGGCTTATTTCCGCAAGAGTGTATGCAGAGGGTGATTTACAGAACCCGATGCGCTTTAAGAAGAAAATTCCCGCCATGGGCGCATTGCCTACAGGCGAGGAGGGGCTGACAGAACAGCTCTCACTTTGATGAATGAGGAGGTAAAGCATGCCGCAATGTGTTGTAATTGCCGATGATTTAACGGGCGGAAACGCCACGGGTGTTCTGCTTGTTAAGGCGGGCATGAAAACATACACACTTGTGAATGAAGAAGATTTATCTTCAAAAGTTATGAATGAGTGCGACTGCGTGATATTCCCGACAGACAG
>DBCZ01000001.1 GCA_002293315.1 Ruminococcaceae bacterium UBA945
CACGCCGACCTCTCCGACGTCGTAGAAATGCCTGATGTTATATTTGCATGCGAATTCACGCGTCTGCTTGCAAAGCTCGGCTGCCTTAATGTCTTTATTCGGCGTGAAGTGGTCCAAAACAAGCGAAATTTTCTCCGCGTCAAAGACGGTGTTCGCGTTCGCCTTCTCAAACTCGTCTATTGCAACGGGAGACGTGATGTCGTTGCCCAGTACCATATCAAGCTTGCATTCGATAAGCTGCCCAGCCGATACGCTGTTTAATCCCGCGTGAGCGGCAAGAATTTTTTGCGTCATTGTCATCATAGGGTTTCCTCGCTTTTTGAATCGTATTTATCTCTCAGAAGCAGGTAAATTATACTGTCTTCAATGGCCTTCCACGACGCGGCGACGACGTCTTCAGACACGCCGACGGTGGTGAACGTGTTCTGTCCGTCAGACGATGTAATGAGCACACGCACGCGTGAGGCGGTGGCGTCTGTGGCGTCCAGCACACGCACCTTGTAATCAATCAGCTTCACCGTACTTAAAACGGGGTAGAAGACCTCGAGCCCTTTTCTGATTGCCGTGTCAAGCGCGTTGACCGGGCCGTTGCCTTCGGCGGCCATAAGCTCCTCCGCGCCGTTTACCTTCAGCTTGACGGTCGCGCCCGAAAGCGTGAAACCACCCGCGTATACAGTGTGGATATTGTAGTGAATCAGTTCAAAAAAGGATAAAAACGGCTTCATTTTGCGCCTGACGAGAAGCTCAAAGGAAGCATCTGCACCCTCAAATTGATACCCGCTTTGCTCCTGCGCTTTCACATGGGCCAGGATTTCATCAGCCTCCTTGGCCGATATGCTGATATCCGGGAAAATCGTTTTGATTTTCTCCAGAATAACCGCCTTGCCGCTTATCTCGCTTGCGGGAAACCATCGCGCATTCCCGACAAGCCGCGGCTGGATATGCTCAAAGGATTCGCTGGCCTTCAAGACGCCGTTGGCGTGCATTCCCGCCTTATGCGCGAACGCGTACTTGCCCACATAGGGCATGCTTGGGTCAAGGTCAATGTTTGATACGGCTGCAAGCTCTTCGGCCGTCTGGCGAAAAAGACGCAGCTTTTTATCCGGCACACAGCTCACGCCCAGCTTCAATTGCAAATTCGGGATTATCGCAGAGAGGTTGGCATTGCCGCACCTCTCGCCGAAGCCGATGAACGTGCCTTGAATATGCGCCGCACCCGCAAGCGCGGCCTCAATGCTGTTTGCGACGGCAACCCCGCCGTCATTATGGAAATGAACGCCGACCGGCAGATTTATCTCGCACTTCACGCGCGCAAGGATTTCGCTGACCTCGTCAGGAAAAGCCCCGCCGTTGGTGTCGCAGAGACAGATGATGTCCGCGCCGCCGTCCGCCGCAGCCTTGAGCGTCTCAATAGCATAGGCGCTGTCGTCCTTGAAGCCGTCAAAGAAATGCTCGGCGTCGTAGATGAGCTCTTTCCCGCTGGATTTTATAAACTCGCAGCTCTCTTTTATCATCGCGAGGTTTTCTGCCGCAGTGGTTTCAAGCACCTGCTCAACATGAAAGCGCGAGCTTTTCCCGAAGATTGTGCAGACAGGCGTATTCGCCTCAATAAGCGCCGAAAGTGAAGCATCCTCTTCAGCTTTAATCCCCTTTCGCCTTGTGCTTCCGAAAGCACATAGCTTTGAATTCTTAAGCTCGAGCGCTTCGGCTCGCTTGAAAAACTCAAGTTCCTTGGGGTTTGACGCAGGATTCCCCGCCTCGATATATGCTATGCCGAGGTTATCAAGCAGCGCAAGAATTTGAAGCCTATCATCAATTGAAAATGATATGCCTATGCCCTGCGCGCCGTCACGCAGGGTTGAATCCAGAATTGATACCGCTTTACTGTTCATCATGCTTTCCTTATTTTAATCATGAATCGTCTCATACGGCCAGTCAACAATGCCGCCGAAATCATATACTGACGTGTAGCCCATATCTACAAGCTCATTCGCCGCCAAAGCAGACCTGCGACCGGTTCGGCAGTAAACAAGAATGCGTGCGCCTTTATCAGTAAGCAATTGCGGGGCTTTTTCTGTGATTTCATTATCGGGAATCAGTATAGCGCCCTCAATTCGCCTTTCAGAGAACTCTGCTTCTGTACGCACATCAAGAAGAATAAAATCTTCGCCGTCTTCCATCATCTTTTTAGCTTCTTCCGCATTGATTTTCACGTATCCACCTTCCGCTGATTGGTTGTTTTGATTATTGCACCCCGCAAATACTGCCAACATAATTGCAAGGCATAAAAAGACTATCCTTTTCATTTTTCTTCCTGTCTTGGGGGCTTCTCACCCGTGAGAAGTCTTCCGTAGAGGCTCTCGCAGGCTTCAAAGTACTTTTTCACATCTGCATCATCTTTAACGCCCGAATTCTCAATGCTTCGGCGCGAAACGCTGAAGCCGGAGAAAATCCCTCTCACTTCCTCGGAGGAAATCTCGCCGTCGGCTATTGCGGACGGGGTATAATCCCTGAACGCCGCGAAGCTGTCGAACGGGATTACGGCGTTTTCGAAGTCTGTGGCTTCACTCGGCATCGTCTCACCGGAATTATACCGCCAGATACCCGCAGTCTCCATATTATTCACGAAGTTGAAGCTCTCTTCGTCATGGATGAAAATCATGCTGTCGGCCGTTGTGAAATCCGCGGTGAGGCGAATAATCGACGCCTGAAGCGCGGGGCTGTCCTGCCCTGTGGCATCCCCCGAGCCGAGATTATACGCGCTGACATACGCGACCACCTGACCGTCGCCGTTTAAGTCTTCGCCGTAGTCTGATATGTATCTGCCGAGATTATCAATTGAGGATGTGGGAAAAGGGTACTTCGTCAGCAATGCCACGTGATAATCCGGCTTCACGTTTGTAGCCACACTGTAAATCGTGAAGCCAATGACTGCAAGCAAAAGCAGGCCCAGGAAAACGTAGCGGCGGTTATAATCCCACCAGTCTTTGCGCTTTGACGCCGGCGTTTCGGGCGCTGCCTCACCGTGGATTTTATCCTCCTCGGCATTTAGCAAATATCTCTCTCTGGCCATTATTCCTCCCCCGCAACCGGCTTCATCGTCGGGAAGAGAATTACGTCTCTTATAGACGGCGAATCGGTGAGCAGCATGACGAGTCTGTCAATGCCTATTCCCAGACCTCCTGTCGGAGGCAGCCCGTATTCAAGCGCCGTGATATAGTCTTCGTCCACATCACCCGCTTCATCGTCGCCTTGAGCTTTAAGCGCCGCCTGCGCCTCAAAGCGCGCGCGCTGGTCAATGGGGTCATTGAGCTCGCTGAAGGCGTTGCCGTACTCGCGCGCCGTGATGAACAGCTCGAAGCGCTCGGTATATTCCGGGTTAAGCGGGTCTTTCTTCGCCAGCGGGGAAATATCCACGGGGTGGCCCGTGAGGAACGTCGGCTGGATAAGCTTCTTCTCGCAGTATCCCTCAAAGAACAGGTTCAAAATATCGCCCTTCTTATGGCGCTGCTCATACTCAATATGATGCTCGTCGGCAAGCTTTCTTGCTTCTTCAAGCGTGTTGATTTCATTGAAATCAACATTTGCGTATTTCTTGACAGCATCCAGCATTGAAATCCTCTCAAACGGCTTGCCGAGGTCAATTTCCACGCCGCCGTACATGACCTTATCAGAGCCCGTCACCTTGACGGCGACGGTGCGGACCAGCTCTTCAGTCAAATCCATCATGCCGTTGATGTCGGTGTAGGCCTGATACAGCTCAAGCATAGTGAATTCGGGGTTGTGGCGCGTGCTCATGCCCTCATTGCGAAAAACCCGCTCCATTTCATAGACCTTATCAAAGCCGCCGACAATCAGCCTTTTTAGATGCAGCTCAAGCGCGATGCGCAGATATAAATCAATGTCAAGCGCGTTGTGGTGGGTCGTGAACGGTCTTGCAGTTGCGCCGCCCGCCTGCGTGTGCAGTACAGGCGTTTCAACGGAGATGAAGCCCCTGCCCTCGAGAAACTCGCGTATGGCGGAGCTTATCTGTGAGCGCTTCAGAAAAGTGTCTTTGACCTCGGGGTTCATTATGAGGTCAAGGTATCTTTGGCGGTAGCGCGCATCGGTATCACGCAAGCCGTGATATTTTTCGGGGAGCGGCCTCAAAGACTTCGAGAGAATTTTCATGCTCTCAGCCTTGATGGAAATCTCCCCCCTGCGCGTGCGGAAGGCCTCGCCGGTAACGCCGACGATGTCGCCGATGTCAAGCGTTTCCGCGAGCATTTTGTAGTTCGCCTCGCCGATTACGTCTATCTTGACATACAGCTGAATTTTCCCTGTGGCATCGCGCAAATCCATAAACGCGGCCTTGCCCATATCTCGCCTGCTCATTATTCTGCCCGCCACGGAAACAGTTTTGCCCTCATAGCCGCTTTCAAAGCCGTCAATTATCTCCTGCGCCTTATCCTTAACGTCAAATGTGGTGATGAGGAAAGGGTCATCTCCGTTTTCGCGGAGCTTTTGGAGCTTATCGCGCCTGATTTGCAGAAGCTCGTTTATATCCTGCTCTACTTCGGGCAGATTGTTGTTTTCTGTCATAATATCTCCTTCACGCTTTATTCTTGCTTAAGGCAATTTATTCCTCAGTTCATTATACAAAAAAGGAGCGCACCTAAGCTGCTCCTTTTATTAGCCGAATCATGAAATGACGGTGATTTTATACTTCGCCGTGCCGGCGGGCGTTTCAATCTTGACATTCTGACCCTTTTTCTTGTCAAGCAATTCCCTGCCCACAACGGATTCGTCTGAAATCTTGCCATTTCGCGGGTCCGCCTCATTGGAGCCGACTATCCTGAATTTTCGTTTAGATTTAGCCCCGTCAGGCCCGGTGATGGAGACCTCAACAGTTGAACCGATATGCACCTTTTCACTCGAAAGCTCGCTCTCGTCGATAAGCACGGCGGCCTTAAGAATGGCCTCGAGGTCGGCGATGCGCGCCTCCATGATAGCTTGGTCATTCTTGGCTTCGTCATATTCGCTGTTCTCCGAGAGGTCGCCGAAGGAAAGGGCAACCTTAATCTTCTCCGCGATTTCCTTGCGTCTAACCGTCTTGAGATGCTCAAGCTCCTCTTCAAGTGCCTTTAATCCCTCTTCAGTTATGTATTGCTGTTTTACTTCTGCCATTTTATTACACGTCCTTCTGTGCGCGGGTTTTATCATTCGTCCGCAATTATTCCTACATTATAAGTACATTGACCCTCGATGTCAATAAGTATATGAATATGGCTTTCTATGCGACGGCATTTTCGCCCTCTTTCTTGAGGTATCTGCCCATTGTTATCAAACTGCCGAGTACGCCGAACAGGATTCCCGCGCCGATGTATCCGAGGATGAGCCAGAGGAGAAGCCCGTTGATGTCCACCGTGGAAAGGAAAGGCACAAGGCTTGAAAGCATTTCAAGCAGCTTCTGATAGGCGAAATAGAGGATTGTAACGGATATGAGCCCCGCGAGTATACCGATTATCATGCCCTCCACGACAAACGGGATTCTCACGAAGCCGTTCGTGGCGCCGACGGATTTCATTATGCTTATCTCTGTTCTTCTGGCGAACATCGTTACGCGGATAGTGTTCGCTATGATGAAGAGCGATACCAGCCCCAGCACCGCCACCATGACTATGCTGGCGTAGCGCACAACCTGGTCGAGGTTGCTCAAGCGGTTCGCGATGTCGCTGTAATCGGTCAGCTCAGCATAGCCGGGAATGGCTTTAATCTGCTCAACCGTATCGGCATACTGCGAGAGGTCGTCCATCGTGACGATATAAGCGTCAGGCAGGAAGTTGTCGTCTCCCGAAAGCCCGGCGAGAAGACCGCCGTCTTCCTCAAGCATATCTATAACCTGCTCCATGCCCTCTTCCTTTGACTGGAACGTGATTTCCTTGAGATTATCTATCTTTCTGAGCTCTTCGCCGAACCTGATTGACGAAAGGCGAGGCAGGCTCTCTGAAAGATAAACCGTGATATTGTTGTTGCCCTCGATTGAGCGCATCATCGTTGAGAGATTCAGCGAGAGAAGCCCTGCGATTCCCGTGAGGAGCAGACATGAGACAAGCACGGCGATTGACGCAAGGCTCATCATGCGGTTTTTCCAGAGGCTTTTGAAGCCCTCTTTGACGAGATAACCCAAACTATTCATCGTCGGTCACCTCCTCTTCCGGCATAACCCGCGGTATTTCAGACGTATCGCCCATCAGCACCTGTCTGGCAATGCCCTCGGCCGCCGTTGCGTTGTAATCCTCTTCGTCATCAAAATCATCGTCGAAGTCATCAAAATCATCGTAATCGTCTTCGGAGTCTTCGCCGTGGTCATATTCGTCATAGTCGGCGAAATGCTGTGCCTTTTGAAGCTCAGCCTCGTCATAGACAAGCTCGCCGGTGTTTTCAGCGGTTTCTTCATATTCGCCGTCTTCAGTGATGTCGCGCTCTGCGGCCCTGCCGGCATATCTCTCCGCGGCCTGCCTTTCGGCTGTGTCCGCCACGATTTCACCGCTGTGGATTTGAATGATTCTCTTGTGGAAATGCTTAACGAGCGAATGCTCGTGCGTCACCATCAGCACGGTGGTACCGCGACGGTTGATTTCACTGAGCAAATCGACTATTTCAAACGAGAGCGCGGGATCGATATTTCCCGTGGGCTCATCGGCGATAATCATTGAAGGGTTATTGACGAGCGCGCGCGCAAGGCCAACTCTCTGGCGCTCGCCGCCCGAAAGCTCATTAGGATAATGCCTTGCCTTATGCTGAAGCCCGACGAGGCCGAGAATATACGGCACGCGCTTTTTGATGGATTTCACCGTCGCGCCGACAACGCGCATGGCAAAGGCCACGTTATCATAGACAGTCATGTGGTCAATGAGGCGGAAATCCTGAAAAACGATGCCCATTTTTCTGCGAACGAACGGAATCTTGCGCTTTCTGATGCGCGAGACGTTTTGCCCGTCGATTACTATTTGCCCCTCGTTCGGGTGTTCCTCGCACATGATAAGCTTCAAAAATGTGCTTTTGCCCGCGCCGGACGAACCGACAATGAAAACGAACTCCCCTTTATCAACGTTGAGGTTGATATTGTGGAGCGCTTCGGTGCCGTTGTTATAAATCTTTGATACGCCGCGAAACTCGATTATACCCATTAAGCCGTTGCCTCCCCTAAACGCGGAAATACAGTAAATAGTGAATTTTTCTTCGCCTTCAACTATTCACTATTTACCGCCTATTATAAAACATACTATATATTTTCGAGGTATCTCTTGACCATCAGCGCCACCTTGAAGACGATAGCGTCTTCAAACTCGCGCAAATCAAGGCCGGTGATTTTCTTGATTTTCTCAAGCCTGTAAACAAGCGTGTTTCTGTGGACGAAGAGCTTTCTGGAGGTCTCTGAGACGTTGAGGTTATTCTCAAAGAAGCGCTGAATTGTGAAAAGCGTCTCGCGGTCGAGAGAATCAATCGAGCCTTTTTTGAAGACCTCGCGCAGGAACATCTCGCAGACGGTCGTGGGAAGCTGATAGATGAGGCGCGCAATGCCGAGATTGTTATAGTTGACGACGGCTTTTTCGGTATCAAAGACGTTGCCTACCTCTAGAGCCACCTGTGCCTCCTTAAACGATCGCGCCAATTCCTTGACGCTGGAGACAACCGTGCCGATGCCCACCACACTGTGGGTGTAGAATTCGCTTGAAAGGGTATCCACTATTGAGCTGGCAAGCTTGTTGATGTCTTTTTCGTCTATGCTGGCCTTAATCTCCTTGACGAGAGCAATATCCGTCTCATTTATGTTCACGATGAAGTCTTTGTTCTTGTCGGGAAAGAGATTTTGAAGCACATCATAGGCCGAAATGTCGTTCCTGTCCGTGATTTTAATCAGCATGCAGACGCGGCTGACATCAGAGTCAAAGTGGAGCTCATGGCTTTTGAGGTAGATGTCGCCGGGCAGGATATTATCGAGAATAACATTTTTGATGAAGTTGCCTCTGTCATATTTTTCATCGTAATACTGCTTCACGCTGTTGAGTGAGACGGCAAGAATTTTCGCATACTTCTGCGCCTCGGGGTCCACTCCCGCCACAAAGACGGCATATTCGTTCTTGGGCTTGCCGCCGAAAGCCTTATAGGTGAAGTCGTCCACCTGGAAAATATCGGGCACGAGAAAATCCTCGGCACCGACGTTTTCAATGACCTCCCCAACTCTCGCAAGCTCACTGCTCGCAATGATTACGGAGGAATCGTCAACGACGCCGATTTGGCGGTCGATTGTCTCTCTCATCTGATGAATGATGCCCTGAAAAAGTTTGTTTGACATCTTTGTCGCCTTCCCTCAATATATAATAAATTTTTATCAACCGGCATATCAAGTACATATTCCAGTATATTCTACTACATTTTGCGGATTTAATCAAGTTTTTGCGTGAAAAAGAATTTGAGAGCAATACCTTTCCTTTATACGGCGGTTAGTGTGAGAAATCTATAACTCCGGCTGTTTCTAGCTCTGAAAGCCACTCCATCACCTCATCCGTCATTCCCTCAACCTCCCGTAAATCCTCAAGGCCTTGAAAATAACCGTGCTCGCCCCTGTGCTTGACGATGCTTTCAGCTAAATCCATGTCGCCGATAAACGGCTTCAGCATTTCGGGCGGCGCGGAGTTAAAATTGATATTTACTGGTTCATTTGCATATATCGGCAGCTGACTCTCCATGTAAAAATCAGCGTAGCTTCTGTCATAATTCAGGTTCGTAAGCATGCCTTTTTCATCTACGCGCAGGCTGCCGCCTATTTCATGAACAAGCTCTTCCTTGCGGTGATTGACGGCATCAACCGTGAGCTTGAAGAAATAGCAGCGCTCATACTCAACTTCCTGTTCCCTCGGCTCAAGCTCAAGCAAGCGCAGTGACATGGCATAGTCCGAGGAATTTACCATGTTTTTCATGATGAAATCTTCAAAATATTCGGGCGAAACATACGGGCTGAAGATATCAAAAAGCGGCTGCTGGGCGGTGAGGTATTCCTTCGGGGTGGGGGGCTCGGTCGGCGGGGCGTCGCCTATATACGTAGCTACTTCAAGCATGGCGTCTCTCGCCGCGACAAGCTCTTCATTGGGAAACTTGTAAAGTATCGTGAATAATTCGGTGAGTTTTTCCGTGCCTGGAGCGCGCGAATCGCACGCGCTGAGAAGCGCGCACATGAGGATTATCAGCACGGCGGAAATCAGCTTTTTCATTGCACTGCCCCCAATACATATTTCACTGTAATTCTATCTCTTTTCCCGCGGCTCGTCAAGCTTATCAAAAAGAAAAGAGACCTCAATTGAGGTCTCTTATGTGCGGATTATCAGTTAAGAATCGCAACTTCTGTTTCTTTATCGAAGAGGTGCGTTTTTGCGAGGTCAAACGCGATATCGACATTATCGCCGGATCTCGCCTTTGATTTCGGGTCAACCCTTGCGGTGATGTCATTGCCCTCGCAGTTGATATAGAGGTAAATCTCTGCGCCCATGAGCTCTGTTACCGCAACCTCAGCCGTGGCCATCTTGCCGCCGACCTTCTCGAGGAAATCGGCTTCGTCATGAACATCTTCCGGGCGGATGCCGAACACAACCTCTTTTCCGACGTAATCGGCGATAGATGTGTTTGCCGTCTTATCCGCCGGGAGCTTCAGCTTCACGGCACCGAATGTGAGCGTGTATGCATCGCCGTCTTTGCCGACGGTGGCGTCGATGAAGTTCATCTGCGGCGAACCCATGAAGCCCGCGACGAACTCGTTGCACGGGAAATCGTAGAGGTTCTGAGGGGTGTCAACCTGCTGAATGAAGCCGTCTTTCATCACGACGATTCTGTCGCCCATCGTCATAGCCTCTGTCTGGTCATGCGTGACATAAATGAACGTCGTACCGAGCCTTTTGTGAATCATCGCTATCTCTGTCCTCATCTGTGCGCGCAGCTTGGCGTCGAGGTTTGAAAGGGGTTCGTCAAGCAGGAATACCTTGGGGTCACGCACTATTGCGCGGCCGAGAGCAACACGCTGACGCTGTCCGCCTGAAAGCGCCTTCGGTCTTCTGTCAAGAAGGTGAGCGATGTCAAGGATTCTGGCCGCTTCTTCGACGCGGCGCTTGATTTCATCCTTAGGCATCTTTCTGAGCTTCAAGCCGAATGCCATGTTGTCGAACACGGTCATGTGCGGATAGAGCGCGTAGTTCTGGAAAACCATCGCGATGTCTCTGTCTTTCGGGGCAACGTCATTTGCGAGCGTATCGCCTATGTAGAGCTCGCCCTTTGTGATTTCCTCAAGACCGGCAATCATTCTCAGCGTTGTGGATTTTCCGCAGCCAGAGGGGCCGACAAGAATGACAAACTCTTTGTCTTCAATTACCAGATTGAAATCCGAAACAGCCGTAACACCGCCTTGATACACCTTATATATCTCTTTCAGTGTAACACTTGCCATGAAACTTCCTCCAATTTTTTGACGATTCAAAATAACCGCCTTAATATCTGTTCCAAGTATAGCAGATACTCACGGGTGATTATATTATTCAATTGACCAAAGTTTAACAAAACTGCTTGTTCAAAACCTATAAATGACAAACTACTTAAAAATTTTTGGTATAAATTGCACTTGTGGAAACCTTACAAAAGAGTTGACAATTCTTTGGATGTGAGATATTTTGACTCGCCCTGCGCGAGATTTTCATCAAGCTTCAGCCCGCCGATTGCCGCGCGCTTCAATGCCAGAACCCTATTCCCGCGCGCCTCAAACATGCGCTTAACCTGATGGAATTTGCCCTCGCGAATCATCACGACGGCCATATATCCCGAGGGAGATTTCGAAGCGTCTCCAGCACTAAGCTTTGCGGGGGCATATTCCTCCCCGCCAAAGCTTATTCCCGCTTCAAAGGCCTTTATGTCTTCATCCGTAACAGGCTTTTCAAGTGCAGCCTCATATATCTTATAGATATGGCTCTTGGGCGAAAGCATTCGGTGTGCGAAAGCGCCGTCGTCTGTGATAATCAGCAGACCGGTGGTGTCTTTATCGAGGCGGCCGGCAGGAAAAAGATTTTTGCGCAGCATATCAGGCGGGAGAATATCGAGGACGGTTGCGTCGCGGTTATCCTCTGTCGCGCTGACAACTCCTGCGGGCTTGTTCATCATGATATAGACATGCTCTCTGTATTCCACTGCTTCGCCATTGACGGTGACGGTGCAGGCGGCTGTATCAATTTTCATGTCGGCCTTGACTGCGACTTCGCCATTCACCGTGACAAGCCCAGCTTTGATGAGCTTCGCGACCTCTTTCCTGCTGCCGAGATTTTCAGAGGCCAACAATTTATCAAGCCTTATGCTTTTCATAGCTCACTCTCCTTAACCTCGTGAAAATCGGGCGTTATTTCTTCGCCGGAGCAGAGGCTTACTATATATGGCTCTCCGCCGAGTTCAAGGATTGACTGCGATACATATATCGGCATCTCGGTTTTCCCGACATAAACCGGCTTGCCGTCATTATAGGTGAACTCCGCGTTGAGCGTGCCGAACGCCAGCCCCATGCCCGTGTATTTCATATAGCTCTCTTTAAGCGTCCAAAGCTTTAGGAACGTGAAGTCCGGGTTTGACGAAGCAGAGATGTGGCGCTGCTCTGCTTCGGTGCAGGCGCGGAAAATACGCGGATTCAAAACGCGGCGCGTTTCGGCGTCAATGCCGACCTCCGTTTTCTCCACCGCACAGCAAATCAGACCCTTGCAATTGGTGATGTTAAAATGTATGCCTGAATCCTTGAGATAAGGCTTGCCGTGCTCACCGAAGCACATAGTGAAATCAGCTGAATTCAAGCCCGTTTCATGTCTGACTGCGAACTCAAGCAGCCTTTTTGAGAGATTGCGCTGAATTCTCGCGTCCTCCGCCTTTGTGCCGGCGGCTGAGTAATTGATGAAATAAATCATTTTCATTCCTTTTGATTATTTGTATTGCTTCTAATTATCAATTATCCTTTGGTAATTGTCAATTACCCTTTTACGTGCTAAAATGTTAAAGCAAGTTATTAACCATATTGGAGTTATGATGAAGATAATTGATTTTCACGCGCATGTTTATCCTGAAGAAATCGCCGAAAAGGCTGTGGAGAACGTGGGCAGGTTCTATAATATGCAAATGCACGGCGGCGGCACAGTGCCAAGGCTGCTGCAGGAAATGAGCGATGCGGGGATAGCGCACACAGTGATTCACTCCCCTGCGCTGACTGCGGCAAACGTGTCGACAATAAACACCTTCATAGCCTCGCAGGTTGAGAAATACCCGCAGCTTTCGGGCTTTGGCACGCTGCACGCGGACATGGAAGATCCTGTGGAGGAGATTGATCGAATCACCGGGCTTAGGCTTCTCGGAATAAAACTGCACCCGGATTCCCAGCGCTTTAACATGGATGACGAGCGCATGATGAAGCTCTATCCAATCCTTGCCGAGCGGAAGCTTCCCGTGCTCTTTCACTGCGGCGATTACCGCTATGATTACTCTCATCCGCGCAGGCTTGTGCATGTGCTCGAAAGCTTCCCGAAGCTAACGGTCATAGGGGCGCACTTCGGAGGGTGGTCGATACCCGATTTGGCGCTGGAGTATCTGCGGGATAAAAAGTGCTACCTTGATATTTCAAGCTCGCTGGCATTTATAGGCAGCGTACGAGCAAAGGAGCTGATAAGAATCTATGGGGCGGAAAGGCTTTTATTCGGCTCTGATTTTCCGATGTGGATGCCCAAAGATGAGCTTCGCCGCTTCTGTGATATAGGCCTGACCGAACACGAAAACGAAGTGATTTTGCACGAGAACGCAGAGAGACTTTTAGGCATTTGAAAGGGGAAATTATGAGAATTAACAGCAAGATTTCAGAGCTGATTGGACGCACACCTTTACTGGAGCTGCACGGGATTGAGGCGGAATTCGCTCTCAAGGCGAGGATAATCGCGAAGCTTGAGTATTTCAACCCCGCAGGAAGCGTGAAGGACAGAATCGCACTGAATATGATTGATTCAGCTGAGGAAGCGGGATTTTTGAAGAAGGGCTCGGTTATTATTGAGCCGACGAGCGGCAACACGGGAATAGGCCTGGCGGCAATCGCAGCCTCGCGCGGATACAGGATTATCCTCACGATGCCCGAGACCATGAGTGAGGAACGGCGCGCGCTTCTGAAGGCTTACGGTGCGGAGCTGATTCTGACGGACGGCGGAGCCGGCATGCGCGGAGCGATTGCGAAAGCCGCCGAGCTTGCGGCAACGATTGAAAACAGCTTCATTCCGAGCCAGTTTGAGAACCCCGCAAATCCTGCCGCGCATTATAAGACTACGGGGCCGGAGATATGGGAGGATACAGACGGCAGGGTTGATATTTTCATTGCGGGCGTGGGAACCGGTGGGACAATCAGCGGCACGGGTAAATATCTCAGGGAGATGAATCCGGCTGTGATGATTGCGGCGGTTGAGCCGAAAAGCTCCCCTGTTCTGGAGGGCGGTCGGCCCGGCGCACACAAGCTTCAAGGAATCGGCGCGGGCTTCGTACCTGATACGCTGGACACAAGCATATATGACGAGGTTATACCCGTTTCAAATGAAGACGCTTTCGCTATGGGCAAGCTGATAGCGCGGCGAGAGGGCTTTCTCGTCGGGATTTCCTCCGGCGCGGCGGTTTTTGCGGCGGCGGAACTTGCAAAAAGAGCCGAAAATGAAGGCAAGGCAATAGTTGTATTATTGCCCGATACGGGAGAGAGGTATCTTTCGGCCGGAATGTTTGATTGAAATCTGGCGCTTTCATCTTGACAATTATGTGCGATTTGTGAATGCTGTAAGTTACATATATAAAGCACAGATAACGCTTTTCTTAACACTCAAAAACATATTTCGTAACAATTTCTTAACAATTTATTACATTCACGGAAAGCCGGTTGACTATTGGTGCGGAAAGTGAGAGAATAGCTCGAAAGTTCCAAGAAAAACTTTAAATCTAAAACAGAGAGGTATTACTTATGAAAACAGTTGGAAAAGTTCTTGGCGTCATTTTGGGGCTGCTGTGCTTTGCCGCAGGCATCTATTGCCTGTTCACACCGGGCCTGACGTTCCTGTCAATCGGCTGGATTGTTCCTGTGGCTCTGATTGTCGCAGGCGTGGGCGCGGTTGCGAAGTTCATCGCCTCAGAGAAGAAAAACCTTGCGGTTCTTGATATCGTTTGGGGTCTCGTGGCAATTGCTCTGGGCGTCATCTTCCTCTTCCTGCCGGAAGTGAGAGCGGCTTTAGACTTCGCAATGATTTACATCTTCGCAGGCTGGGTCCTCGTGGGCGGCATCTTGAGAATACTCGCGGGCATAAGGATGGCTTCGGCAAAGGTTTCTCTTTGGGGAATCCCGCTTGCAGTCGGAATCATCTTCGTTCTCCTCGGCGGATATTCCTTCTTCCATCCTTTAGTATCGCTCTTCGCGATTGGCTATCTCATCGCCTTCTGGCTGATGATGGGTGGAATCAATATCATCGTAGGAAGCACTGTTGAAGAAAAAACAGCCTAAGAACCAACAAACTGAGCCGCAGGTTTCTGCGGCTTTTGTTTTTCGCTTTGATATTGCTTACAGCGTGAAGAAGATATATACTTAATAGAAAGTGAGATGTATCACAATGAACATTGAAGTAAGATTCTTTTCAAGAGGCGGACACACAAAAAAGGTTGCGGAGGCAATTGCCGAAGCCGCAGGAGTTGCGCCGGAGGCTATCACCGTGCCGTTTTCAAAGCCGGTTGACTTGCTGTTTCTGGGCGGCGGCATATATGCGGGCAAGCCAGCATCGGAGGTGCTGGAATATGCGAAGGCTCTTTCGGGCGGCAATGTGAAGCGGGTGGCTTTCTTCTCCACATCAATGAGCCCGACGAACGGTTTTGCGGCGCAGGTGGAGGAGAATATTGCAAATGACATTGAAGTCATTGAACCGGCCTTCCACTGCCCGGGGCAGTTCCTTTTCTTCAACCGGAAACGCCCGAAGGAAGAGGATTTAAGCAAGGCAAAGGATTTCGCCGCGAAGACAATTCATAAACTGCACCCTCCGACCTAAGCGTCAATTTTCCTGTTGACTTTTACGCCGTGTCGTCCTGCATAATTGTATTATCACAAATATACGGAGGAATAAATAATGGAAGAGTTCATGGGTTTAACCTTTGAGGTGTTTACTGAAGGTGATATTTCAAAGCTGGAAAACATAATGAAGCGTGCTTTTGACGAAGACGCGCGCATACATTTAGGACTGGAGAGCGGAGGCCCGCCGGGATATGACAACGGGGATTTTTTGAGGAAATGGTATTTGCACGAGGACGTGACGGCATACACCGTTTCAAAGGACGGGGTGCCTATTGGCGCAATGGCTCTTTGGATTAACGAAAACAAGGAGCATTATCTGGGAAATATCTTCCTTGACCCGGATTACCAAGGGAACGGCATTGGCACGATTGTCTGGAAGTATGTTGAGCATAAATATCCTGATGCCGTGAAGTGGGAAACGGAAACCGCGGCGTTTTCAAGGAGAAATCACGTTTTTTATGTTAATAAATGCGGGTTTCGCATCATAAGAATAACTGATTATGCCGATATAATGACCTCCAGCTATCAGATGGAAAAGCTGTATAGCTGAGAGTTGAGATTATATCTTTTCCAAAGCGAATTCCCTATTTCAAAGCAGGCTATAATTTGCTAAGGCAAACAAATAAATTTGAGAGGTGTAATTATGCAGAAGATTTTTTTCAGATGTAAGCATTGCGGCAATCTCGTTGGGCTGATTCATGAAGGAAACGTTCCGATGATTTGCTGCGGAGAGCCGATGGAAAAGCTCGTTCCAAACACGGTTGACGCCGCGCAGGAAAAGCATGTGCCTGTCTGCACATTAAGCGGGCGCGAGCTTGACGTACAGGTGGGCAGCGTGCCGCATCCGATGGAGGAGCAGCATTTTATCATGTGGGTGGAAATTCAGCAGGCGGACAAAACGCAGCGGGCAATTTTCAGGCCGGGTCAAGAGCCGCGAGCCGTGTTCACAATCGAAGAAGGCGTGCCGGTGAGTGCGCGGGAATACTGCAACCTCCACGGCCTTTGGAAAGGGTAAGCCAACAGAGCCCAATACCAGAAAAGCCACGCTTGGAACCGCTTTTTGCGGCATCCCAAGGTGGCTTGGCATTTCAGCTTTGTAGATGGCGAAAGAATGACCCCGACGGGAATCGAACNNCTAACCGCTAGACGACGGGGCCAGTAGTCAAGCGATCATTCTAGCGGAGTGCTGTGCTATTGCAAGGGGGATGGCGGCGGTTTTTAGCAAAAACAATGGCGGCACAATCGCTAAAAAAGGCAAAGACGTCAAGAACACCCCAAAAAAAGCCGAAAATAATGGAGTGTCGACAGATTTTTTGTTTTCGTTTTTCCATTCGCATCACCATGCAACGCGCTCTCTTGTCCGCCGCTTTCCTCGTTTGCCTTTTTTGCGCGACTGTCCAAGCCCAATTTCAGTTTTCGTCAAACAACGCCAAGTCGAATGTCGACGGAATTGTCGTTGATGGCGGCCCCAGTGTGGGCGAAGGCCGCAAACAGATTTGGCGGGCGGGAATCTCCATGGAACCCAGAGCACCGATGCAAAATATTACCGTGACCGTTCCGATTCCGATGGATTGGCCAGAGCAAAAAGTGGTCAGTATCCGGGAAGAAAGTTTGGGACCCGCCCGTCTGCACTATCGCACGGTGAGCCAGGGAGCCCGCGAAGCCGTCTTTGAGATTGACCAAATGCGCATGATGCCGCTGGAGCTCGTATTGGAAGTGGAACTCATCAATTACGATCTCATTCCGCCAGAAAACACGGAGGATTACATCATTCCAAAGCGTGTTCCGCGCGACGTGGAGCTTTATTTGAAACCAAGCCCGGACATTCAGTCGAATGAGCGCGTGTTCAAAAAAATGTTTGCCGAAATCACCGAAAATCGTGAGACCGACTGGGATAAAGTTGAAGCTCTGTACAGTTTTGTGCAAAGCCGTGTCCGCTACGAAGAAACATTGCGTGATAAAAGAGCCCGGGGCGCGCTGGCCGTGGTTTCTGACCCTGAAGACAAGTGGTTTGGCGATTGCAAAGACATGTCCGCCCTGTTCGTGGCACTTTGCCGCGCTGGGCACATACCAGCCCGGCTTGTTCGCGTGCCGGAACATTGCTATGCCGAGTTTTATTTGGAACTGCCTGCGGACAAAAGGACAACATCGGCGGGGCGCAAAAAAGCACCGTCAGATGGGTTTTGGTTTCCGTGTCAGGTGGCGGGCACGTATGCGTTTGGCGGCATTCCAGAGCGGCGACCGATTTTGCAGAAAGGAGATTCGTTTCCTGATCGTGAAGCCGATAACAAGCGGCGTGAAATGTTCTTAAGGGAGTGTTTTACCGGTACGAAACCTGACGGGAGTCCTTTACCGAAATTTCGTTGGATCAACGAAGTCCGCGACAAATGACGCGAGGCGGCTAAGACGCTCGGTAATAGTGTAAGGCGAATCTCAAACAGTTTCTCAATGCTCTTCACGACAATCGACGGGTATTCCCGGTTTGGATGAAAAACTGGGCGGCGGGTTGTTGTCGGGTGAACAGTTTCTATGTGAAACGTCACCCGGCTCCAAGTTGAGCCAATGTTCACGCACGGTTTTGCCTGACAGCGGATGAATCATGTCGGGCGCGATGTCGCAGGCGGGTTCGAGAACAAAGCGGCGGTTTAGCATTTCGATGTGCGGAATGGTCAAATTGGCGGTTTGGATGATTGCTGTCCCGTAAAGGAGGATGTCCAAATCCAGCGTCCGTGGTCCCCAATGGACGGTGCGAACGCGGCCATGCCGATTTTCGATTTCCTGCAAGTGTTCCAGCAGTTTTTCCGGTGGCAGCGTAGTTTGAATGACTCCGGCGGCGTTCCAAAAAGGGGGTTGATTGGCCGGGCCACCTTGAGGGAGCGTTTCGTAAAATGGGCTCAGCTGCACCGTTTTCACGGCATGGAGTATTCCGATTTCTTCCCAAGCCTGACGCAAGGTCTCTTGGCAGTCTCCCAGATTCGCGCCCAAACCGAGGAGCGCGAGTGCGCTGTCCAAATGGATATGCGGAAAATTCATGGATGCGTGCATCAACGACTTGGTGCAAATACTTGTTTTTCCCTTTGAACCCATTATACTATAGCGCGGAGGGGGGGTTGCCCACAAGCAGACCTCTTTTTTTCCAAAACTTTGCCCACTTTTTCTGCAATGCAAACAATCAGCACGAAATTCGCACCGGCGGCCATCGGACCCTATTCTCAGGGAGTGGTGTGCGGCGGTTTTCTCTTCGCGGCAGGCCAAATTCCCTTGATTCCTGAGACGATGTCGCTTCAAGAGGGCACGATCGAAGAGCAAACGCAGCAGGTGCTCAGGAATTTGGACGCGATTCTCACTTCGGCTGGGACCGACTGGAGTCGCGTGGTCAAAACCACGGTTTTTTTGACCGACTTGGCCGACTTCAGTGCCATGAACACCGTGTATGAAGCCCATCTCGGCCACGCGAAACCGGCCCGCAGCACAGTGCAAGTGGCCGCTTTACCCAAAGGGGCAAAAGTGGAAATCGAATTGATCGCAGAAGTGTAGTAGTGTTGTCTAGGGCGTGTTCACACTATGCC
>DBCZ01000025.1:0-12095 GCA_002293315.1 Ruminococcaceae bacterium UBA945
GGTGGTCTTGCCCGAGCCCTGCAGGCCGCACATCATCACAACCGCAGGCGGGTGAGCGGGGGAATTCAATCTTTCCTCGCTGCCGCCCATGAGGTTCGTGAGCTCTTCATTGACTATCTTTATGACCATCTGCGCGGGCGTTAGGCTTTCCATGACCTCCGCGCCGACGGCTCTCTCTGTCACTTTTGCAGTGAAATCTTTGGCAACCTTATAATTAACGTCCGCTTCGAGAAGAGCGAGGCGAACCTCCCTCATGGCATCCTTCACATCGGCCTCAGTGAGCTTGCCCTTGCTTCTCAGCTTCTTAAATGAGTTTGCCAGCTTGTCGGCAAGACCTTCAAACGCCATCTTTTCTCCTTTTGCAAATGTGGTTTACGTGATTATTCCTCAAGCGCCAGCTCCTGCGCGCACTCTACTATCTCAGCGATATTCACGTTGATATCCGGGTTATTCACCCCGCGCGAGTTTATCTCTTGAATCAGCAGGGCGCAGTCACAAATCTTGGCAAGACCGTCTTTCACGTTCTTGAAGCGCTTCGCAAGCCCCAGCTGCTCTTCCATTTCAAGAAGCTGCTGCTCCGCGCGCTTTATGGCATCTCGCACGCCCTGACGTGTGATGCCCTTTTCCGTGGCGATTTCGGCAAGCGAAAGGTCTTCGTTATAATACGCTTCAATAACTTCGCGCTGCTTATCCGTCAGCATGTCGCCGTAGAAATCGAGGAGAAATGTGATTCTCAAATCCTTTGCCAAGACGCCACCTCCCTGAATTTATCTGTAAAGTTTTTTTCTTTACAGCATATGAATTATACAATATAGATATTATCTTTGTCAACATAATTCTTAAAAGAAGTTTTCCGAAACACAATAAACTGCGGTGCTGTGCGGAAAAGGGGCTAAATGTGGTGAATGAAGTTGATAGTTGAGATTGGTTGTAGCAGTGTTCGAAAATAACAAAGGACAAAGCCTCACAAATAAGCGTGCTTTGCCCTATAACACCAATTTATTCCTTTTCCTTCAGCGGCAGTCCACAAGAATTATGCACTTACAATTTCAATTCATCGCGTAGTGTCATAATGATGGCGTTCTTAGCAAGCTGGAATTCTTCACTTTGGATTATTCCCGGAGGACCAAATGAATTATACTCTGCAACTTCGAAGCTTATTATTGCATTTAAAACTATTTGTGTGGAGATTGACTTAATTCTTCCATTATTGGCTTTCATGAATTCATCATATCTTTTCTTCGCAGTGGTATACTCTAATTCATTCTTTTCCATAAGTTTCAAAGTATGCTCGCAATTATGAAGTGAAGCTTGAAGATTATATGGGATTCTCTGCTTTTCCATATCCAACTCATCAATTCTTGCATTATAATCATCAATTTGATAGTTGATGATTTCATACATAATAGTGTAATCCCCGCTGAAAGAAGGTGGATATTCCATACCAAAGTGAAGAATCGATAGCGGTGTTTCTTCAGGAAAAGAATCAATAATATCGATGAGTTCCGCATATAAAGGTTCTCGTGCTTCAATCCTACGCTCTTCTCTTGATATATTAGCTTTCTCTTTAGATTCGAAAAACCCTTTAATTCCTTCTATTAAACCGCCAAATATCATACTGAACATAAATGATGCACCATCCTTATTATATCCACTTCTACATGTCGTAGATTTCCTGCGGGTTGAGAATCGCAGAGCCGCCGCTTTCGAGGGCTTTAATGGCAGCCTCGCCGTCGTCCGCGCGGATTATGATATAAGCCTTGCCCTTATCGCGGCTGATGAAGGCATACATATACTCAATTGCAATGCTGTTATCAGCGAGGGTTCTCACGGCATAGGCGAACGCGCCGGGCTTGTCGTCGATACCCACTGCGATGACATCTGTAAGCGAAACCGTGAAGCCGTTCTCCCTCAGCGCCGTGACAGCCTCGTTCGGCTTGTCAACGATTACGCGCAGGATTCCGAAATCGCTTGTGTCAGCGACGGAAATTGCGCGGATGTCCACATTTGCCTTAGCGAGAGCCTCCGTGATTTCGGCAAGGCGACCCGCCTTGTTTTCAACAAAAATCGAAAGTTGTTTCAATTGCATAGTTTTGCTCCTTTTCTGTATATTTTAGTGATTTATACGTTGTTGATTATTTTTGTTACGGACGGGCGGAAAGCGCCCCTACGTTTTTGTCCTTAATTGTCAATTATCAATTATCAATTGTCCATTGCACTTATTGTGCTCTTTTGTCTATGACGCGCTTGGCTTTACCCATTGAGCGCTCAATTGATTTCGGCTCCAGGAGGCGCACCCTTGCTGCGATGCTGAGCGTTGATTGCAATGCCGCCGCAATTTTCTGCTCCACTTCCTCGAGGCTTCTGATTGTATCCGAGAAGATTTTCTCGTTTATCTCCACCTGCACCTCAAGTGTATCAAGATTATTCTTCCTGTCAACAATAATTTGATAATTCGGGTCCATGCCGAGCTCAAGCAGCACGCTTTCAATCTGCGACGGGAAGACGTTGATGCCGCGTATAATCAGCATATCGTCTGTTCTGCCCCTCGTTTTGGACATTCTTGCGAGCGTTCTGCCGCATTTGCACTTCTCGTGCGTTATCGAGCAAATATCCCTCGTGCGGTATCTGATGAGCGGCAACGCCTCTTTGCCTATGCAGGTGAAGACGAGCTCGCCGAATTCGCCGTCCGGCAGGCGCTCGCCGGTATCCGGGTCAATGATTTCAGGATAGAAATAGTCTTCGTTGATGTGCATGCCGTCCTGCTCCTCGCATTCGCTCGCAACGCCGGGGCCCGCAATCTCGGAGAGGCCGTAGATGTCATAGGCCTTGATTGCGAGAGATTTTTCAATCTCCCTGCGCATTTCCTGCGTCCACGGCTCCGCACCGAAGATACCCGCACGAACCTTTAGCGTCGTGGGGTCAATGCCCTTTTCTCTCACGGTTTCGCCTATATACATCGCGTAAGACGGCGTGCAGCAGAGAATATCCGAGCCGTAATCCTGCATGATTTGAATCTGCCTGTCCGTGTTGCCCGATGAGACGGGGATTGCCGTCGCGCCCAAGCATTCCGCGCCGTAATGCAGCCCGAGCCCGCCTGTGAAGAGGCCGTAGCCGTATGAGACGTGGACGAAGTCGTCCTTACTGCCGCCCGCGCCGACGATGCTTCGCGCCGCGCACTCCGACCAGACGTCGATGTCGTTTTGGGTATATGCCACGACGGTCTGCTTGCCGGTGGTGCCGCTTGACGCGTGGATTCTCACCAAATCCTCTCTGGGCACGGCCATGAGGCCGAACGGGTATGTGTCGCGCAAATCCTGCTTATAAGTGAACGGCAGCTTTACTATGTCGTCAATGGTTTTGATGTCTTCAGGCTTTATGCCGAGCTCATCAAGCTTCTGCCTGTAAAGCGGCACGTTCTCATAGTTTCTCTTTACGATGTCTCTCAGCCTCTCACTCTGGATTTCCCTCAAGACGTCTTGAGAGGCGCATTCGATTGCAATGTTGAAATAGCTCATTTACTTTAAGATTCCTTTCGTGTTTACAAATTTAATATTTTATAGAATATGGAAAACTGAAGAGAATTTATCTGCTTTCCTATTCGTCAAAAAGGTCGGTATGTCTGCCGGTTCCTACAGCTAAAAGAATCATCACTTCTTCTTGAATCTGATACACTAACAACCAATCCGGCTCTATGTGGCATTCGCGAAAACCCAACATTTCACCTTTGAGAAGGTGGTCGTGATATTTTTCGGGCATTTGTTTGAATGCCACATAAAAAATCAATAGCTGTTGTAGCCTAATTCAAAGGCTTTTTGGTTCAGCTCCAGAAACTTCTCCGGCACGCATTTTTCCAGCGCGGAAAGCCAGACCTCTTTCTCGATGTCCATGTCCTTTGCCAACGCGCCGATCAGCACTACATTTACGGCCCTCACGCTGCCTGCCTGCTTGGCGAGACTCAGGGCGTCCAGCCTGCGCACAGTGATGCCGAGGGATTCTATCGCGAGGATTACCTCCTGCGGATACTCCGCCGCACCTGTGATTACGGGCATGGGGTCAATTTGCTGCGTGCTGGTTATCACCGTGCCACCGGGCTTCAGAAACGGCAGATAGCGCGCCGCTTCAAGCTCTTCAAACGCGAGGATTATATCCGCCTCGCCGTTCTCTATCACGGGTGAATTCACCTCATCGCCGTATCTGACATAGGTGATAACCGAGCCGCCGCGCTGGCTCATTCCGTGAACCTCGCTGACCTTCACGTCGTAGCCCTTTTGGACAAGCGCGTCACCCATTATTCTGCTTGCGAGGAGAGTTCCCTGACCGCCCACGCCGACTATGATTATGCTTTTCACGCTTTCTGCGTTGACGGGCGGGCATGGAAACCCGCCCCTACTGTTGCTCATGACCTTACCCCCTTCACAATCGCGTTCTTCGGGCAAATCCCCGCGCATACGTTGCAGCCGGTGCAGGTGTTGGCGTCTATCACAGCTTTTTTGGATGCAGCGTCAAAGCTGAGCGACGGGCAGCCGACGCCCATACAGATTTTGCAGCCTATGCAGTTCTCGTTGACCATGAGAGGCTCGGCATGCTTCACGTATTTCAAAAGCGCGCAGGGTCTGCGGCTGATGATTACGCTCGGCTCTTCCGCTTCAAGCTCTTCGGCGAGAACCTTTTGCACGGCTTTTACGTCATATGGGTCTACGACTGTCACGCGGCTTATGCCGATTGATTTGCAGAGGGCTTCGAGATTCACGGCAGTGGTGGGGTCGCCCTTAAGCGTGAAGCCGGTGGTCGGGTTCTGCTGCTGCCCCGTCATGCCTGTGATGGAGTTATCGAGGATAATCGTGACGGAATTGCTTTGATTATACGCCACATTGACGAGGCTGTTGATGCCTGTGTGCATAAAGGTGGAGTCGCCAATGACGGCGACTGCTCTCTTCGAAGCCTCCTCTCCCCTAGCCTTGTTGAAGCCATGGAGCGCCGAAATTGACGCGCCCATGCAGATACAGGTATCCATCGCGCTGAGAGGGGCTGACGCCCCGAGCGTATAGCAGCCTATGTCGCCGCTGACGAATACCTTGGCCTTATTCAGCGTATAGAACAGCCCTCTGTGAGGGCATCCGCTGCACATAACCGGCGGGCGAATCGGAAGCTCCGCAGGAAGCGAGAAAAAAGCGTTCTCGTCGCAGGTGATATATTGTTTGATGATTCTCTGAGAGAATTCGCCGACGCGCGGGAGCAAATCTTTGCCGACGACATTTACGCCGATGGCTTTGCAGTGCGCCTCGATTATATCGTCAAGCTCTTCAATGACGTATACTTTATCTAAACCGGCGGCGAAGCTTTTTATCTTTTCAACCGGCAGCGGGTAAACCGCGCCGAGCTTGAGATAGTTCGCGCCGTCACCGATGGCCTCGCGCGCGTATTGGTAGCAGGCGCCCGAGGTGATGACGCCGATTTTAGCGTTGTTGTCAATGATTTTATTCAGCTCGCAGGTCTCCGCCCACTCTGTCAGTTTTTTCGTGCGAACTTCCACGGCGACATGCTTAGGCCTCGCAAACGCGGGCAGCATAACATTCTTCGCGGTGTTTTTATCATATGGCTTCAGTTCGATACTATCGCGCTCCGAGATTTCCACAAGGCTGCGCGAATGCGAAATGCGCGTGGTGAGCCTGAGAAAAACGGGTGTGTCATACTCCTCCGAAAGCGCGTAGGCCAGCTTCGTGAAATCCTTGCATTCCTGCGAATCCGAAGGCTCAAGCATGAGGATTTTCGCGGCCTTGGCATAGTTGCGCGAATCCTGTTCATTTTGCGAGGAGTGCATACCGGGGTCATCCGCGACGCCTATCACCATGCCCGCATTTACGCCGATATAGCTCATCGTGAAGATTGGGTCTGCCGCAACGTTCAATCCGACGTGCTTCATGCCGCAGAACGAACGCGCACCTCCGATTGCCGCGCCCGCCGCGACCTCCGCCGCGACCTTTTCATTAGGCGCCCACTCTGTGTAGATTTCGTCATATTTTGCCGCCGCTTCGGTTATCTCCGTACTGGGTGTGCCGGGGTAGCTTGAAACAACGCCCACTCCCACCTCATACAGCCCCCTCGCGACGGCCTCATTGCCTAGCAGTAATTCCTTCATTTTGTAATATAATCCTTTACTTTTTATAGCCGTTGAACCATGCGCGTTCACCAAACGGCTTCTTCTTTGCTCTTTTGGGTTCATCAACGCCCTTGCCTATCGGCATAAAGCAGACAAGGTCAATGTTCTGCGGAACGCCCAACACATCAGCCATCTTTCTGCCGATGTTGTCGTCATCTGTGATATGTCCCTCATACCAGCAGCTCTGATAGCCCAGCGCCACCGCCGCAAGCAGCATATTTTGAATGGCAGCGGAGTAGTCTTGCACGGCGAAGCATTTATCACGGTACGCGAAGACGCGCTCTGTAAGCACGGCTATGGCCGCCTTGGCAGTGCCCGCAATAGGCGGATTTACAAGGCCGAGAAGCTGCGACATCAGCTGCGGGTCATCTATCGCGATAAAGCTTGTGGTCTGCATATTGCAGCCTGACGGTGCGTCACAGCCCGCCTCCATGATTTCGATTAAATCTTCCTTCGGGACAGGTGCGCTTTCAAATTTCCCGCGGTAGCTTGTGCGGTTTTTGACCGCTTCAAAAAAATTCATAATTCTCCCTTATTCATTTCGCAAATCGAGGATTCTCTTCGCCTTGCCCTGGAATCTCTCGAGTGTTTTCGGCTCAACGAGCGTGACCTTGGTGTCGAGGCTCAGCACGCTTCTGAGGCGCTCTCTGATTTTACTTTGCAGGTTTTCAAGCTCGGAATAGCTCTCAAGCAGACTCGCGTCGAGAAGCTCAACCTTTACCTCGAGGTTATCAAGGAAGTTTTTCTTAGTCAGGACGAGCTGGTAGTGCGGGCCGACCTGCGGCAACGTAACCAAAGTGCTTTCAATCTGCGACGGGAACACGTTGACACCCTTGATTATAATCATATCATCGGTTCTGCCCATGACCTTTTCCATTCTGGCGTGCGTTCTGCCGCATTTGCACGGCTCATAGTTGATTCTTGTTATATCCTTTGTGCGGTAACGCAGAACCGGCATACCCTCGCGTATAAGCGTTGTGACG
The DNA here is from genome assembly GCA_002293315.1 of Ruminococcaceae bacterium UBA945. Taxonomy (GTDB): domain Bacteria; phylum Bacillota; class Clostridia; order Oscillospirales; family Acutalibacteraceae; genus Scatolibacter. The sequence goes on from DBCZ01000025.1 coordinate 7,147, forward strand.
ACGAGCTCGCCGACCTCGCCGCGCGCCTTGATCTCGCCTGTATCAGTATTGATTATTTCGGGCAGAAACGCGTCTTCGCAGAAGTGAAGCCCCGCGCGTTCTCTGCACTCACCCGAGACGCCCGGACCCGTGAGCTCCGTCATACCGTAGTTATCGCTGACCTCTATGCCCAACGTTTCCTCAATTCTGCTTCTCATCTCCGGCGTGCAGCCCTCGCTGCCCAAAACACCGTATTTGAGGGATTTATACGCATCAGCCGGAACCTCTCCGCCCGCTATGCTTTCATTTACCATCTCGCCGAGATAGAGCGCGTAAGAAGGCGTCGCAACGAGCCCTGTAACACCGTAATCCCGCATCATCATGAGCTGCTTCTCGGAGTTGCCGCTTGACGCGGGGATTACCGTCGCACCGATTTTCTCAAGGCCGTAATGCAGCCCAAGTGCCCCGGTGAAAAGCCCGTATCCGAACGCGATTTGGATTATATCTTCATCCGTGACGCCCGCGGCGATGACGATTCTGGCCATGAAATCAGACCAGTTCTCTATGTCATTCTTAGTGTATGCGCCGACGGTCGGTTTGCCCGTTGTGCCGCTTGACGCGTGAATGCGCACGATGTCCTTCATCGGCGTGGCCAGCAGGCCGAACGGATAATTATCGCGGATATCCTCTTTCGTCGTGTATGGTATATACTGAACATCGGAGAGGGTTTTGAGCTTATCTCCCGAGGTTATCCCGACCTCTGTGAGGCGCTTGTTGTAAAACGGGACGTTATTATAGCAGTAGTCTACGAGCCTCTGCAGGCGTTCGAGCTGAAGCTTTTCAATCTCCGCGCGCGGCATCGTTTCAATCTCTTTTTGAAAAAACATAATTATCCCCCGTTTTAATATTCTTTAGCACATAAAATCGCTAAAGTGTATTATATCTCATTTCAAACATATTTGCAAGCCCGAATAAGGGCAATAATGGCTATTGAAGATAAAACACCGCCGCGGTGCGCCACCCTCTTTACAAAAGAGGGTTAAGCCGATTGATAATTAAAGGACAAGGTCTCTTGAGCAGAACACCTTGTCCTTTAATTATGCACTATCTTTTCGGAGTGCCGGGGTCGTCACTCCCTACACGCCGGAATACGCTTCACCGTCAACGGCACTAATCCATTCCTCTATACTTTTCCATTTCCGCGCCGAGCCACGGCAGGTGAACCTCGAATTTCGGGCCAAATTTATAATCAGGCTGATGCTCCTTTGTGGAGACGATGGAGCGCCATGTGTATTCCGTTGCGATGACCGTGGCCTCGAAGATGTTCATGCCGTTGAGGACAGCGGCCGTGACGGTTGAGCCGAAAAGGTCGCCCGTGCCGTGGAAGTAGCCGTCGATTCTCTCAAGGAGGGTAAATTCGGCTTTATCAAGCGTTGCGTCATAGCAGGCAGAGCCGAGGCGGCCTTCGTCGCCGATAAGCGTAATACCGGTGAGGACTGCTTTCTTCGGGCCGAGTGCGCAGAGCCGCTTCAATACGTCGATAACATAAGCTTCTTCATACGGCCCGCCGTTATAGGGTATGCCGAGAATGCGGCTGGCTTCCGTCATGTTCGGCAGAACGATGTCGGCGCTTTTGACGAGCCTTGATACGCCTTCAGCCATCTCGTCGGTGTAGGTGGGATAGAGCTTGCCGTTGTCACCCATGACGGGGTCAACGAATGCGACGAAGCCGTCTTTACGGAACATTTTGATGATTTTCTCAACTATTTCTATCTGCCCCACGCTGCCTAAAAAACCTGTGTAAACAGAGCTGAACGAGCAGTTCTCATTTTTCCAGTGCTCGGCGAACGGCAGCATTTCATCGGTTAAATCCACGAAGACATAGTCCTTGAAGCCACCGGTATGCGTGGAGAGAACTGCCGTGGGCAGAACCGCGGTCTCTACGCCGCAGGCTGAAAGCACCGGAAGCGCAACGGTAAGTGAGCATTTTCCAACGCCGGAGATGTCGTGAATTGCGAGCGTGTTCATTTCCTTATACTTGATTGTTTCTTTAGCCATTTATTCTGCATTTCCTTTCATGCGCATTTTTTGTGGGGTTAATTATAACGCAAAAAAGGGAAATGCACAAGGGGAGAGCATGAGCGCTCTCCCCTCTGTTTGCTATCTTCTTTGTGCCGTCATGTAGTCGATGAGGTTATCCTCATCGAACTGTATGTTGCCTGTCATTTTGTACGGCTCGGCCTCGCGGCTGTCTTCAATCATCGNNCATCGCGGTGTAAGAGAAATTCTTCTCCGAAGCTTCCTCCACCTCATATGAAAGCACCTTCCAGCTGTACCCATTGCCCGCGGCGACCGCATGAGTGGTTATGACGTTCCCGAAAAAAGTGGATTTGCCCTCATATATGCTTTCGGCCACGTATCCGCCGCACAGGGATTTCGCCGCCTCCAAAAACTTCTCATTCAATTAGTTCAACGTCACCCGAGCGCGCGTATTTCTCCTCATACTCAACGAATTCCTGCGACGGGAGATTCAGCACACGCTCGATGAATTCACCAGCGCGGGATTTGTATGCGGCTGAGGCTTGTGCGTCTCTCTCCGCATTCTCTTTTTCAAGCGTNNCCGGGGAAGCCGTATTCCATCAGCCTCTCGCAAAACTCTGTGTCTTTTGCGATAAGAGCGGGGGGGTCATTGTAACTTTCTCCATAACAATAATTTATCACTCTGTAATCTATCCCGCCACCCTCAGACAATTCCATAACATAACCTATGCGAAAAATTAGCTCTTCGCCAAACCTAACTTCGACATTTCGCCCTGTTGCAGCATCAGAACGAGGCCATTCTTCGCTGCTTTCATATTCAAACGAGTTGACAAGGTCAATCAGCTCATAGAATTCGGGGTCTTCTTTGGTGTAGGTGGCCGGAGAGAAAAATCCAGCATTTCTTCCGAATTCTATTCGCTCAATGTCCTCGCTGTTAACGTTAAAAGGTTTTCTATCGGCACTGCAGGAGGAAAGATTTAGGAGAATAGGCAAAATTAGGAGGATAAGAAATTTTGCCATAAATCTGTGTTTGGTCGTTTTCATTTCGCACTCCTTATTTGAAGTTGACTTCCCAATAAGTACTGCCTATGACAGAATCAATTTCAATGTATCTGCACAATGCTACTTACATACTTTTATTCTGTGAAGACCTCACGCCTACATAATAAACCTTTTTCACCTCGACGTCAATTACTTTTGTGCCAATAAATAAATCTATTTCAGTCAGTTATCCACAACATTGCGCCATATTTACATTTCGGCGCCCAGATGCTATAATAACTGTGTATTTGCCAAAACCAGAATGCTTTGAAGGAAGGCGAGACTGTGGGAAAGAAGAAGATGAATAAGAATCCGGCCGCGAAGAACGGCAGCCATAAGAGCCGCCGCGATATGTGGGTGAAGATTGTGGCGATTGTGCTGGCGGCGCTGATGGTGTTGTCTGTTGTATTTGTGGCTGTTAATACATTGTGAGTTAACGGAGGGGTATTATGTTTGGTGCAAAAAAGGATATTAAAACCGTGACTATTGGCGTTAAGGGCATGAGCTGTGAGCATTGCGTGAAGCGAATGCGCGGGGCCTTCGAGGACACGAAAGCTGTGCAGAAGGCCGTGGTTCATCTTGAGACGAACAGTGCGGACGTTACATATGACGCTAATAAGCTTGATGTGGCTGCGCTGAAAAAAATAGTTGCGGAGACAGGATATACGCCCGAATGACGGGGGCCTCTCTTTGCGGAAAACGAGGGAAAAATGAACGGAAAATATTATCTTACGACGGCTATCGCCTACACTTCGGGCAAGCCGCATATAGGGAATTCATACGAGGCTGTGCTGAGCGACGCAATCGCGCGGCAAAAACGCCTTGAGGGCTATGACGTTTTCTTTCAGACGGGCACAGACGAGCACGGGCAAAAGAATGAGAAAACGGCCAAGGAGCGCGGAATTTCACCGAAGCAATACGTTGATGAGGCCGCGGGCATCGTAAAGGCGCAGTGGGATTTGATGAACATCAGCTATGATAAGTTCATACGCACGACGGATGATTATCATGTTAAATCCGTGCAGAAGATATTCAAGAAGCTTTATGAGCAGGGCGACATTTATAAAGGGAAATACGAGGGGCTTTATTGCACGGCCTGCGAGGCCTTTTACACGGAAAGCCAGCTCGTTGACGGCAGATGCCCTGACTGCGGCAAGGAAGTAATTCCGGCCAGCGAGGAGGCATATTTCTTTGATATGCAGAAATATGCGCAGAGGCTGATTGATTACATAAACGCGCACCCGAATTTCATCTTGCCTGTTTCGCGCAAAAATGAGATGATGAACAACTTCCTCTTGCCGGGCTTGCAGGATTTGTGCGTCTCACGCACCTCAATTAAATGGGGTATTGAGGTGGATTTTGACCCCGGCCATGTGGTGTATGTGTGGCTGGACGCACTGACGAATTACATCACGGGCATCGGCTATGAGCCGGACGGCAGCACGGAGCAATTTAACGAGCTTTGGCCGGCTGATTTGCATGTTATAGGCAAGGATATAGCGAGGTTTCACGTAATATACTGGCCGATTTTCCTCATGGCACTCGGCTTGCCGCTTCCCGAGACAGTTTTCGGGCACCCGTGGCTCTTGATGAACGGCATAAAGATGAGCAAATCCACGGGGAATCTCATCTATGCCGATGATTTGGCAAGCGTTTTCGGCGTGGACGCAGTGAGGTATTATGTGCTGCGCGAAATGCCTTATGACCAAGACGGCACAATCACGTGGGAGCTGCTGGTTGAGCGCGTGAATTCAGACCTCGCAAACACCGTAGGGAATCTGGTGAACCGCACGGTGACGATGGTCAATAAGTATTTCGGCGGCGTAGTGCGCGACGCAGAGGTCGCAGAGCCCGTAGACGACGAGCTGAAGGCGGTTGCCGAGGCTTGC
>DBCZ01000025.1:12111-13276 GCA_002293315.1 Ruminococcaceae bacterium UBA945
GCCTTGTTCAAGCGCTGCAATAAATACATCGACGAGACGACGCCGTGGCTTCTTGCGAAAGACGCCGACACTCTCCCCCGCCTTTCGACGGTGCTTTACAATCTCATAGATTCCATCAGAATCGGCGCGGGGCTGCTTTCTGTTTTCATGCCGGATACTGCGGAGAAGATTCTCACGCAAATCGGCGCGAACATGGGGCGTTTCGCAGACCTCGGCAAGGCAGGGCTTTATCCGAGCGGCGCCAAGGTTACGGCGAAGCCGGAGATACTCTTTGAGCGGCTTGATTTAGACGAGGTGGTAGCCAAGGCCGAGGAGATTATGGGCATCGAAGAGGAGAATCCGCTGAGAGACGAGATTCACGGCGTGGCAAAAATAGGGATAGATGATTTCCAAAAGGTTGATTTGCGCGTTGCGGAAATAGTGGACTGTGAGCCGATTAAAAAAGCGAAAAAGCTTTTGAAGCTCACGCTGGACGACGGTACGGGCGTGCCCAGGACGGTGGCCTCAGGCATAGCGTTGTGGTACTCACCGGAGGATTTGAAGGGGCACAAGATAATCGTGGTCGCCAACCTGAAGCCCGCCACGCTGATGGGTGTTGAGAGCCAGGGCATGATCCTGGCGGCTGACGGCAAGGACGGCGAGGTCAGCGTGATTTTTGCGGATAATCTGCCGAACGGAAGTAAGGTCAGGTAGGGCAATTGATAATTGATAATTGACAATTAGGAACAGGGAAAAATGCTATAAGTAGGGGCAGGTTTCCATGCCTGCCCGCAAATAAGGACAATTGATAATTTATAGTGGAGAGTTGATAGTTGAGGTTGCGCTTTGCGCAATATATAAAGTGCAAAACACCCGACGCTTCGCGTCACCCTCTTTATAAAAGAGGGTTAAGGACAGCACAAAATTATGGCTTGGAACGAAGTTTCAAAAAAACGTGCGCAGAAGATGAATTTGAAAGAAAGATTTGAGCTAACCTCTGCGCCACAGGAATTTAGAGCATTGAAAGCATTTCTTTGTAGGGAGTGACGACCTCGGCACTCTGCAAGGATAGAACACCCGTCCAGCACTAACGCTATAAGTGCAAAACACCCGACGCTTCGCGTCACCCTCTTTATAAAAGAGGGTTAAGGACAGCACAAAACTATGGCTTGGAACGAAGTTTCAA
>DBCZ01000078.1 GCA_002293315.1 Ruminococcaceae bacterium UBA945
GGGCATTGATTCTTCCGCAGGAGCTTTGGCCGCCTGCAGACGCGGGCGCGAAGCTCTCTGCCTGCCGCCCGCAGGAGAGGCGGACGGGCGATCTTCCGGGCTCATACGCGTCGGCTGCGGTTTTTCCTCCGGCGGCTGCTCCACCTCGCCGCGCTGCAGCTCAATTGAGCCTCTGTCTACATTAAGCTTTATTTCCATAGTGTCTCTGCCGGCGCTGTCAAGCATTGCCCTCTGAAATTCCGGCATATCCTCGTCTGAGCCCGCTCCTTGCGGATCAAGCCCGTGCTGCTTCGTATAGGGGTCTGCCGAGAATGATGACACAGGCATAGGCGCGACGATTCCAAGCTCGTCGGCTATCTCTTTTTCATCCATGCCGACATGCTGCACCGCCTCCGCCACTCTCGAGCGCCTCTCGCGCTGAAGCCGCTTGAAATTCTGCGCGACCTCGTCGTCTATTGCCTTTTTAGAGTCGTCAAATAAATCGGCGTAGCCGGCCTCGCCTAAATCAAACTCGCCCGTAACGGGGTTAAAGCCCTTGCGATATTCGCTCAAGGGCTTCAGCTGAACACCGTAAACGGATTCCTCGCTCTCGTCGAAATCCGGCTGCCGGTTCTTTTTTTTGCGGCCGAAAAGACCGCCTCTCTTCTTTGGTTTACGCGTACCATACTCCTCGGGCATATCAATATCGCCCGTCGCGTAAGCATTCAAATCAGCGGCTTCCTCGTATCCCTCATACCCCGATTCCATGTCCTCAAACTGCTCTTCGGGAATGTCTTCGGAAGTGCCTCCGCGCCTTCTGTTCCTGTCACTCATAAACAGAGCCCCCTTACGGATTGATTTCCTTCATATTGCCTCGCTGGCGGGCGATTTCATAGCTGATTATGCCCGCCGCAACTGAGGCGTTAAGCGAATTTATCTGTCCCTTCATCGGCAAAGACACAATGAAATCTGACTTCTCTTTGATGAGCCGGCCCACGCCCCTGCCCTCTGAGCCGATGACGAGCGCCACAGCGCCGGAATAGTCTACCTCGCACCACAGCTCGCCGTCTAAATCTGCGGCGTATATCCAGAGCCCCTTGTCCTTGAGCTCGCTGATTGTCTCCGAAATATTGCGCACCTTGATAATCGGCATATACTCTATCGCGCCGGCAGACGCCTTTCCCACCGCAAAGCTGAGCCCTGCGCTCCTGCGTTCCGGAATAATCACGCCGTGCGCGCCCGCACATTCCGCAATGCGGATTATCGCGCCCAGATTATGCGGGTCTTCGAGTTCATCGCAAATTATGAGGAAGGGTTTTTCATCGCGCTCCTCGGCGAGGCTCAATGCCTCATCAAGCGTGGAATACTCCTTCACAGCCGCCGAGGCGATTATGCCCTGGTGGTTCGCGCCGCCGCTCATGTAGTCGAGCTTGCGCGAATCCGCCTCTTTGATTATCACACCTGCTTCACGCGCCTTTGCGACTATCGCCACAAGCGAGCCGGAAAAGCCTCGCTGCACATACAGCTTGTCTATCTCGCGCTGAGCCCGCAGCGCCTCTATTACGGCGTTGCGCCCGATTATAAGCGACGGGTTATCATGCTCTTTGCTTTCGCCGACAGTGTTCTCAGTATCTTTATTCAAAGTGAATCCTCTACTCCGATTATTTTGATATGACATATTTAGGTATATAATACCACAAAAACACGCAATCTTCAATTGTTTTTATACTTTGGCATTCAAAACGTTTCCAAGCACTCACATTTTGATTATTCACAATAATAATGTATAAACTAATTTCTATTCATTTGGCATTATGAATAAATTTTCATTTTTCCTTACGAGAAATCAGTAAAGAATTTTATACCATCCGTATTTTTATCTTCGTTTACATAAGAGCGGATTATCCTCGCCCTTCATATGTTGAAAACTCGGTTGAAAATGTTGATAACCCCGCTTTTTACCTTGGTTTTTCTTTTCTGTAAGATTTTCGTTATGAAATATTTTATGTATACTTAAGATTTTTCAGTCGATTCACGCGATAACAAGCTGTAATTGCCGCATTCGGAAAAAACTCTGCCTGTTGTAGTGTTCCTTAGGAACTGCACTCTATATTGAGGTTTTCGGTAATAAGCAGAATAACACAGACATTTCATGCCTTCAGGGATTGACATTTGTGAATCAAGTGTTCTGTAATAAATAAATCTGCGTTTCATATTTGAGCCAAAAGCTGTAATTTCTCTTCATTTGTGCTATACTGAGCATAGATTCAATGTTTTCAGACTGTGGGAAATGTGATGAGCGTGTGAAACTGAGTTTTGATGTCGGAAATTGTCGATGAATAATTATACTGAATATTCATACTATATTCGGTATGCGGTTCGTTATAAATGACAGCGCGGCACATTCAATATCAGAGGAGATAAAAAATGGTAAGTATACCGGCAATTTTTGATTTGGAGGAAACACTTGACTGCGGGCAGGCTTTCCGCTGGACCGCGCTCAATGACGAGCGCACTATCTGGGAGGGTGTGGCATCAGGAAAATATCTGAGGCTTGAACAGAAACCCGACTCCATTGTTTTTCATTGCGGCGAAGAGAGCGGCTTCTGGAAGAATTATTTTGACCTTTCGGCAGATTACGTAGCAAAACGCAAACATCTCGCCTCACTTTCACCGGCGCTTAAAGAGGCGGTGGAGTTCGCGCCGGGTATCCGCATTCTAAACCAGGACCCATGGGAGGCAACCTGCTCCTTCATCATCTCGCAGAACAACCATATCCCGCGCATAAAGGGGATTATTTCACGGCTTTGCGAGAATTTCGGACAGGAAATCTGCCGCGGCCAGTTCTCTTTTCCGTCAGCGGAGAAAATCGCCGCTTTAGGCGAGGATGAGCTTTCAGTTATACGCGCGGGCTTTCGGCACAGATATATCCTTTCTGCCGCCGAGTACTTCGCAAGCGGCAAAATCGACGCCGCGGCCATTCGGAAAGCGCCGATTGAATACGGGCGGCGCGAGCTGATGCAAATCACCGGAGTCGGCCCAAAGGTTGCGGAATGCGCGCTGCTGTTCGGCTTTCACAAGACCGAGGGCTTCCCGATGGATACTTGGATGAAGAAGGCCATGTCCACCCTCTTCCCGGATAAAACGCCCGCCGATTTCGGCGCTGACGCCGGTTTGGCGCAGCAATATATCTTCCATTACAGCCGCATGCACCCCGAGCTTTTTAAGGAAGCAGCTTTGAAATAATTGTGTTCGAGAGGAGAAAGCCCTCCGGCGTTAAACATATTCTGTTCTTATCCGCGGTGAACATTCTCTGCGGATTTTTAGTGCCGTGTATCAAAGCTTCACTTCTTTCAAGCAGTGTATCATACAATGTGCCGCCGTTTGCGAAGCGAGCTTCACAGCTTTTGCGGGTTATTCCCTCGCTGAGCCGCAGCCCCAGCATTACAAATTCCTCGAAGCTGCCGCCCTCGCCGTCGTCGATTTTCTCACCTCGAAGGAATGCGCTCATATCACGCGGGCAATAAAACCGCCTGCCTTTATAAAACGAGTGTGCCGACGGCCCGAAGCCGAGATATTCCTCATCATGCCAGTAAATAAGGTTATGCCTGCTTTCAAATCCGGGCTTTGAGAAATTGCTGATTTCATATTGCCCAAAGCCTTGCTTGCCGAGTTCTTCGACGCAAAAAAGGTACTGCTCCGCCGTGCCTTCGTCATCCGGCAGATTCAAGTTCATGCCGTAAAACGGCGTGTTTTCCTCAAGCTTCAGCATATATGACGAAATGTGCTGTATGCCGAGGCTTGCCGCAAAGCCGATGGATTCATTGAGGCTCTCCGTGCTTGAATCCGGCAGGCCGAGCATTATGTCAAGCGATATATTCTCAAAGCCCGTCCTTTGCGCCGCCCTGACAGCACTCTCCACGTCAGCCTTGCTGTGCCTTCTGCCGAGCCGTTTGAGCTCTGAATCAATCGCTGACTGCATACCCATCGAGATTCTGTTCACGCCTGCTTCGCGCAGAGCCCGGAAGAAAGGATAATCGACGAACGTCGGGTTGACTTCCACGGTTATCTCGGCGGTTTCTGAAACACGAAAAACCTGCGAAGCTCCTTTCAGAAGCTCCGCAAGCCTTTTTGCGCCGATTATACTTGGCGTGCCGCCGCCGAAATAGACAGTTTGCGCCTCTATATTACCGCTTTTGTATTCTTCCATCTGCGCTGTCACAGCTTTGGCATATTCGTCAATTTTGCTTTCGTCTGCGGGCAAAGAGAAAAAATCGCAGTATGGACATTTTGAATCGCAGAACGGTACATGAATATAAATCATTCTTCACCTATTCGTCAAGCTTCAGAACAGACATGAACGCCTCCTGCGGAACCTCCACAGAGCCAATCTGCCTCATGCGCTTCTTGCCCTCTTTCTGCTTTTCAAGCAGCTTCTTTTTGCGCGTGATGTCTCCGCCGTAGCACTTGGCAAGCACGTCCTTGCGCAGCGCCTTAACCGTCTCACGTGCGATGATTTTGCCGCCTATGCAGGCCTGAATCGGGATTTCAAAAAGCTGGCGCGGGATATTCTCCTTGAGCTTTTCGACCATCTTGCGCGCGCGCGGGTAAGCCTTCTCGGCATGCACAATGAATGACAGCGCGTCAACGACCTCGCCGTTTATCATTATATCCAGTTTTTCAAGCTTACTCTGCACGTACCCTTTAAGCTCATAATCAAATGAGGCGTAGCCCCTGCTGCGGGATTTCAGTGCATCGAAAAAGTCATAAATAATCTCGTTTAGCGGCAGGTGATAGTGAATATCCACCCTGTCGGTGTCAAGATAATCCATCGTGATGAACGTGCCGCGCCGCTCCTGGCAAAGCTCCATGATGTTGCCGACATACTCCGCCGGAGAGTAGATGTGTGCGTCCGCTATCGGCTCTTCCGCGCCGGCAATTAGGGTTGGGTCAGGGTAATTCGTGGGGTTATCTATTGAAAGCTCCTCGCCGTTTGTCAGCCGAATGTGATAGACGACGCTCGGCGCGGTGGTGACGAGGTCAAGATTATACTCGCGCTCAAGTCTCTCCTGAATAATCTCCATGTGCAGAAGCCCCAGAAAACCGCAGCGAAATCCAAAGCCGAGCGCAATTGAGGTCTCCGCCTCATAGGTGAGAGAGGCGTCGTTGAGCTGAAGCTTTTCAAGCGCGTCACGGAGGTCGGAATAATGCGCGCCGTCGGCGGGGTAAATTCCGCAGAAGACCATCTGCTGCACAGCGCGGTAGCCCGCAAGCGGCTCCGTTGCGGGGTTTTCCGCCAGCGTGACGGTATCACCCACCTGAGTTAGGCGCACGTCCTTGATAGACGCCGTGATATAGCCGACCTCGCCGGCGCACAGCTCATTCTTCGGCAGAAGCGAGGTTGCCTGCATATAACCGCATTCCACGACGTCAAACTCCGCGCCTGTGGCCATCATTTTTATCGTGTCGCCCGACTTAACCTTGCCCTCTTTAATCCGCACATAGACTATCACGCCCTTGTAAGCGTCATAGTAGGAATCAAAAATAAGGGCTTGCAGCGGCTTATTATCATCTCCCGCGGGGGCGGGAATATCCGTGACTATGCGCTCCATAACCTCGCCGATATTGAGCCCCGTCTTCGCGGAGATTCTCGGCGCGTCTTCGGCGGGAATTCCGATAATATCCTCTATCTCATGCACAACGCGCTCCGGGTCGGCGGAGGGCAAGTCAATTTTATTCAGCACAGGCAGAATTTCCAGCCCCGCGTCAATGGCGAGGTAGGTATTCGCGAGCGTCTGCGCCTCAATGCCCTGTGAGGAGTCAACAACAAGCACGGCGCCCTCGCACGCCGCCAGCGACCGAGAGACCTCGTAGTTAAAGTCAACATGCCCGGGGGTATCGATGAGGTTAAAGATATACTCCTCGCCGCTCTTCGCCGTATAGCCGAGCGTGACGGCATGCGCCTTTATCGTTATGCCGCGCTCTCGCTCGAGCTCCATATTATCGAGTATTTGATTCTCCATATCGCGCAGAGCAACCGACTGCGTCTCCTCGAGCATTCGGTCGGCGAGTGTGCTTTTGCCGTGGTCTATATGCGCGATTATGCTGAAATTTCTGATTTTGCTTTTGTCCATATTTCACCTGTTTTCATCTTGTTTCGTGTGGTTATTATAGCACAGAGTTACATCAAGCACAAGAAAGCCCCTCACATGTTTCCATGAGAGGGGCTTCTCTATAACTTAGAGGATAAAGATTGAAGATTTGAAATTATTCGTCGATGACACCCGAGCCATACATGACTACCGGGAATGACCAATCGCTCGGTGCGAGGTCAGGATAGACTGACTCTATCTCATCTCTGATTTGCTCTTCTCTCGCCGGTGAAGGTGCGAAGCCTGATGCCACTGCGACGACCTTTGCGGCCTCATCGCGGCGGATGTTCGCCTTCGGGCGGAGCATGCCGTTCTCATCACCTTCGAATGCGCCTATTTCTACTAGAGCATCGAAGTATTCAACTGCCCATGCAGATACCTGATTTGCATCGGGGAAGTCAAGCACTGCGTTCGGATCTCCCTTAAGACCATAAGCGTTACCCAGCATCTTAGCCGCTTCCTGTCTTGTAACCGGCTTATTCGGATGGAAAGTGTTTGTGCCTGTGCCGTCTACGAAGCCCTTCATCACAGCATATCCGAGTATATTTGCATACCATGAATTCGGATTTACATCATTGAAGCGTGCGATGTATTCGCTGTAATCAACCGCCGCGTTGAAGTCGGCAGGTCTTGAATAGACAACCATCTTAAGGAATTCTGCGCGTGTTACATTATCTTTAGGTCTGAACTTACCGTTGTCTCCGCCGATATAGCCCTTGACGAACTGCGCCTGGAAGACTGTGTCTTCTGTAATGACCACGTCGAGCGGGTTAACAATCTTATCTGTGCCGTAAACAACCCAGCCTTCAAAGACGTATCTTCCCTTGCCGCGTACCACTGGCACTGCCGTAACGCTCTTGCCGTCTTCAACTTCTTCTGACGTCAAGCCCGAAACGATTTCGCCGTGCTGGCCTGCCTCAAATGTTACCTGCCAGCCTGAGGTCGTCGGGGGCAGGGACGGCTTCGTAACTGTGAAGCTTGTCTCAACATTCAGAGTCTGATCTGCTGCGCCTGCGAGGTCATAATTGTCGAGTGCAGCGTTGGCATTGACATTAGCAAGCGCCGTAAGGTCGATATCAAGGTCTGAACCGAGATCAAGACTATTCGAGAATCCTTTGAGGTATTCGTTGGCATCGTAAGCTGCGGCGACGTAAGGAGTTCCAAAGTTGGTGCCGTCAATTCCGCCGAAGCCTGCGTAGTCATCGCCCGGATTTACAGCGTTCGGATCGTCAATAGCGTCAGCCGTCTTCGGCGTTGTTACAAATGCCTTAAACGCCTCCAGCTCTGCGATTGCGTCGGCATCGCTCGAATCTGCGTTAAGTGCGTCAATAACAGCTTCAAGTGCATTCAAAGACGGATCTGAGCCTGTCGTGCCGAATGTGTGGGTTGCTACGGCCTTGATCAGAGCCAAGTCTGCCAAAGCATCTGTGTTTGTTCCGTCGTCGCTCGCCGGTGAGTTATACTCGTTCGGCGTCAGCACCTGTGCTATCGCGTCATCAAAACGCGCTTCCTGGTCCGCCACATCCGCAGCAACCTGAGCCGCCACATCCGCAGCATCAGCAGCTGCCTTCGCCGTTATGAAGTTTGTGGAAGCCTCAATAGCAGCCTTTAATCCACCTTCTATATTTACCGATGTAGCGATATCTGAAAGCTTCACTGTCTCAGGCGTTGCAAGAGTAGGATCAGCATTAATCGTAACCGTGGCGTCTTTCAGTCTGCCCGCGATATCCGCCACCGTTGTCGGCAAACTCAGCTGTGTCGTGAATGAGCCAAGCGAGAGCGCCGGATCACCAAGCGATGCCTCTGTGATTTCAATCGATGAGACCCCTACTACGCTTGCATTTACTGAAGCAGCGCTGAGCTTATAGTACACGCCGTCTGTTCCTGCGAGTGAGAGGCCAGAAACCGTAATCTCGTCTGCATCCACAACATTCTTGCTGTTATATACCGCAGTCTGATTGAGTGTAACATTTGCCGGTGTTGTATGACCCTTAGCTGTCAGTGACGCATCCTTAACTTTCAGCTTAAGGTCTGTAGCAGTCAGGCCGTCATATACCTTGGATGCATTGCCACTTTCTTTTTCAAGATCAGCAGTTACGTCAAGCTCAATCGGGGCAAATGTCGCGCTGATTAGGAGGTTTGCCGTGGATTTGCCTGTGCCGTTATCCTGTAGCGTTACAGTAACTGTATACTTATTCGTCGTCGCATCTGCGTCAGTTACAGGCTCCGGATCGCCGACCGTCACACCTGTCGGATTCACTCCGCCGCCGGCCGCTGTCATTGTGCCAACACGTACTGAACCTGCGGCAAGAGTCGCCCAGTTCGGAAGCGTGATTGTAACGTCGCCGCTGTCATTTCTGCTGATGAACTTCTTCTCAACTGTGAACTCACTGCTTCCCGTGATTGACGGTGCGCCTGTTCCTGTGAGCGTGAAGTCTGCGGCATCTGCCACCGCATTGATTTCCAAGCCGTCAGAGGAGACATCAAGAACTGCCTCGCCCTCAGTGCCGCTTCCGGGAGCCGTTGCAACGCCCTTATTCGCGCCATTGCCGGCAGCAGTGTCATCCTTCTTAAAGCCTGTAGCTGTCAAGCCCTGAACCTTGAGCGCGGAACCGTCAGACGGCAAACCGTTTGTTACTGTAAATGTTGCCGTGGAATCATCGCTAAAAGCTATTGTGCTGATTGTTCCCGCGGCGTAACCGTCAATCGTCGGTGTGATAGCTTCAATTCCTGTTTCATCGAATTTATATCTTGGTCCGTTTGTAATCTTAAGCGTTACGGTTGTTCCTCCGGCTTCGCCCGTGGCTTCGACTATCGGGGCGTCATAAGCCTTGCCGCCGCCTGTGGATGTCGCAACAAGTGAAGCATACTGCGAAGCAGTAGCGGGATAGCCTATGTATATTACCTCTCCGTCAAATGCGGGAATCTTAAGATCCGCGCCGACTGTTCCGTAGCCAACTCTGTTCGTTGTTACCGTCGGGTCTATCGTGCCGCCATTTGCAGTGCTATATACCGCGTATGTCGCGCCCACGAGATTCTCGTTGCTGTTCGCGGATGTGATGAGCGTATCTCCCTCAAGAGCCGCTGCCGCTGCCGCCGGATCTGTAAGAACTGTTGACTCGACCGATGTCGGGCCATTCACGCGTGTGACTGCATCTTGTCTAGCTAAGGGTGACGGGAATTTGATATCCGTAGTGCTGCTGCCTGAGCCCTTTATTGCCGCAACAACGCTGTCTCCTGCCGGCAGGGCAACCGCAGAACTATAGTCAGTCGAAGTAGCCACCGCTATCGCAGCATCAACATTTCCTGTTGCCTTCTTGTAAACAGCGTTTGCACTCGGCGAAATTGAGAATGTCTCTGCCACGTAATCAACCGTTATTGCCGGTTGAGGTTCCTCGATTACCGTGAATTCCTGAATGCCGCCTGTGAGTGTATCCGGCATTGCTTTCGGCTTAATGTTAAGTGCTGTATCCGTATTTGCCAGCGGAATTGCATATGATGCC
>DBCZ01000041.1 GCA_002293315.1 Ruminococcaceae bacterium UBA945
AACAACAGCGCATGCAGGAATCTACCTGATGTGCCGATGGTTGTGCCTGAGCTCAATGCGGAGCATATTGAGGTTATCCCCACTCAGCGAAAAAGGCTCGGTACAAAAAAGGGCTTCATCGCCGTGAAATCAAACTGCTCAATTCAAAGCTATGTTCCGGCAATTCACCCGCTTCTGGATTTAGGCATAACAAAAATTCTTGCCTGCACTTATCAGGCTATTTCCGGCGGCGGCAAAACCTTTGAGACTATGCCGGAAATAATCGATAATATCATTCCGTTCATCGGCGGCGAGGAAGAAAAATCTAACCTAGAGCCATTGAAGCTTTGGGGCAAGGTGGTAAATGGTGAAATCGTTAACGCCGATGGCATAGACATTACCTCGCAGTGCGTCAGAGTGCCGGTGTCCGACGGGCATCTCGCCGCTGTTTTCTTCTCTGCCGAGAAAAAGATAAGCAAGGAAGAAATCATCAAGCGCTGGAGAGATTTCAAAGGACCCGCACAGGAGCTCAAGCTCCCCTCTGCGCCGGAGAATTTCCTGTATTATTTTGAAGAAGAAAATCGCCCTCAGACAAAGCTTGACAGAGATTTAGAGCATGGCATGGCGGTTTCAATGGGCAGGCTGAGAGAGGATTCTCAGTATGACTATAACTTCATCTGCTTGTCACACAACACTATAAGGGGCGCAGCGGGCGGTGGTGTATTGATGGCGGAGCTTCTGTGCAAAAAGGGATATATGGATTGATTTTGTAAGATATTAATATAGGCTATTCTGTAAGCCATTCAGTAAGATATAAGGGAGAAGTACTATGAAGGATGTTATTTTTCAGGGAACCGGCACGGCTCTTGTAACGCCGTTCAACGCGGATATGAGCATCAATTATGAGAAGCTATCGGAGCTCGTTGAACATCAGATTGTAAACGGCGTGAACGCGATAATCGCATGCGGCACGACGAGCGAGGCCGCCGCGATGACAGGCGAAGAGCATCTGGACGTAATCAGGTTCATCATAAGCTGCGCGAATAAGAGGATTCCCGTTATTGCGGGAACCGGCAGCAATGATACGAAATTTTGCCTTGAGCTTTCTCTTCAGGCTAAGGAGCTCGGCGCAGACGGGCTTTTAATCGTCACGCCGTATTATAACAAAACTTCGCAGAAGGGGCTTGTCGAGCACTTCAGTTACATTGCCGATAATATAAAAATGCCGTGCATTCTCTATAATGTTCCCTCACGCACGGCGCTGAATATTCTGCCCGAAACATATGCGGCCTTGGCGGATAATGAATATATAGTCGCGATTAAAGAGGCCAACGGCAATATCTCCGCGCTTGCTAAAACAATGGCGCTTTGCGGCGACAGATTGGCTGTCTATTCGGGTGAGGATGAGCAGGTCTTCCCCATCATGGCCATGGGCGGCAAGGGTGTTATTTCAGTTTTCTCGAATGCTTTACCGGATGCGATGTCTCAAATAACCTCTTTAATGCTCAAGGGTGATTATGAAACTGCGAGAGTGCTTTATTTGGAGTTTGTTCAGCTCATGAGTAAGGACGGATTCTTCATGGACATAAGCCCGATTCCGGTGAAATATGCCATGAACAAGATGGGCATGAACGTAGGCTCGTGCCGAATGCCGCTCACAACGATGGACGCCGCGCGTGAACGTGCGATGGATGCCATTTTGGAGCGCTATAACTTGATTTAGGTGATGATATGATTGATATAGTAATTTACGGCGCGGGCGGCAAGATGGGTCAAGTGGTGGCAAATCTTGCTTCGCAAAATGAGAATTGCCGCGTTGTGGCGGGCATAGATGCAATGAATAAGCCTGCCGCGGATTTCCCGATATATGATAGCTTGGACGAGATGAATGAAAAAGCCGATGTTATCATTGACTTCTCTCACCCGTCGAATCTTGATGAGATTCTGCGCTTTTCAGGAAAATCCGGCGTGCCTGTAATACTCTGCACCACCGGATACAGCGAGGAGCAGGTTGCGATGATTGAGCTGGCCTCAAACACCGCGCCGGTTTTCTACTCGCGCAATATGTCGCTCGGCGCGAATCTTCTGGCCGACCTCGCAAAAAAAGCCGCCACTGTTCTCGGCGACGGCTTTGATATTGAGATAATTGAGAAGCACCATAATCAGAAAATCGACGCCCCCAGCGGAACGGCCTTGATGATTGCCGAGGGAATCAATTCAGCTGGCGGAGATAAGTATGAATATGTCTATGACCGCCATGCTGTCAGAGAGAAGCGCAAAAAGAATGAAATCGGCCTGCACGCCGTGAGGGGCGGGACAATCGTAGGCGAGCATGAGGTAATCTTCGCCGGGCATTCGGAAACTTTCACGCTCTCACATTCGGCGCAGTCAAAGGAGCTTTTTGCCGCCGGCGCGGTGAAGGCTGCAATCTTTATGAAAGGCAAATCCGCCGGGCTTTACGACATGAGCGATTTGGTTTAGGAGGACACAATGGCAACCATTTACACCGTAAACAGTATTACTCTCGTCACCCTGCAAAGCTATCCGGCGAACGCCGAGGCATTGGCGCGCGCATTTGAGGAGATAGCGGGTTATGGCATCAACATTGATATGATTTCCATGCCGCCAACTCACGGCGACGTCACTGCGCTCTCGTTTACCATCTCCGATGACGACTTAATGAAAATGCTTTCGTTTATCACAGAGCTGAAAAAGAAAGCCGACATTAAAGCCATCGTGAGCAGCGTGAATCATAAAATCTCTGTCTACGACGACGCCATGAAAAATACCCCGGGCATTGCCGCAAAGGTTTTCAAGGCCATAGCGGATTCTGACGCGGATATTCGGCTTATCACCACCTCTGAGATTGAAATCTCAATGCTCATCACCGAGGCGGATTACGACACAGTGCTCACTTCGCTGAAAAACGCGAATATTTAGCCTGCCATACATATAATTATCCCCCGCATTTTACACATGCGGGGGATTAGCTTTGCCTATTATTTTGCCGCGTCGTCCTCATGGATTGTGTCAACGCTTCCGATAGCCCATCTTTTCACCTTGAGCTTGGATTTATCACTGCCCGTCTCGATGACGATTGAGTCTTCCTCTTCCTTTATCGCGATTATACGGCCAGAAATCCCGCCGATAGTGGTGATTTCATCCCCCACCTGCGCGTTCTTCTTCATCGCGGCTTCCTTTTTCTTCTTTTTGTTCTGCGGACGGAAAAGGACGAAGTAAAGAATTACAAAGAACACAGCATAGATTCCAAGCATAATGAACATTGAGCCGTTATTTGCCTCTCCGCCTTCACCTGTAGGCATACAGCCCGTGAAAGCCACGAGAGCAAGAGATATGGTAAGAATTAAAGCAATCAGTTTTTTCATTATATATCCTCCGTTTCTGAATTATTATATCAAGAAAGCGCTAAGGTTGCAACTTAATTTTTGTTTTCATTTTCACGCTGTGCCAAAGAGGCTCTCAGCTCATCGGCAAGCTCCACAAGCTCCTCAGGCGTGAAGTAGTATGCTCTGCTGCAATAGGGGCATTTTATTTCCGCCATTCCGTCTTTCACGAGCGGCAGACTCTCGATTTCCTCCGGCGTAAGTGTAAGAAGCATTTCGGAGAATTTCTCTTTTGAGCAGTTGCATAGATAATTGACTTCAAATTCGTCAAGCTCCTCCATTTCCATGCCGGTGAGAAGCTTCTCGCACATCTGCTTGGGTGTTAAGCCCTGTGCGAGCATGGTCGTCACTGAAGGAAGCTTCGCAAAGTTCTCCTCAAGCATTGTGATGCAGCTTTCATCTGCGCCCGGAAGGAGCTGAACAAGCATTCCGCCGGCGAACAGAACCTTACCGTCGCTTTTGTCAATCAGAACACCCAGCGCACAGATTGAAGGGATTTGCTCGCTGTAAGCCTGATACGCCGTGAGGTCTTCGGCAATCTCGCCGCTTACAAGCTCCACCTGCCCGATAAAAGGTTCCCCCCGCCCCTCGTTCCTGATGACACTCAGCCTGCCGGCACTTCCCACCGCGCCGCCGACGTCTATCTTGCCGTCGGCTCTGATAGGCAAATCTATCTGCGGGTTTGAGACATACCCGCGCACATTGCCACGGCTGTCTGCTCTTGCAATCAGATTGCCGATAGGGCCGCCGCCGTTCATCGTGATGGTCAGCGTGGCGGAATCATTCTTCAGCATTGCGCCCATCAGAGAAGCGCCGCTTAAAAGTCTTCCAAGCGCCGCGGCTGTGGTTTTGGTCAGCTTATGAAGCTGCTGCGCGGTAAACACGATGTCACTTGAGTCTATCGCCGCCGCCATAATTGAGCCGTCTGTCGTGATACATCTTGTTATCTTATCCATGTATAGCCATAACTACCTTTCTTTCCTTTTCTTCTCCTGGTGAATCATATATGTGAACCTCCACAAATCCAACCTCGAGCAAAGCTTCTTTTAGCCCTTGCTCTTCATAGGCGCGCTCTGTGAAGCTCTCTGTGAATCTTTTATAGCCTGCCGCGCTCTTTGCAAAGAAATCAAGTGATATATCGACGCTGTCATCATCATTATATGAATTCTGCCAGCAGCAGAAGACATTTTCCATATCATAGACGAAGGTGTTGTGCGCAAGGATTTCTTTGTGCTTGTACACAGTGTTCATGTCAAAGATGAATACCCCGCCGGGATTCAGATATTCATGAACTTTTCGGAATGTGGTCATCATATCGTCAAAAGACGGAAGATGGTTTATTCCGTCGAGCATACACATAACGGTATCAACGGGGGCATATAGCTCCAGCCTCTGCATCTTTTGGCAAACGAAAAGCACATCGGGAAAGCCCTGTGCTTTGTCTTTGGCTATGCTGAGCATTTGAGGCGACGCATCAACGCCGAAGGTGTCTATGCCGCGTTTTAAGAGCTCGAGCGTTAAACTGCCCGTGCCGCATGCTAGATCAAGCGTGAGGCCGGGCAGATGTCCTATTTCATTCAGCTTGTCAAGAAAGAATTCCGCTCTCTTTTCATAATTAACGTTATTGGTCAGTTCGTCATAGAAAAAAGCGAAGGATGCATATGAGTCCATCTACTTTTCCTCAAGTCTCTTCAGAACTATTTCATAGCCGTCGCTGCCGTAATTGAGCGAACGGTTCACCCTGCTGATGGTGGCAGTGGACGCGCCCGTTTCTGTCACAATTTCGCTGTAAACGCGCTTTTCACTGAGCATTTTTGCCACCGCAAGGCGCTGTGATATAGCCTTGAGCTCCGGCACGGTGCAGATGTCATCAAAAAATCTCTCACATTCTTCCTCGGTTTCAAGCGCCAGAACAGCCTTGAAGAGAAAGCTCACATTTTCATCATGAAACTTAGCATTCATTTCTGCTTCTCCTATAATCATAGTTTCGCACACTAAAATACTACCACATAAAAATGCAAAAGTAAACCTTATCTACTCTTTTTAACCTAACTCTCAGCCACAGCTCTCGCAATTGCCGCCTTTACAGCCTCTACCCCATCGCCCTTCATGGCTGAAAACGGAATGAATTCTATTTCATTTTCGGCAAAAAGCTCGGCAAACATTTCATTTTGTGCGTTAGTTTCGCCTCGGTTGAGCTTATCGCTCTTTGTGCAGACGACGATGAAATCATAATCTGTTGAGAGGATGAAATTGAGCATATCAATATCGTCTGCCGTAGGCTTGTGGCGCATGTCAAGAAGCTGAACGATGAGCCTGATATTCCTGTTTGCGCTGAAATAATCTTCAACAAGCCGCGCCCATCTCTGCTTCTCCGCCTTTGAAACCTTTGCATAGCCATAACCAGGGAGATCGATAAAACGGCATTCGGTGAGCCTATAGGAATTCACCGTCGCCGTTTTGCCCGGCGAGGAGCTAACCCTGGCCAAGGCCTTGCGATTGAGAAGCTTATTTATCAGCGTTGATTTGCCGACATTTGATTTGCCCGAAAAAACGATTTCCGGCACATCAGATTTCGGCAGCTGCTTCGCAACGCCCGCCGAGAATTCGAATTCAACATTTTGAAAGTTCATTGCTTACCTCATATACTAAATCTATAATTCCACTTAAGTATATCATTAAAGCCAGCCTTTTTCTATCCCATGCGAAAAGAACCCCCCGTTTTTCGAGGGATTCTTTCCGTTTCAATTTGAGAAAGCTATTTTTGCTCAATACTCATTCCGGCAGAGGTGGTGGACAAATCAATATCAGCACCGCCGTCTTTATAAACCACTTCTCCGCTATGCTCCGATGAATCATATGTCACGGCGAAGTCACATCTGAAGTCTCCCGAAACAGAGGAGTATTTCGCCTTGAAGCCGTCATTTTCGGGAAGCACAAGTTCAAGATCCCCCGAAACCGAAGACATATCCGCCTCTTCTATCATTTCCTCAGTTAAAATCCTTATTTCTCCGGAGGTTGAGCTTCCGTTGATTTTTTTGCATACGCCGGAGAAATCCAGTCTGCCCGATACAGAAGAAACCTGAAGCTGTTCCACTTTTGTGTTTTCTGCCATCATATTACCTGAGGTTGTAGGCATTTTGAGCTTCTGGGCTGATGAGTCTTCAATTGAAATGTTGCCGGATACCGATGAAAGCTCAATGCTGTCTTCGGCAGTTATAGCCGGAAGCTTCGCGTCGCCGGAAGTAGTTGAAAACTTGAAATTCCTGCAGCTTATAGAATCAATTTTCAAATCGGCTGAAACCGTGCCTAAATCAACGTCAACGAAATTCTCGGCCACGTTTTTGGGAATTTCAACCAGCAGAGCCTTCATGAAATTGATGCCTTCAAAGAAAGAGAAAATTTTCTCATCAAACTTTATCTCCAAAGTACCGCCGGATTGCGAAATTTTCATCTTCTCATCGTCTTTAAGCTCGCGGTTAGCATACTCCACTATCTTCACTGTGTCGCCTTCGTCCACTATTCTGACATTCATGTGGCCGCTTACCCAGTCAAAGCTAAGTGAATCAATTGTGTCAGCGTCTTCCCATATGGTTTCGTAGTTGAAATTAAAGTCTTTGTACATTTTTGACGGGTCTTCGGAGACATGAACCTCTGCGGATTCATTAAAGATTCCGTTGAAGCCGTTCCATGAGAACCCATTGCCCGACAGCGCAAAAATGAGTACGCCGGCGACCACTGCGACAATTAAAACGCAGGTTACAATCGTAAAAGCTAAAGTTTTTTTCATATTTTCTCCTTTATTTTTGAGCAGGTTTTCTTCTCTTGAAGAAAAGAAGAGCAACCGCAATTAGAATTAAAACAGCATAGGAGGATAAATCCCATATATCAAGTACTGCTCTGCCGTTCAAATATATATCAGTAGTGTAATTTACATACCATGAAAGCGGGATAACCAATAACGCCGTTATCGACGCCGCAATGTTCTTATGCTTCTTCAGCAAGGTGAAAAGCAGGAAGACAAGCCATAAGAAGACTATGCCGGCTATCGCACTCCTGAAGCCCATATAGACAACGGCGTCTGTGATACCGAGAATGAACCCAAGCACATACAGAAACGGCAGCGTTAACACTGTAAATCGGCAGAGCAGGAAGAGAATCCTTCTCTTTGGGAACCAGAAAATCGGCACAACCAAGAGCCATGCGTATATAATTGATGAAATCGGCAGAAGCGCCCAAGACAGGGTACTTTCAAGCGCGAAATTCACGATGGACGGCGCGAGAATTCCGAGGATACAGGCAATTGTGAATATTGCGCCCGAATACATTGCCAAACCCGATTGCCGCTTGTTATCGGAAACTGAGTTAAACTTATAATTCATTTTCTTCTCGCCTCTACTTTATGTTTTTGTAGGCAAAGATGGCCTGGACCAAGCCTTCAATCGCAATTCCCGCGATGAAGAGAATCCAAGTTATATGCCACATGCCGGTTGAGAAGCTGATGAGGAAATAGAGGATGACGATAATCGGCCACAGCGCCATATTGATAGATTTCTTCATTTGCTTATTGAACTCGGTTTTGCTCTGCCATGTTCTGAAATCGTCCACCATAGTACCTCCATTACTCATCTTTGGCTTCGATGCGTTGGCATAGACCAAGATAGCAATCGCAACCGCAGCTATAACCACCATTATAAGTACGCCGACAATGCTCTTTAGCAAGATTACCGGAATTATCGAAAGCACGAACAGCATCACAGCTATTGATAAAAAGAACGGATACTTGCTGCTTTGCTGCTGCAAAGGCATTGCCTGATACGGCAGCGGCTCGACGAGGCTTCCGAAAAGCTCTGAAACATCGCCTATGCTCTCAATCGTACTTGCAAGCGCCTGCTCAGGCGGCTGGCCCTCAGAAGTGAGCGTGTTGTATTTCTCAATAAGATTTCCAGTGAGCTCAACCTTCATTTCATATGCCTTCTGCGTTGAAGGTGCGTTTTGGAAAAGCTCGTCCACATATGCCCTGATTCTGTCTTCCATGTTCTAATCCCCCTTGATTAATTCGTCAATAATTCTTTTTGCCAGGTTCCATTCTCGCACTAAATTGCTGCAAATTTCTCTGCCGTAATCGGTTATGCTGTAGTATCTGCGTCTTGCGCCTGTGTTTTCATCACCCCAATATGAGATGATGCACCCCGAAAGCTCAAGCCTCCTAAAGGCCGAGTACAGCGTGGCTTCCTTAAGCTCAAGCTGCCCCTTTGTCTGAAGCTCTATCGCGCGATTGATTTGATACCCATAGCTGTCACCCTTTTGCAAATGCGCAAGAATGATTGTGTGAGACGCGGGGGACGGCCCTCCGCTTCTTCTGGAGGCAGGGCGGCGGCGACTGGCAGCGCATAGGCCCCGTGCTTGACGCCTCCGTCCTTTCCGACGAGTGCGGCGAGGGGCAGAACGTCAAGTCCCCGTCCTCCTTCACCGGAGTCGGCAATTTCACCGGCGCCTTTGTCGGCATGGCCGCGAACGACGTGTGCGGCCTGAAAATGACGGCCGACTTTTCCTACTTCAGCTACACGAACCTGTCGGAAGGATAACCATCATGGCGACGCTTGAATACTCCCATATCAGAAAATGCTTCGGCCCTGTGACGATTTTGCCGGACATTTCGCTTACCATCCCCCACGGCTCCTTCACCGTCTTCGTCGGGCCTTCCGGCT
>DBCZ01000065.1:0-5565 GCA_002293315.1 Ruminococcaceae bacterium UBA945
CATAGCCTTGATGATAAATCAGTTCGGCGCGTTCTTCACCGCATATGAATTCACGGCAGGTACGCTGGCGGCTGTGCTGGTCTTGACTTTCATGCTGTTTATGTTGTTGAGGCCTGATACATACAAGAAGAAGTCGAAGCTTGAATCCACGCTTGCCTGACAGGCTTGATTATGAAAGGAGCAATATGATACCCACGGTAGTAATTCTGCTTGCTATAGTGGCGCTGATGTTCTTCTCCCTGCGCCGCATAAAAAGAAACGGTATTTGCGCGGATTGCGCGCAAAAGAACATGTGCGGCGGAAGCTGCGCCTCATGTGAGGCCTGCAAAAATGTAAAAGCAAAGGCTTGACAATTAAGGGAATCAGACTATAATAGACTGTGGACTAGTTCAATACCCGTCTCGAAAGGAGAGGTGTCTTATGAGTGTTATTTGGGTGGTCGAGAAATAAAACAGAATATCGCCGAGAAAACGGAACCTCGGCAATTGACAAGCTTATGTGAATACTGCGATTATGTAGCACACTTAGGTGTGCTATTTTTGCGCCCATTTGCAGGAAAGGAGAAGAAATGATAAATATAATGGACTATGGTTATGATTCAAATATATATGGCGGCACTGAAGAAACTGCAGCGAGAATCACCGCCGTGCATAAGGAAAGGTATGAGATAATCTGTGCCGCGGGGAAAACCTTTGCGCGGCTAAAAAGCGGCGTGTATTTCGGCGAGGGCGATGAAAGCTTTCCCACAACAGGGGATTTCACGGAGATTGTTTACAATAAAAGCGGAGACAGCCTCATCGTGAAAACCTTCCCGCGCAGAACTCTGTTCTCACGCACAGACCCCTCCACCGCGCATCAGACGGAGCAGGCGGTGGCGGCGAACTTCGATTACGTGTTCGTCATGCAGTCGATGAATCAGAACTTCAACGCGAAACGGCTAGAGAGATATGTCACGCTCGCGTGGCAGAGCGGAGCTTCACCGGTGGTATTGCTCACGAAATCAGACTTGACAGATAATGCCGATAAGTATATCACCGAGGCCGAGGAAGCTGCGCCTGGCGTACCCGTCTATGCCGTCAGCGCCAAAACAATGCGGGGCATAGAGAATGTTTCGCCATATATGAAGCAGGGAAAGACAAGTGTTTTTCTCGGTTCGTCGGGCGTGGGCAAATCAAGCCTTGTGAACGCTCTCGCGGGTGAGGAAATCATGAATGTGAGCGGCATACGGGAGGATGACGCCAGAGGGCGGCACGNNTGTTTTCCTCGGTATGTCCGGAGTCGGTAAATCTTCTCTTCTAAACGCCCTAATTGGCCGGGAGGTGATGGCGGTGAAGGCTATCCGTGAGGACGACGCCAGAGGGCGGCACACCACAACTCACAGGCAGCTCATCAGGCTATCCGGCGGCGGCATGATAATCGACACCCCCGGCATGCGCGAGCTCGGCATGTGGGATGTCAGCAGCGGTCTCGGCGAAGCCTTCAACGACGTTGAGAGCTACTTTGAGCGCTGCAGGTTTTCAGATTGCCGCCACGAAAACGAACCCGGCTGTGCCGTAAGAGCCGCCATTGAAAGCGGCGAGCTTTCCGCAGAACGCCTTGAAAGCTATAACAAGCTCAAGAAGGAAGCAAGATATTCCGATGATAAAATCGGCTATCTGCGAGAGCGCCAGCAACTGCACAAAAGCATCAGCAAAATGAATAAACATAACAGGAAAAGATAGCAAAACAAAAGAGCCTGACGCAACGTCAGGCTCTTTTGTTTAGAGCTAAAAGTTCAAAATCCCCAAATGTTCGAGCAGTATTTTAGTGCCGATAAGAATCAAGATGACGCCGCCGATAATCTCGGCCTTGCTTTTGAACCTCATGCCGAAAGCATTGCCGATTTTTACTCCAACCATTGAAAGAATCAGCGTGGTCGCGCCGATAAACGAAACCGCGGGAACAATCTCAACCTTCAAAAACGCGAAGGATACTCCAACTGCGAGTGCGTCTATACTCGTCGCGACGGCAAGCGGGAACATTGACTTCGGGCCTATGTCCTCCTTCAGCTCGTCGTCATCGTCACGCTTCACGGCCTCACGAATCATGTTCGCACCGATGAGCAGCAGAAGCCCGAAGGCAATCCAGTGGTCGAACTCGGTAATCTGCTTTTCAAAAAAGCTTCCGGCGAAATAGCCGAGCAAAGGCATCGCGGCCTGAAACAGACCGAAATAAAGCCCAACGGTCAGCGCTTTTTTCAGCGTGGCTTTCTGCATTAACAGCCCCTTGCTGATGGCCACGGCAAAGGCGTCCATCGAAAGCCCAAGTGCAATCAGAAACAGCTCTAAAAGTGTCATATTTCCCTCCAAAATACTGTGTTTTTATGCAATAAAAAAAGACAAATGCCGTAAATATAGCGGCAAACCGCTAAATCTACAAACATGAGTCTTGTTCTTTAATGCAAGCCAGGCAAAAGCCAGCATGTTGACTTGCAACGAGATTTCTCGCAAACTACTCCCTCAAGATGTTTTTATATTATATCAAAGCCTATTAAGGCTGTCAACAGCTTTATAATAGCATAAGCCTTGACACCCTCCCGCAATAGGCATATAATAATTTTATACTGAAACTGCGCGGGGAAAATGAGTTGTTTTTGCTCTCAAAGAGAGGCTGGCCGCTGAGAACAGCCGGGCAAAGAATTCTGGCCGCCCCTTACTCTTCGGAGGCGCATCGCTGTGCAAAGCAGCGGCGTATGCCGGCGTTAACGGCAGAGTTTTCTCTAAAGAGGCGGGGCTTGCCCCGCAATTTGGGTGGTACCGCGGATTTAATTCGCCCCAAGCTATGGCTTGGGGTGTTTTTTATTGAAAAAGATTTTTCTAAAAGGAGAACCAAATGAAGTGGACGGGACTTAACGATTTGAGAGAGGAATTTCTCTCATTCTTTGAAGCAAAGGAGCATCAGCGCCTGCCGAGCTTTTCGCTTGTGCCTAAGGACGACAACAGCCTTCTGATTATCAATTCGGGAATGGCGCCGATGAAGAAGTTCTTCACGGGCGAGGTCACTCCGCCTGCCAGAAGAGTTACGACCTGCCAAAAGTGCGTGCGCAATACCGACATCGAAAACGTCGGGATAACCTCGCGGCACCTCACCTATTTTGAAATGCTCGGCAATTTCTCTTTCGGCGATTATTTCAAAGAGCAGGCCATTCCGTGGGCTTGGGAATTCTTCAATAAAACGCTTGATATTCCCGAAGAGCTGCTGTATATCTCCGTCTATTTGGAAGACGACGAGGCATATGATATATGGGTGAAAAATGTGGGTATAAAGGAATCTCACATGGTGCGCCTGGGTAAGGAAGACAATTACTGGGAGCATGGCGCCGGGCCGTGCGGGCCGTGCAGTGAAATTTATTTTGACAGAGGCGAGGAAAACGGCTGCGGCAAGCCCGATTGCGCGCCCGGCTGTGACTGCGACCGCTTCGTCGAGATAGGAAATATCGTCTTCTCACAGTTTGAATCTGACGGAAAAGGCACTTACGCGCCGCTTGACCTCCCGAACATCGACTTCGGCATGGGGCTTGAACGCCTGGCGATGGTCGTGCAGGGCGTGGATAATATTTTCCTGGTGGACACAATGCAGGAGATAACGAACCACGCCGTGAAAATCACCGGAACTCCGTACGGCGAAACCCGCAAGAATGATGTATCCCTGCGAATCATCACAGACCATATCAGAAGCATTGTGTTCATGATAGGCGATGGCATTCTGCCCTCAAACGAAGGCAGGGGCTATGTTCTGCGCCGCATGCTGAGGCGCGCCGCTAGACACGGCAAGCTTTTGAAGGTGCAGGGCGTTTTCCTGACACAGCTCGCCGATACGGTTATAGATTCAAACAAAAACGCATATCCCGAGCTTGATGAAAAGCGCGAAACAATAAAGAAGATAATTGAGAGCGAGGAGACAAGCTTCGCGCAAAAAATAGACCAGGGACTTGAAAGGCTCAACGCTTTCATAGAGAATCTGCAATCCAACTCGCTTTCGGGCGACCACGCCTTTTTGCTCAACGACACCTACGGCTTCCCGCTTGATTTGACGAAGGAAATCCTCGCGGAGCGCAAGATTGCGGTCGATGAAAGCCGCTTCTTCGAGCTCATGCTTCAGCAGCGCGAGCGCGCCAGAAACGCGCGGAAGGCCGCGGGAGAAGACGCCTGGGCGGGCGAAAATGACGCCGCCGAGGGAATAGACGCCACCTATTTCACGGGCTATGACGAAATGCGAAGCGACGCGAAAATTCTCGCGATTATCAAAGCCGGGCAAAGGGTGGCTTCCGCCGAGGCAGGCGATGAAGTATCAATTGTGCTGGACAGAACCCCCTTCTACGCCGAGGGCGGCGGGCAGGTGGGCGATACCGGTGTAATCGAGTCCTCCGGCGGCAAGGCCGAGATAATCAACACAACTAAATCCGGCGGCGGGGTATATATGCACAGGGCCGTCATCGCGGACGGCAAGCTTGAAGCAACTACCGCCGTCAAGGCGAAGATTGACAGAAAGCGCCGTGAATCAATCATGCGAAACCATACGTCGGCACACCTTTTGCAGGCGGCTTTACGTGAGGTGCTCGGCACGCATGTGGAGCAGGCCGGGCAGCTTGTGGACGATGATAAAATGCGCTTTGACTTCACGCATTTTCAGGCGCTTTCCCCTGCCGAGCTGAGAAGAGTTGAGGAGATAATCGACGATAAAATCCTCGAGGGTCTGCCCGTTGACGTGAGAGTGATGCCCATAGCCGAGGCTAGAGAAATGGGCGCGATGGCGCTGTTCGGAGAGAAATACGGAGACACTGTCCGCGTGGTTTCCATCGGCGACTTTTCACGCGAATTCTGCGGCGGCACGCATGTGGATAACACCGCGAAGCTCGGGCTTTTCAAGATATTGTCAGAAAGCTCCGTTGCTGCCGGCGTGAGGAGAATCGAAGCCGTCACGGGCAGAGGCGTGCTGAATATCCTCGACACCGTCATCGAGATGAGAGACGAGATGGCCGGAATGCTCAAAATGACGAACGCCGTAAACATGGTTGAGCGCGTCAAGGCGCTTATTGATGAAATGCGCGCCAAGGACAGAATGATTGAAAGGCTCAACACCCAGCTCGCGAATAAAAACGCCGGAGATATTTTTGAAAACGCCAAAGATGTAAACGGTGTGAGAATTATCACTGCTAATATGACTGGCACAGATATAAACGCAGTCAAAACCATGGCGGACAAAGCCAAAGAATATAACGAGGCGACCGTCATCGTGCTTGCGGGCGGGGCGGACGATAAGATAAACATCGTCTGCGCGGTGAATCAGAGCGCGCAGGATAAGGGCCTCAAGGCGGGGCAGATTGTAAAAGAGGTTGCGCAGCTTGCCGGCGGAAACGGCGGCGGAAGACCCGATTTCGCAATGGCGGGCATAAAGGATAAGGATAAAATCGGCGGGGCGCTTTCTGCTGTTGAGGAAATCGCGCGCGGCATGATGTGAGGAGGATAAAATGGACTGTATTTTTTGCAGGATAGTGAGCGGGGAAATCCCCTCAACCAAGGTCTA
>DBCZ01000065.1:5573-28837 GCA_002293315.1 Ruminococcaceae bacterium UBA945
TGATAATCCCGAAAGAGCATATCGCTTCCGCGGCGGACATCACCGGTGAAAACAGCGCGCTTGTCGCCGCTGTGTTTGAAGCGGCCGCGGAGATAGCAAAGCAGGAAAAGCTGGAAAACGGCTTTAGGCTCGTCACGAATTCAGGCAAGGACGGCAGGCAGTCTGTGAATCATTTGCATTTTCATATGCTGGCGGGCAAGAGCCTGAGCGAAAAGCTGGGCTAAGGAGGAAAACATGGGTGAATATTATAATATGACCATTGCGGGCGTAGAGCGAAGCCTGCCGATTTGCCCGATAAACGAGCATCTTGACATTGCGGGCTTCATCATGTTCGGCGATGTTGAGCTCACGGAGAAGGCTTCGGCGGCTCTGCTTGAGAAATGCCCGGAGCATGACGTAATCGTAACGGCGGAGAGCAAGGGCATTCCGCTTGCCTATGAGATGGCGCGGCTCGGCTGCCGCAATTACGTCGTCGCGAGAAAAGGGATAAAAGCATATATGCGAAACCCGATAAGTACCGATGTGCGCTCTATAACGACCTCTCATGTTCAAAAGCTGTATCTCTCTGAAGATGACTGCATCAATCTCAAGGGTAAGCGAATTCTCATTGTAGATGACGTCGTAAGCACGGGAGAATCCCTTGCCGCGATGGAGGAGCTTTTGCACCAGATAGGCGGCAAGGTGGTCGGCAAGGCCTGCGTTCTCGCCGAGGGCGACGCCATGGACAGAGACGATATCATCTTCTTAGAGCCTCTGCCCCTGTTTGAGAAATAATGCAGAAGCCTTTTGCCGTTATCGGATTCTCACTGCTAATAGCCTTCGTTGCGGCGGTTTTCATCGGAAAGACGCCAAGCTTCGTTATGGCCGGTGTTTGCCTCGCGGCGGTCATCGCGGCTGTGGTTATTCTGAAGATCAAAGGAAAAAGCATAAGGGATTTTATCATAGTGTCAGCGGCGCTGTTTTCGGCGTCTCTGGCATTTTTCGTGTTCGGGATATCCTATGACGGCAAAGCGGAAAACTTTGATTTTCTTGACGGCAAGGCCGCCTCAATAAGCGGCAGGCTCATGGAATATCCCGAGCGCGAATACGGCAGGTATTACTATGAGATTGAGGTTGAAAGCGTAAGCATAGGCGGCGAAGAGATAAAAACAGAGAATTTCCGCACACGGCTCGGCTCATTCTACCCTATTTACATTGATTTATATGACTATCTCTATGCCAACGTCACGTTTTACACCTTTAACGACGAAGATTTCTTCTCGGCGAAAACGCGAAATCTCTCGCAGAATGTCGTCATCGGCGCGTCTGTGAAGGATCGCACGGCTTACAGTGTTAAAGCCGAGAAAAGCGGCCTTGATTATTACCTGAAGCGGATACACAAGGACCTCACGAAAAACGTGAGCGCAATGATGGCGCCGGAGCTTTCAGGGCTCGTCAACGCGATGATTCTGGGTGATAACTCCGGCATCACAGACGAGGTCAGCCGCAGCTTTCGGGAGACGGGACTGTCTCACTTGCTTACGGTTTCGGGCTTCCACGTCTCAGTGATTTCCGGCTTTCTTATTCTTCTGCTCTCAGGGCTGGGCTTCAGCAGAAAGGTGAGAAACTCTCTGGCGATACTCGCCGTACTGCTGTTCATGCTCTTAAACGGCATGAGCGGCGCTGTTATGCGAAGCGGCATAATGACGGTGATTTTCCTGCTTGCCGATATTTTCGGGCGCGAGGCAAATTCCCTCAACTCCCTCGGCCTCTCACTTGTGATAATCTGCCTGTTTAATCCGTTTATCGGCGGCGACGTGGGGTTTCTGATGTCCGTCATGGCGACGGCGGGGATAATCCTCTTAAACGCGCCGATAAGAAAAGCTTTGGTTAAACCCTTCGGCAGCGGAAAGATATACCGCATTATGAACCCCCTCGCCTCCGCGCTTTCCATGAGCCTTGCGGCCACGGTTTTCCTGCTGCCGTTTCAAATCTATCTGTTTGGCACGGTTTCAATCATTGCGCCGCTGGCCAGCACTCTTTTCATGCCGCTTGCCACTCTGCTGATCTACCTCGCCATCTTTGCGCTGCTGTTTTCCTCTTCGGGCATTCTCGCCTTTATCGCGACGCCCTTCGCGTTTCTCACGGCTCTTACGGCGAAGGGCATCATCGAGGGTGCGGATATGCTTTCGGGGCTCAGAGGCATATATCTGCATATAGGCAACCGCTACGGCTTTTTATGCCTCGCGGCTATCTTGCTGCTTCTGGCGGTGATTATAATCAAGAAGCCCGGCAGGAAGACGAAAATCATCTTTGCCGCATGCTCCGCCGCGATTATAATCGCCGGAGTTTCGCTCAATTATCTGAAATATCATAATGCGGTTGCAGTTGCCGTCGTAAATGAAGGTGAAGAAAGCTGCGTGCTTATCTTAAAAAATGACGAGGCAGCCGTGATAACTCTGGGCGGCTATAACGAAACCGCCGCGGCCTCAGTGCTTGCCGAAAACAATATCAGCGCCGTGAAGACGATGAATTTGCTTTCAAACACGCATGATGTCACTTATGCCGCGCGGAATGTCCTTGAGGAATATTCCGTCGAGACGGTAAATATCAGCGAGCAGGTTTTCATAGATAACAAGCTTGACGCTCTCCTTAAACACGCAGAGCGGCGTGTTTTTGAGGAAATCTCTGTCTATAACGCCGTTGATGGCATACCGATTGAAGTAATAGACGGCGGCTTTGAAAGCGAAATCTTCGGCAGCCGCTTGATTATCGAGACCGGGGAGGCCGCCGGGCACAGTGAAATCCTCGTGACGAATAATCCTGCCTCCTCCGTGATTTCCTCATTTACTGTTCTGCAAATAAGTGATATAATTGAAGCCGAAGAATATCACGGCGCGTTCGTCGCGGCATGCGAGAGGCGCGTGACGTATATAGACCTCTTCAAGGACGGCAAGCTGGAGTTAAGGAGGGAAAGCTAATGGCGGCTATCAGCGAAGGCGCATTCAAAAAGCAAATTGAAGGCGGCGCGCTCAAAAATGTTTATTTGCTTTACGGCAGCGAAAAGTATATGCTCGTCCGCGCGGCGAAGAAGCTGATGAAAAGCCTTGGCGGAGCTTTCTCCGAATTCAACCTCAATGAATTCACACACGAGGCGTCTTTGGAAAGCATTGTCGATTCCGCCGTGGCTCTGCCCTTGATGGCCGAGCGCAAATGCACCGCCGTGGCGGATTTCAACCTCGATGACAAGAAGCAAGACGAAATTAACAAGCTCACCGAGCTGATTGAAAGCGTTCCCGATACCACCGTGCTGCTTCTCTATTTCCCCACGCTCAGCTTTGACGCGAAAAAAGCCAAATGGAAGAATCTCATCAAGGCTGTGGACAAGGCGGGCGCAGCGGTGGAATTCAAGCAGAGAGAGCGCGGCGAGCTAATTAGCCTGCTCATTAAGAGTGCCGAGAAAGCCGGCTGTACGCTTTCAAGGCAGAACGCCGGCACAATCGCCGAATATGCGGGCAGCGACATAAAGGCTCTGCTGAATGAGATGGCGAAGCTATGCGCGTTCGCCGGCGGATGCGAGATAACCGCCCAAATGATTGAAACCCTCGTGCCTAAATCCCTGGAGACGACGGTATTTATTCTCTCCGACGCAATCGTGCAGGGCAATTACGAAAAGGCCTATTCCTGCATGAACCTGCTTTTCAATTCCGGCGAGGAGCCTGTGGCGGTGCTTTCGGTTCTCGCCTCTGCGTATATAGATATGTTCCGCGTCAAAACGGCGGCTTTATCCGGGCTGCCATATAATGCGCCCCAGAGCTACGGAGACTACGGCGGACGCGCGTTTCGCCTTGACAAGGCCAATCGCTCGGCGAGAGGCCTCTCTATAGAGCAAATAAAGCAAAGTATTGACGTTCTCTCTGCGGCAGATATGTCGCTGAAAAGCTCGCGCATGGCTTCGCGCCTGACGCTGGACGGCCTGATTGGAAAACTTCTCATGATTTCCGGGGGCGAGAGAATAGCTTGATTAAGATTAAAGAAGCAATCATCGTTGAGGGCAAATATGATAAAGCTAAGCTCAGCACGCTCCTTGACGCAGTGATAATCGAGACGCGGGGCTTTCGGATTTTCAAGGACAAGGATACGCTCAAGCTTATTCAGCGCCTCGCGGGGGAATGTGGTATAATTGTGCTGACGGACAGTGACGCCGCGGGTTTTCAAATCAGGGCAAAGCTGCAAAGCGCCGTGCCGCCCGAAAGGATAAAGCACGCGTATATACCCGATATCTTCGGCAAAGAGCGGCGCAAGACGGTGGCCTCTAAAGAGGGCAAGCTCGGCGTGGAGGGAATGAATGCCGGGGTTTTGCTTGAAGCTCTTCAAAACGCGGGGGTTAATGCTCAGGCAGAGGGCGACGAGCTCACAAAGGCAGATTTCTTTATGCTGGGTTTGTCCGGAAAAGCGGACAGCGCCGCGAGACGAAAGGAGCTTCTTAAGAAGCTTGATTTGCCGGAGAGAATGCCTGCAAATTCTTTGATAAAAGTGATAAACTCAATATACGGAAAAGAGAAATTCTTAAAAATGCTGGAGGACGAATATGGAGCTAACTAAAAAAACACTTGAGGAAGTGCGGTTCAAGACCAAGGGAAAATGGTATGACGGCAGGCAGGTGGACGCCTTCATTGATGAAATCATCTCTTCGCTTGATGAGCTTGAATATCCAGATTATGCGCCTGTGGAAAGCGAGGTGCCCGAGCGCGTTGATTCCGCCGAAATTGAGCTTGCGGCGGCAAGAGCGGCAATGAGCGGCGACGAAATGAAGCTGCGTGATTTGAGGGCGGAAATAGAGCGGCTCACGGCGCAGAAGGACGAGCTGACAAAGAACATCAGCCTGCTTAAAAGCTTCAAGGAGCAGTTCAAGGCTTCCGTCGGCAAGGATATTGATGAGATTAAGGAGAAGCTTGATAGCTTCACCTCAGACACTCTATTATAGACGTAACCGGAGGAAGCATGATTAACACTGAAGTTTTTCTGGATTTATACAAGCAGCTTGAAGACGAGCTTGAGAAGAAATATCGCGGCGCGAAGAGAAGATATTCAAGCGTGGTGTTTGAGTATTCGAAAGACCCGGCAAGCGCGGTTTTCCGTGATAAGCTTGACGTCGTAAGAGAGATAAGGAATCTTCTCACGCACAACGCGAACATCGGCGGGTTGCCTGTAATCGAGCCGTCGGAGCCTGTGGTGGAAGGATTGCGCGAGGTTTTGGCGTATGTAAAAAACCCGCCGCTTGCGCTGGAATATGCCAAGCAGGGTGAGACCATCATGCGCGCAACGCTGAATCAAGGCGTGCTGTGCACGATGGAGCTTATGGATAAAAACGGCTTTTCAAATGTTCCCGTCATGCGAAACGGTGATTTCATCGGCGTGTTCAGCAAGGACACCATCTTTCGCTATGTAATGATGAGCGGCAAGCCCATTGACAGCGCCACCACCCTTGAGGATTTGCAGCGGCTTCTGCCTGTTAAGGAGCACCCGCAGAATTATGCTTTCCTGCCGCGCAATGCAACCTATGCCGAAGCCAAGGCCATTTTTGAAAAGCTCACCGGCAAGGGCAAGCGCGTGAACGTTATCTTTATCACCGAGAACGGCGGCGAACAAGAACGCTTGCTCGGTATGCTCACGCCGTGGGACGTTATGGGCGCGCCGGATTAAACAAAAAAACAGACGCCGCATGGCGTCTATTTTTTTTTCGCTAGATAGTCTCTCATTTTATCAAAGCTTTCAGCGCTCAAGACATGCTCGATGCGGCAGGCGTCTTTCACGGCTTGCTCTCCGCTTACACCGATATGCAATAGGAAATCTGTGAAGAATTTGTGCCGCTCATACATCTCCTCCGCAATCATTTTGCCGGTTTTTGTCAGCGTGATGAAACCGTCTTTATCCACCTCAATGAAATCGCTCTCCTTGAGCTTTTTCATCGCGACGCTCACGCTGGGTTTTGTGAAGTCAAGCTCGGTTGCTATGTCCACCGAGCGCACCTCACCCTTCGTCTCGCGCAGCATCAATATGGTTTCGAGATAATTCTCCGCAGATTCATGTATCTTCATAAGCATCATCCTCATAAGCTTTAAGCCCTGTAACTAATAATAAGTATAGCATGCTTCACACTCTTTTGCAATTAAACAAATAGCTTGCCGCGGCGCAATCCGAAAGGAATCCGTAAGAGAAACGCAATTTACTTATCCGGCCTTTTTTGCTATACTTGCTCTATGAAAAAGCGCGGCCTTTTGAGACGGCTGCGAAATGCGGATATTGAATGCGGGGTTAAAAGAGGAGTTAATGGATAAGCCAATTACAGAGGGAATGAGCGTGGTCAATCCGGTTTCCGGTTATTTTCGAAAGAGGGATGAGCGTCTCGAGCGTGCTTACAATAAAATAAAAATGGAAAGCAGCGCCGACAAGCCTTTTGCTTACGGCATGTGCTGGTCAAAGCTTTTTTGGATATTCTTCATCGGCAATTTCTTCGGCTTCGTCGTCGAGACGCTGTATTGCCTTGTGATGCCGCCGCACCAGTTTGAAATAAGGGTAAGTGTGGTGTTCGGCCCGTTCGTACTGATTTACGGCATCGGCGCGCTGGCAATGACGGTGATGTTCTACAAGCTTTATAACCGAAGCTCGCCGTTTATCTTCCTTTTGAGCGCACTCGTCGGCGGAACGGTGGAATATGTCTCCAGCTATGTTCAGCAGGCGTTCTTCGGCACTGTTTCTTGGGAATACTCTGATTCTCTTTTCAATATCAACGGCAGAACCAACCTGTTTTATTCCATCTTTTGGGGGCTTCTCGGCGTCATCTGGGTAAAGGAAATCTATCCGAGAATGTGCCTGCAAATTGAGAGAATTCCGAAGAAGGTCGGCAGACCTCTCACCGTAGCTCTCACTGTCTTCATGGTGGTCAACATGGTTCTCTCCGCCGCCGCGGTAATGAGATGGTCTCAGCGCATTGAGGGCGTGCCGGCAAGCTCTCCGGTCGCCGTTTTCATAGACACCGTATTCACCGATGAATATATGGAGCTGATTTACCCCAACATGAAGCACGTCGGCGGGGTTGAGGTCGCGGATATTCAGACCGAATAGGAACAAGTAAAAATCCCCCTGAAAAGGGGGATTTTTTGATTCTCAAATCTATGCCCTCATCAGTTCCAGAAGCCTGTGAAGCATGGCTGCCGCTTCCGCGCGTGTGGCAAAGCCGCGCGGGTCAATTACGTCATTTCCCTTGCCCATGATTACTCCGAGCTTGTTGAGAATCTGCACGGCGTTCTTCGCATAATCGGAAATCTCATTTTCATCTGCAAATATTTCATATTCTCCGCCGACATCATATTCATATCCGATGAAATCTATGTATCTCATCAGCATAACGGCGAAATCCTGCCGCGAAATATTCCTCTCAGGCGCGAACAAGCCGCCGCCGATTCCATATGCTATTCCGTTTTCCGCCGCCCATATGACCGCGTCAGTATAATACTTTCCTTCGGCCACATCGGTGAACGGGTTCTCACCGCCTACGGGGCTTCCCGCTTCTCTCCACAGAACCGTCGTGAGCATTGCGCGGGTCATGAGCATATTCGGGGCAAACGTGATTTCATCTGTGCCTAGGAAAAGTCCGTTCATCACGACATATTCCACATCTTCATAGAACCAGTCGGTCGGCATTATGTCAGAAAACGGGTTCAGCCAAGGTGTGGGAGGAAATGCAGGCGGAATCGTGCCCCACTCGGCATATAGTGTGATGTCAGACTGTACTTCGGAAGCAAAATCATACGGTGAGGTCAGCCCCTCGTCCGCATGCCAGTTATAAACCGTCTCGCCTTCCTGACGGGAAGAGCTCGGCTTTCTCGCCGTTTGCCCCTCTCTCACCAGTTGTGCGGGAACAGCAGTTCCGCCGTTCGTCTCATAATTCACAGTGTAATACTGCTCTCTGAATCCCGCATACAGCGCAAAGCTGCCGGTAAGACTATCAGGTAAAATGTCATTTGCAAAGTCCCAGGGCTGGGTCAGCTCTTTATCCCTGTACCAATGCCCGTCAAAGGTATAGCCGTAATGTGTGGGCGACAGATTCGGGTCGGCGATAATTTCCCCCTTTTCGCCGTGGTTCAAGTAAATTTCCGTATCATCCACGGAATCCAGCCAGCGAATCTCTATCTGTTCGGGGACGGCGTCCCATGCGGCATACAGCCTGTCGAACATCTGTCGCGGGGTATAGGAGGTGTCAGCATAATGGATATTCTCACGATCGGCTACCAGATTGCCGTTCGCATCCGGCGTAGCGCTTTCTCCCCAGCCGAAAAAATTGAAGCCTTGGCGAGAGGCGCCTCTCAGGTCAATTTGGCCTGATGTAGTATGCGGGTTTATGCCACCATATTCACCTCCAAGCGGGAAAAAGAAAACATATTGGAAGCTGATTTTCGGCATGGCGAACAGGGAGAGGGGGCCGGTGCTGCCCTTTGCAATTTTGTCGTCAGTTAAGATGTTTTGATATGTGTGGTCTGTGTACCAGGCGAGGTGAGTGAAATTTGTGCCCGTGTAGTCTGCCCTTTCCAGTTGTATTTCGTCCTCCACTGTGTAAGTGTCCGGATTATCGCCCTTGCCCGCCGCCAGCGGGGTGTGGTAGACGATGGGGTATTCTATAAGTTCCCATTCGGCAAGCAGAGTGACATCTCCGGCCACCACCTCATTATTCTCGTCGAATAGCGGAAGAGATGTAATCAGTTCAGTGCTGCCCAAATTAACAGGAGGCGTGCTGTTAACGAAACTCCAACCCTCAAAACGGTACCCTGTCTTTGTCGGCTCATTCAGCGTCACGCTGTTTTCCAGCGTGTATTTATTCGGGTTATCCGCATTATTCTGGCCGCCTTCTAAGCTATAATTGACATCATACTGCGTAAATGTCCACCTTGCGTGAAGCACATACGGTTTCTCTTCGCCGCCCAATGCCGCCTTGATGCGCTGTGCGTCAAGATAAATCA
This sequence comes from Ruminococcaceae bacterium UBA945, assembly GCA_002293315.1. Classification (GTDB taxonomy): domain Bacteria; phylum Bacillota; class Clostridia; order Oscillospirales; family Acutalibacteraceae; genus Scatolibacter. Next base: position 14,573 of record DBCZ01000065.1, read on the forward strand.
TCTTTTGGGTGAACTCCGCGTCCTCATACCAGCCTTCAAAGCTCGCTCCCTTTTTAGTCGGTGCTTCAAGCATGATAGGCCTTGCATTACCGCTGACGACAGAGGGGTTCGCCATGCTGTTTTCCCCGCCGTTCAGCTCATAGTGTACGGCATACACCTCGTCTTCGATTGTACCCGCTCGGATAATCAGAGGCTCGGATACCGCAAGCTTCCCCGGTATACCCGCTCCCTGAGCGGAAATGTAAACAGCCGCAAGATTATAAGTGCCCGCTTCCGGGGGCGTCCATTCATAGGTCACCTCACCGTTTTCCGGCGTAAGGCCGTCTGTAAGCTTTGTCTCCGCACCGCCGTCCTTGCGGTAATACAGTGCCACCGAGCCGTCGCCGATATTCGGCAGGCTTGTATGGCTCACCTGCGCCTTCAGATATGCTTTGCCGTCGGCGGGCAGGAAGTATTCGCCGCTGTCTTCGCGCTGCAAATCCCCGCTTGTACCCTGTGCGCTGAGTGCGACGGAATAACGCGGGTCTGCGCCTATATGAACCGTTGCCGCACGCGAAATCACCGTCTGAGACGGCGCGGGATTAACAAACGGGTTGGCATTATTCCGTTTGGCTGTGACTATGCAGCGGTATCTGTCTCCGTCTGCCGTCGCTGTCTCCAGCTCGGCAGTATATGTCGCTCCATCGGCGCCGTCGATATTCTCCCACTCTCCGATATAGCCGTCTCCCGCATTATATTTCTGCCACTGGTAGTATATCGTCTCATCCATCGCGGTATTGGAGGCGGATACGGTAAAATCATGGTTGAAAGTAAGCTCGGGCGTGTCTTTATAGACATCAGCCGGCGTCGCCGGGTTCACTGTCAGCTTTCCGGCACTCGCAGCGGTTGCGGTCAACCGCTCTGAAATGCCGCCGTCGTGTCCGTCGCCCGAAATAGGCTTGAATGCAAAGTCATAGGTGGCAGCAGGGGTTAATTCACCCGCAATTATGAAATTCCTTTCCAGCGCGTTCACTGTTCCGAGAGAGTGATAATCGCCTGCCGACGCACCCGCGTTTTTATAGAACACATCATATTGCTTCGCAAGCCTGTATTCTGTCTCCTTTGGCCGTTGCCATGCAATTACCATAAAGGCCTTGCCGTTATTCTGCATGCCCGTTTCATATACATACGGGTTTTCCGGCGGTTTTGGCGGGACATCCGCCTTCGGCTCCACAATGAAGCCTGTGGTGAGCAGCGCACCGCTGCCCGCGCAAGGCCAAATGCCCATCGTCGTCTGGAAGCCGTATTCGCCGTATCCGCTCGGCAGATGGTTGACCGATGCACCGGTACCGATATCAACGGAGAATCCGGTGTGTAAATCAAAGCTGCTGCTGCCGCCGGTCACAACCCCGTAGTCCAATCCACCGCTGAGGTCAACCAAAATGGCAAGTTCTCCCTCCACCTTGTTCAAAACAGCGAGACTATAATCCAGACCCACCGTTACTCCTCCGCTCAGATCCCCTGAGCCGGAAAAGTCCACCTGATTGGTGACATCGTTCGCCGCGATTACCTTTGGGTGTGATACCATTTTGAGAACCGAATTGTAATACTCAATATCGCTGAATCTGCTTTTGTATGTGGTGGGGTCGCCCACAGTAAAGTCATAGGCGCTCATATCAATTTTACCCGTACCCAGCGTATGCTTGGTATAGGCGGCATTATATTGCTCCATGGTTATCAGCGAAAATGTAGGAGAATAAGGTACATGCATCTTATATTTGTGCCAGCCTGCGGGGATTGTGTCCCCGGGCTTGAAGATAGTCCCTTTTTCGTCCTGTACGACGCTGCTGCCCGTCTGTTTCTTATATTCCCGCACCAGCTCATCTGTCAGCGTGAAATCAGCCAGCCACACATTGTATTCGTAGGTGACCATCGGCGTGGCATAAACCAGCACATGGTTTTTGTCGCCCGGTGCGCTGTAGGTTTGCGTGTTACCGACAGAAAGCTCGCCTTGAATATCCATACCGGCGGTAAGCGCGGCGCTGAAATCAATGCCAATCCCGCTTTTCACGCCGTTGTCAAACAATGAAAACCCTGCCATTGCGCTCACCGAGAAGGTTATGCCGGCCGAGGTGGTGAAGCTGCCGCCTGCCGAAGCATTCAGCGTATTGCCCACAGAGAAGCTGACATCACCTACGCCGCCTTCATAGGGCAGTTCCTTCCAATGAGGCACGGCGGGCAGTGCCACCAAAGCGTTTGGCGCGCTCCAGCCGTAGCTCTTTCCTTCATAACTGTAAACCGCCCGGTTTGCCGTGTCGTCAATCCTTGCCAGTGAAAGGAAGGTGCCGCTGCCGTTTGCGTCTCGGCGATAAAGGTATTGGTAGTTGGTGTCCATCTGCCGCACAACATTGCTTTCCGTCCATATCCAAGTTATATTGGCGTCCACCACCGCGTTTGGGTGGTTGTAATTATCATGCCACACCAGCGCAATTTGCTGGCTGCCCTGGCGGTTTGCGGCAAAGCGGCCGGAAACCGCATGACTTACGGTTATCGCACTGGGGCTCATCCTCATTTCAAGATGCTTTACAAGTGAGCCTCCGGCAAGCTTTTCCAGCTCGCCCGCATCCTTCTTCACATCGGCCGCCCCGCGGAAACTGAGCACTGCACCCTCAAGGAAAAGATAGTCGTCCGCGGTAAGCTCACTCAGCTTTGCCGCAGCCAGTGCCACAGGCTCGCTCATGGCGTAGCCGCTGTCCTGAGCCATCACTTTTCTTACATCGCCCGCAGGCGTAAATTCCAGTGGTTTTGTGTAGGCCATTTGGTAAATCTTGTCTGCTTCATTATATACCAGCAGGTTGACGCAATATTTCGTGAAAGCATGCAGCGAAGGCGTTGTAGACGTGTCAGCGGGGTTTTTCCATGTGTCCGCATAGCCCGCCACCACCAGCTCTCCTGTGCCGTCTCCGTTCACATCGGCCTCTGTGGCATTCGGAAAGCGCATATAATAGTCGCCATAGTTCAAATGGTCAAGGAACTCCCGCGTCATATTTCCATTTTGCTCCCTTTTGTACAGCGCCAGTGCGGGCTGGGGGCTGTGACCTCGGTAGTTTTTATCGGTGCTGCGCGGCAAGCAGGCCGTTATTGCGAGGCTGTCGTGCCCTGCAAGGTCTGTGGTGGCAAGAGCGACGATAGGCAGATTCCACCCGGTGAAGCTGAAGCGGTACTGCATGGGGTCGCTTGGCGTGGCAAGGTCATTCAACACAATTTTTTCCCCTAATGTGATGCCGCCGGTTTCGCTTACATCGAAGATTTGAATATAGGGTTCGCTGAAATTCGGCACATAAACGGCCAGTTCTTCCACGCCGTCACCGTTGTAATCACCGGCCGCCACTGCATTGAGCCCCTGCGCGGCGCGCACGTCCAGCTTGCCGATGCTATCGCCGGAGTCGGCCAGCTTGATATGATAGTCATTGCGGGTGGTGTGTGCGCCCCTAACAGGGTCATAAACCCTCGTCTTCACGGCCAGATAGCTGGTCTTTTTAGCGTGGCTTACCCCTGAATCTTTACCCGTCAGCAAGATGGCTTCGCAAAGAACTGACGGCTTGCCGCCGGAGCCATCCCCATTCGGGCCCATGTCCAGCGACACGGAATTGAGCGTGCGGTACTCCGCTTCCGTAACGCCGGAGATACCCTCATAGCTGCCACCGTCCTTTGAAGGAGCGGCGTCCAGATAGCCTGCTGCGTGATTGCCGCTGATAGTAGCCGCCTGCTTGCTGAGCCGCGGCATCGCATCATATACCGCATAGCTGCCGCTGTGCGACTTGCTCTTGTTCATGTAGCCCACATAGAGCCGGCTCATCGACGCGCTTTTATAATCTTCAAGCGGATGCTCTGAAGACTCAAACGCCTCCTGCTCAGGCAAGGATTGAAACCCGAAATCTTTATACGCCTCATCCGAGAGTGCGTTCTCCGGCGTTGCGGCTCCTTTGGTCTGCCGAACAAACTCCTCCTGCCCTGCCGCCACAGCGGATACTGGAGGCAGCATTGTAAAAATCAGCGATATTGCGATTAAAGACGCAACGAGCCTTTTGCAGAAAATCAATTTCATCTTTTTCCCCTCCGATAAAATTATTTCCATGTTTATCATCGCGATATTATGAAATACCTAAGCATATCATATCATTTCACGCAAAAGAATAAAATCATACGGTATGAGGTTTTTGAGAAAAGTTTCTCTTTATATGTTATAATAACCTCACGAAACAAAACGAAATCAAAAGATTTCTGTGTTTCGGAGAACATTGAATTGCGAACTAATGTTTTTTCGCCTTCGGCGACAATGTTGTCGTGATATAATATATTCAAAGTAAGTTGACAGGAGGCAAAGCCATGCCGCAAAAGAACATCCCAAGTTTTCTGAGCGACAAGTTCACTCCCGCAAGATTGCCGCAGATATGTGCGTCGCGTAAAGATTTGCTGAAGCATTTCAACGAGGCGGCTCAAGACGGCTTTGCTTTTGTGTGCGCACCAGGCGGCAGCGGCAAAACCGTGTCAACACTGCTGTGGCTGAAGCAGAGCGCGCGCACTCCAGTGTGGATTGGTCTTGATGCCTATGATAACTCGCCGTCTGTTTTTTACAAACAGCTCGCCACAGGTCTTTTTTCACTTCAGCCTCACAATGAAAATATGCGCCGCGTCTTGACGGACGAGGCTTTTTCCGCGTCGCCCGTTGAACACACAGTCTCTCTTTTGAGCGAGATGCGCCCGGAGGACGGCAGCTATGCGCTTATATTGGACGACTTCCATCTCATAACAAACGCAGGGATATTGAAGTCTCTGCCACTAATCCTGCGTCGCTTGCCGCACTCATTCGTCTGTTTTATCCTTTCGCGCGGCGAGGCGCCGAACGAGCTTCTGCCATTTTTCCATGACGCTGAGAAAGACATAATATCCGGCAGTCTTCTGCGCTTTTCCGAGGCGGAAATCATGCAGTATTTCCGGTTGCGCGGCCGCTTCACGACGCCTGAGGAAGCAAAGGCCGCCTATATGGCTACAGACGGCTGGGCTATCGGCATCAACACCATTATTATGTCTGACGGATTCTCCGCGGACGGCAAAGTGGATTTTGCCCGCCTGTTCAGTCAGCTCGCGTGGAATAACTGGGATACGTCACTCCGAGACTTCTGCATGCGCACCTCAATCGCGAACGAGTTTGATTCAGAGCTTGCCGCCGCGCTGTCCGGCCGCGACGATGCTCTCTCCCTGATGGAAGCTTTGAGCAGCTCCAATGCCTTTTTAAGCCGCCTGTATGGCGATACATACCGCTATCACCACTTGTTTCAGGAGTTCCTGCATACGCAGCTCGAGGAGTCCGGTAGTGACGCGGCCGCTCTCTTCGAAACCGCCGCGATGTATTACAAGGATAAGGGCAATTATTCTCTCGCCTTGCGTTACTGGCTGCAAAGCGGCAATTATAAAGGCATAGACAGTTTTTTATTCCTCTTCCTGTTTCGCGGACACAAGAACGGCGTGGCCGATTATGCTGACTTTCTGCACGGCTTTTTCGCACAGGCTTTGCCGGAGCGCGCCTGCCGTGAGGCACCTGTGCTGCATGTCCTGTATGCGTGGTATTACTACCTCACCAGCCGCCACAAGGAATATGCGAAGCATATGGATGCTATCATCAAAAATCTTCCGCACATCGCAAAGGCGGGCAATGAGTTTGTGGAGTTCGCCATGCTTGCATTTCATGTGGATTACCGAAAAAGCCTTAAAACTCAGTTTACGATGTTTCATATCTTTGGCGGAGTGCTCAAACGCTTCACAACAGAAGGGCTTGCCACCAATATCGCTTCCTTCACACATAATCTCCCATATATGCACCGCAGTAACCGTGATTATTCCGAAGCAGCTCTGAGCGATAAAATCATAGACACGTTTGCTCACACCTTCGCGCCCCTCCTCGGCCCTGAGTGGCTGTATCTGCGCGATACCGCGCTTGCCGGTTTTTCCTATGAGCGCAATCTGCCGGAAAAGGCATTGGAGGAAAACACGAGAGTCCTCAGCACGGTCACCAAGGACAATAAACCTGACGGGCGCATTTGTATGATGGTATTGCAGCACAGCATTCTCTGGCAGCTGGGACGTTATTCCGACGCAAAGGAGGTCATGGAGAGGCTGGGCGCGTTTGTCAATGACTCCGCCCCATATTTCACCCCCAACCTCACTGCGTACCGCGCAAAGCTGGCTATGTTTGACGGTGACAATGCCTCGGGCAAAGACTGGCTGGACTCCTACTACGTCACCGACACAGAGCATATCGAATTCTTCCGCTCCTTCCAGCACTTTGTCACCGCGAGAGCGTATATTGCAATGGGTGAGACACAAAAAGCCCTGCATTATCTGCTGCTGCTCAAAGACTTCGGCAAGAACCTTGCCCGCCCTCTAGACAGATGTGAAGCAGGCGTAATTCTTGCGGCGCTGTACTGGACGCTTGACCGAAAAGCCGAGGCTGTCGCCGAAATGAACGAAGCTTTGGAGATCTTGCAGCCCTACGGCTTTATACGGGTCGCGGCTGACGAAGGTGCCGCCGTGGTTCCTGTCTTGAAGCGTATTCTTAACAGCATCGGTGAGAAGGATTACCGCGGCTCGCTTAATCGTGCTTTTGTCAGCGAAGTGATGCTGGCGGCACACAGCTTTGGAGCTGCGCACAAGGGCTACATGAGCGGAGCTTCAAAGAAAAGCGGCAGACCCGTAAAGCTCTCAAGGCAGCAGTCGCATATGCTGGAGCTGCTCTCAAAAGGCTATAAAAACGCCGAGATTTCAGATATGACAGGGCTTTCAATCCCGACAATCAAAACACACACCTCCCTCGCATATAAAAAACTGGAGGTGAACAATGCCATGGATGCTGTGCTGAAGGCGCGGGAGCTTAAGCTTATAGAATAATACTGTAGAAACCGACCCCGGCTTAATAAGCCGGGGTCGCTTTTATATTACACTACACTATAAAGAATCTCGCCGTAGGTCGGGTAAGGCCAGAAGTCGGATTTCACATTGACTTCCAGCTCGTCGATTATACTTCTCAGGCTGTCCATCGCCTTCAGTACCTCGCGGCTGTAATATTTCGACTGCTTCTTTATGTCGCCGTCCAGCTCGCCGGCGGCGGCAAAAGCCCTTTCAAGCTCGTAAAGCTTTTTATATGCTCCCTCCTGCATTAACGAAAGCCTTTTCAATATATCAGTTTCCGTCGCACACGCAATACTCGCGCCGACGCTTTTTTTTGCGGCGATTGTGCCCGCGAGGCTGCCAAGATACTCTGACACGGCAGGCAGAATATCGCGCTTCGCCATTTCTATCATCGTGGTGGCCTCAATGCTCAGGGTTTTAATGTATGTGCCGAGGATTATCTCATAGCGCGAGTGCATTTCGGCATTCGTATACACCTTGTGCTTATCGAAAATCGCCATATTTTTCTTTTCGATATATTTCGGCAAGGCGTCCGCAGTGGTTTTCAGATTTGAAAGCCCCCTGCGCTTTGCCTCCTCCTCCCACTCGGCTGAATAGCCGTCGCCGTTGAAGATTATTCTCTTATGCTCCTTGATAATCCGCCTTGTCAGTTTTCCGAGAGCGGCGGTAAAATCCTTGGCTTTTTCAAGCTCATCCGCGAACTGGCAAAGCTCCTCCGCCACAATCGTGTTGAGCATGATGTTCGGGCAGGCGATTGAAAGCGCAGAGCCGAGCATGCGGAACTCGAATTTATTCCCCGTGAAGGCGAGCGGCGATGTGCGGTTTCTGTCAGAGGTGTCCTTCGGTATCGTCGGCAGAACATGCACCCCTATCTTCATGCTTGTTTTGGCGTTTCCGTTATACGGGCTTTCCGTCTCAAGCGCCTCAAGGATTCCCGTGAGCTCATCGCCAAGGAAAATCGAGATAACTGCCGGCGGCGCTTCGCTTGCGCCCAAACGGTGGTCGTTCCCCGCGGATGCCACCGAGACGCGAAGCAAATCCTGATATTCGTCCACTCCCTTTATCACGGCGAGCAAAAGCAGCAGAAACTGTGCGTTTTCATGCGGATTTTTACCCGGCTCAAGAAGATTCTTGCCTAAATCGGTTGAGATAGACCAGTTATTGTGCTTGCCGCTTCCGTTCACGCCCGCAAAGGGCTTCTCGTGCAGCAGAGCCGCCATATTATGCCTTGCAGCCACATTCCGCAGAACCTCCATCGTAAGCTGGTTGTGGTCCGTGGCGATATTCGTCGTCTCATAGATTGGCGCAAGCTCGTGCTGCGCCGGCGCGGATTCGTTGTGCTTGGTCTTCGCCAGCACACCGAGCTTCCACAGCTCTTCGTCGAGGTCACGCATAAAGCTTGCCACGCGCGGCTTAATCGAGCCGAAATAGTGGTCTTCAAGCTCCTGCCCCTTGGGCGGCTTTGCACCGAAAAGCGTGCGGCCTGTGTAAATCAAATCCCTGCGCTTTTCATAGACGCTCTTATCAATGAGGAAATATTCCTGCTCAGGCCCGACGGTCGTGGACACGCGCGACGTCACTGTGTCGCCGAACAGGCGCAGAATGCGCAGAGCTTGGGTATTTATGGCCTCCATCGAGCGCAGAAGCGGCGTTTTCTTGTCCAGAACCTCGCCGCTGTAAGAGCAGAACGCCGTGGGAATATACAGCGTGCCGTCCTTGACGAAGGCATATGAGGTCGGGTCCCACGCGGTGTAGCCCCTTGCCTCAAATGTGGCACGAAGCCCACCCGAGGGCAGTGAAGAAGCATCCGGCTCTCCCTTTATAAGCTCCCTGCCCGAAAATTCCATGATTACTCTGCCGCCCGCGGCGGGCGCGATGAAGCTGTCGTGCTTTTCGGCGGTTATGCCCGTCATCGGCTGAAACCAGTGGCTGTAATGCGTCGCGCCCTTTTCCACCGCCCAGTCTTTCATCGTGTTGGCCACGCTGTTTGCAACGGTTATATCCAGCTCTCTGCCCTGCTCAATCGTTTTGCGCAGGGATTTGAAAACGTCTCTCGGCAGACGCTCTCTCATGACGGATTCATTGAAAACCTGCGAGCCGAAAATATCAGGCACGCTAAATCTTTTTTCAGAGGAAACATGAGGCGAATATTCAGACATTTTACTCTCCTTAATAACAAAAAGGCTGATGAGGCGCTCCCCCGTCAGCTTTTTCGCTGTCTGCAACCATTTTATAGTATCTCGCTCTCACCTGTCAACTTTTTTCAAAAAGTTTTTGTAATTCCGCGGAAAAAGTGCTATAATATTTTGGATATTGTAAAAGGGAGAAAAGCATGGGTTTTGGAGAGAGAATGACAGAAAGATTCGATAAGCTCAGTGAAGAATGCGCGGTTTTCGGAGTCAGTATCTCCGAAAAATTCGCGGATAACAGCGAGGCCGCGGGCATCACCTACAACGCCCTGCTTGCCTTGCAGCACAGAGGGCAGGAGGGTGCGGGAATCGCCGCATGCGACAAAACCGCGATAATCTGCCATAAGGACGTCGGGCTTGTCAGCGAGGTTTTTACGCCTGATGTTATGGAGGGCCTGCCGAAATCAAAGGTTGCCATCGGGCATACCAGATACTCCATGGCGGGCGCGAACACAAAGGCTGATGTTCAGCCGGTCGTCACCGAATTTCTGACGGGCAGAATTGCCACCTCACATAACGGGAACGTCACTAACGCCGATAAAATCAAGGAGAAGCTCAAGGGCTTCGGGCTGGATTTCGCCGCCACAAGCGACAGCGAGGTTATCTCCTCACTTATAGCTTACAGAACCATACGCGCGGCTGGAAATCTGCTTGAGGGCGTGAAAAAGGCGGCGCAATCGCTTCAGGGCGCTTTCTCCGTCATAGTTATGGGCGCTGACCACAGCATCGTTGCCGTGCGTGACCCCAACGGATACCGCCCGCTTTGCCTCGGCGAGAATGAATACGGCGTGGCAGTGGCGTCTGAATCCTGCGCGCTTGACAGCTGTGGGTTCAAATTCATCAGAGACATCGCACCGGGCGAGGCCGTGCTGATTCAGGACGGCAAGCTCGTGCACAGCGAGATATGCCTTAAATCAGAAGCTGAAAGCCTTTGTATATTTGAATATGTTTATTTCGCTCGGCCTGATTCCGTTGTTGACGGCCTGAGCGTCTATGAAGCAAGGCTCAAAATGGGCGAAATGCTCGCAAAGGAGCATCCCGTGGACGCCGACGTGGTCTGCGGCGTGCCGGACAGCGGCCTTGAGGCCGCCATAGGCTACTCAAAAGCGAGCGGGATTCAGCTTGCGCCCGGGTTTGTGAAGAACCGATACATCGGCAGAAGCTTCATCTTCCCGACGCAGGCTCAAAGGGAAAATGCCGTCGCCCTGAAGCTCAACCCGCTTAAGGCGGCGCTCAAAGGAAAAAGAGTGGTTCTCGTCGATGACTCCATCGTGAGAGGCACAACGAGTGAAAAGATTGTGAAGGCTATCCGTGCGGCGGGCGCAACCGAGGTGCACATGCGCGTTTCAGCGCCGCCGTTTACACACACCTGCTATTTCGGCACGGATATAGATAATGAAGAGAACTTGATTGCAAACAGGCTCAGCATGGATGGAATCCGGCAGAAAATCGGTGCGGACACCTTGGGCTACATCAGTGTTGAGGGCTTGCTCGCCGCGTGCAAGGAATGCCGCCTCGGGCTTTGCGACGGCTGCTTCACGGGAGAATATAAGACACAGGGCTTGGTTTAACAAAAGGAGAGAATATGCCGCTTAACAGAGACATAAAGAAGGTGCTTGTGATAGGCTCCGGGCCGATTATCATCGGGCAGGCCGCAGAATTTGACTACGCGGGAACTCAGGCGTGCCGTGCTTTGAGAGAAGACGGCATCGAGATTGTTCTCGTCAATTCCAACCCCGCGACGATTATGACAGACAATGCCATGGCGGACAAGATTTACATCGAGCCGCTCACGCTTACGACGATAAAAAGGATCATCAAAAAAGAAAAGCCCGACAGCATTCTCTCCGGCTTCGGAGGGCAGACGGGTCTGACGCTCTCCATGCAGCTGGCTAAGGAGGGCTTTTTAGAGGAACACGGCGTGCGTCTGCTCGGCGCTTCGCCCGAAACTATTGACAAGGCCGAGGACAGGCAGATTTTCAAGGACACGATGGAGAAAATATCCGAGCCCTGCATTCCTTCAAAGGTAGTCACCACCGTGGCAGGCGCGCTTGAGTGCGCCGAGGAAATCGGCTATCCCGTGATTATCCGCCCCGCGTTCACTCTCGGCGGCACAGGCGGCGGCATCGTGAATGACAAGACGCAAATGCTTGAGATGGCCGCCAACGGTCTTGCTCTTTCCCCCATCACGCAGATTCTCGTTGAGAAGAGCGTGGCCGGCTGGAAGGAGATAGAGTTTGAGGTGATGCGCGATGCCGACGGTTCCGCCATCATTATCTGCTCGATGGAGAATCTTGACCCCGTCGGCGTTCACACGGGCGACAGCATCGTCGTTGCGCCTGCGGTTTCGCTTAGCGACGCGGAGCTGCAAATGCTCCGCAACGCGGCAATCAGCATAATCAACGAGCTGGGCGTTGAGGGCGGCTGCAATGTGCAGTTCGCGCTTCATCCGGACACAATGGAATATGCCGTGATAGAGGTGAACCCGCGCGTTTCGCGCTCTTCGGCTCTGGCCTCCAAGGCGACGGGCTACCCGATTGCAAAGGTGGCCACGAAGATAGCAATTGGCTACCGCCTCGGCGAGATAAAGAACGCCGTCACCGGCGCGCAATATGCCGCCGCCGAGCCTCAGCTTGATTATCTCGCGCTGAAGTTCCCGAAGTGGCCGTTTGATAAATTCGTCTACGCCAAGAGAGATTTGGGTACTCAGATGAAAGCCACCGGCGAGGTAATGTCTCTCGCGAAAACCTTTGAGGCGGCACTCATGAAGGCAGTGAGAGGCGCGGAGATTTCGCTAGACACGCTGAATCTGCCGAAATTCAAGCTATTTTCCGATGACGAGCTCTGGCTTTTGGCGGTTCACCCGACAGACGAGCGCCTTTTTGCCGTATATGAGCTTCTCAAGAGGGGCGTTTCGGTTGAGGATATGTACGCCAAAACAATGATAAACCCGTGGTTCCTGAACAGGCTCATGAGCTTCGTCAATTATGAGGCAGAGCTCGCCAAAGGAGCCGTGACTGAAGAGCTCTATTTACAGGGCAAGAAGCTCGGTTATCCTGACGCCGCGATAAAAAGGCTTTCCGGCGATGATTTCAGCTTCACGCTGCGCCCGGTATATAAATCCGTTGACACAGGCGCAGGCAACCGCGCAAACTCGCCTTACTTCTATGCTGATTATGACGAAAACGCAGAAGCCACTGTGATTCCCGAAGACGGCAAGGAGAAAATCATCGTGCTCGGCTCTGGGCCGATAAGAATCGGCCAGGGCATTGAGTTTGACTACGCCAGCGTCCACTGCGTGATGTCGCTTCAAAAGCTCGGTTACGACGTGATTATAATCAATAACAACCCCGAAACCGTCTCGACGGACTTTGACACCGCTGATAGGCTCTATTTTGAGCCGCTCTCGCCCGAAGACGTGCTGGATATAATCGCGCTTGAAAAACCCCTCGGCGTGGTTGTGGCCTTCGGCGGGCAGACAGCGATTAAGCTGACCAAAACCCTCTTTGAGGCCGGTATTAAGATAATCGGCACCTCAGCGGACAGCATAGACATGGCCGAAGACAGAGAGCGCTTTGACGCTTTGCTTGAAAAGGCCGGAATCAAGCGCCCGAAGGGCTTCACGGTCATGACGGCCGAGGAGGCGCTTGCCGCCGCGAGGGAGCTTGAGTATCCTGTACTCATGAGGCCTTCTTATGTGCTCGGCGGGCAGAACATGATNNATAGAGGAATATATGAAGATTATCCTCTCGACGAAGCAGGATAACCCCGTTTTGATTGATAAATATCTCAGCGGCAAGGAGATTGAGGTAGACGCCATCTGTGACGGTGAGAAGATACTTATACCGGGCATAATGGAGCATGTTGAGCGCACGGGCATTCACTCCGGCGACAGCATTGCGATATACCCCGCCTCGGGCATTGACGACGACATGAGCGCGCTCATCGTCGAGACGACTAAAGCTCTCTGCAAGGAGCTTAAGGCCATTGGCCTCATCAATTTACAGTATATCATCAAGAACGGGGAGATTTACGTGATTGAGGTCAACCCGCGCGCCTCACGCACCGTGCCATATATCAGCAAGGTTACGGGCGTGCCGATGTGCGATTTGGCGACGAAGGTCAGCCTCGGCTATAAGCTTGACGACCTCGGCTTCGGCGACGGGCTTTACAAAACCTCTCCGTACGTCGCAGTGAAGGTGCCGGTCTTCTCATTCGAGAAGCTCACGGATGTAGACACACAGCTCGGCCCTGAGATGAAATCAACCGGCGAGGTGCTTGGCATAGGCAATAACGTTGAAGAGGCTTTGTATAAGGGGCTGATTGCCGCAGGCAGCAAGATGACGAAAACCGGCGGCGTGTTCATCACCGTGAGAGACCAGGACAAGGCGGAAATCGGCGAAATCGCGAAGAAATTTGATAAGATGGGCTTCACTGTCTACGCCACGTACGGCACGGCCTCAGTCCTCGCAAAGGTAGGGCTGACGGTTATTCCCGTCGATAAGATACACGAGGGGCCGAACAACACGATTAAGCTCCTTGAAAAAGGTGATATAAGCTATGTTATCTCCACCTCTGCAAAGGGCAGAAACCCCGCGCGCGACAGCGTGAAAATCCGCAGGAAGGCAAGCCTTCTGGGCATACCCTGCCTGACGGCGATTGACACCGCAAACGCGCTTGCTGACAGCCTCATGAGCAGATATACTGCGGAGAACACCGAGATAATAGATATAAACCAGCTCAAGCAGGAAAAGCAGAAGATTCCGTTTACCAAAATGCAGGGCTGTGAGAACGATTATATCTATATTAATTGCTTTGAAACACAAATCAATTCGCCCGAATTCCTCTCGATTTATCTCTCTGAAAGGCATAAGGGGGTGGGCGGAGACGGCGTGATTCTGATTTGCCCGTCAAAGGTTGCGGACGCCGAGATGAGGATTTATAACCGCGACGGCAGCGAGGGCGCTATGTGCGGCAACGGAATCCGCTGCATTGCGAAATATCTCTACGATAACAAAATGGTGAACAGCCGAGATATAAGCATAGACACAAAGAGCGGCATAAGAAACTGCCGCGTGTTCACGAAGCAGGGGCTCGTGAACAATGTGGCCGTTGACATGGGCAAGGC
>DBCZ01000065.1:28860-49244 GCA_002293315.1 Ruminococcaceae bacterium UBA945
ATAGGCGGCAGCGAATACCGCATCACCTGTTGCTCAATGGGCAACCCGCACGCCGTGGTGTTCGTCAGCTCCGTCGATAAGGTTGAGCTTGAGAGAATCGGCCCGTTGTTTGAGTATTCACCGCTCTTCCCTGAAAGGGTGAACACAGAGTTTGTGGAAATCCTCGATGAAAACACGATTAAAATGCGCGTGTGGGAACGCGGCAGCGGCGAGACGCTTGCCTGCGGAACAGGCGCATGCGCCGCGGCGGTTGCGGCCGTGCTGAATGGCTACTGCAAGAAGGGCGAAGACGTGAAGGTGATTCTGCGCGGCGGAGACCTCATCATAAATTACACCGATGAAACCGTAATCATGACGGGCAACGCCGAAAAGGTATTTGACGGCGTAGTGGAAGTATAATTTGAATTTTTATGAAAGGAGGTGTTTTGATGTATAAGTTTGGGCAGATTTTACTGATTATCGCCGTGCTTGGCATACTTGCAGTAAGCATATTACTCTTCATGAATCTTATTGATACCAGAATTTCAGGCGGCGCTTTGGTTCTGGCACTAATCTTCATAGGCGCGGGAAGCGGAATTTCAAGGAAATACAGGAAATGATTAAGCGGAGATACAAATTTGATGTGGAGGGATTTCGATTTTATGGCGAAGTATATTTTTGTTACAGGAGGAGTTGTTTCGGGGCTGGGAAAAGGCATAACCGCTGCCTCGCTGGGCAGGCTCTTGAAAGCGAGAGGGCTGCGCGTGACCGCGCAGAAGCTTGACCCCTATCTGAATGTTGACCCCGGCACGATGAGCCCCTATCAGCACGGTGAGGTCTACGTCACCGACGACGGCCTCGAGGCCGACCTCGATTTAGGGCATTATGAGCGCTTCATTGACGAGGATTTGAACAAGTATTCCAGCATCACCTCGGGCAAGATATACTGGAACGTCCTTAATAAAGAGAGAAACGGTGACTATGACGGCAACACCGTGCAGGTTATCCCCCACATAACCAGCGAAATCAAGAGCTTCATCTATAACGTCGCGCAGGAATCGAATGCCAACATCGTGATAACCGAAATCGGCGGAACAGTCGGCGACATCGAGAGCCAGCCGTTCCTTGAGGCCATACGCCAGGTATCCCACGAGGTGGGCTACGGCAATTCCCTGTTCGTTCACGTCACCTTGGTGCCTTATCTCAAGGGCTCAGGCGAGCATAAATCGAAGCCCACACAGCATTCCGTCAAGGAGCTGCAGTCAATGGGCATATCTCCGAATATAATCGTGCTGCGCAGCGACGAGCCTATTGAAGATGAGAGCGTAATTGAAAAAATCGCACTGTTTTGCAATGTTAAGGACGACTGCGTAATTGAAAACCTCACAATCCCCGTACTCTATGAGGCACCGATTATGCTTGAAAAGCACGCGTTTTCAAAGGTTGTTTGCCGTGAGCTTCACCTCGACGTCCCTGAGCCTGACCTCACTGAGTGGCAGTCGATGATTGAAAAGGTGAGAGGCAGGAAGAAGACCGTGCGCGTGGCGCTCGTCGGGAAATACGTCAAGCTGCACGACGCCTATCTCTCCGTCATGGAGGCTCTGCGCCACGCGGGCTATGACCACAGCACCAAGGTGGACATCAAGTGGGTGGATTCAGAAATTCTGGACGAAGAAAACGTCGATTCATACCTCGGTGACTGCAACGGCGTGATTATCCCCGGCGGCTTCGGCACAAGGGGTGTTGACGGTATGCTGACGGCGGCAAAATACGCGCGTGAACATAATGTGCCGTATTTCGGCATTTGCCTGGGCATGCAAATCGCGGTTATAGAGTTTATCCGTAATGTATGCGGAATTGAAGACGCGAACTCGGGCGAGTTTGACGAATACGGTCTGCACAAGGTCATTGACTTCATGCCGGACCAAAACAAGAACATCCCCAAGGGCGGCACGCTTCGCCTCGGCAGCTATCCGTGCAAAATTCTCGGCGGCAAAATGGCCGAGTGTTATAAAGAAGAATCTGTTAACGAGCGCCACAGACATCGCTATGAGTTTAACAACGATTACCGCGATACCGTAGCCCAGGCCGGCATGATAATAACCGGTCTTTCGCCGGACGACAGCCTTGTTGAGGCGATTGAAATCCCCGCAAACGATTTCTTCGTTGCCGGGCAGTTTCACCCCGAATTTAAGAGCAGACCCAACCATTCACACCCGCTGTTCAAGGGCTTTATCGGCGCGGCGGTGAATCACATGGAGAAGAGTAAAGAATGAACAAAAGCGCCTGACAGCTTTGTCGGGCGCTTTCAGATTGGAGAAGCTATGCTTGAAAGGCTTAAAGAGAGAGTATATGAAGCCAATATGCTTTTGCATGAGCATAATCTGGTCGTCCTGACATGGGGCAACGTCAGCGAGCTGGATGCCGAAACCGGCATCATGGCGATAAAGCCGAGCGGCGTAAGCTACGCTTCTTTGACGAGTGACATGATGGTGCTCATAGATGTAAAAAGCGGAAGAAAGCTTGAGGGCAAGCTCAACCCTTCAAGCGATACCGCCACGCATTGCGAGCTGTACAGAGCCTTCGAGGGAATCGGTGGAATCACACATACGCACAGCCGATGGGCGACTGTTTTCGCGCAGGCAGGCAGAGGTATTCCACCTCTCGGCACGACGCACGCAGACTATTTCCACGGCGAAATACCCTGCACAAGAGAAATGACGGCAGAGGAAATTGCAGGCGATTATGAAGCCGAAACTGGCAAAGTTATCGCAGAGACATTAAGCAGACGCGTTCTTACTGACACGCCATTGGCAACGCCTGCCGCGCTTGTGCGCTCACACGGGCCTTTCACATGGGGAAAGAACGCCGCCGAAGCCGTACACAATGCCGTTGTGCTGGAGGAAATTGCCTTCATGGCATGGCAGAATCTTTTGCTCGACTCGGATATTTCACCCATGCAAAAAGAGCTTATGGACAGGCACTTTTTCAGAAAGCACGGCGAGAACGCATATTACGGGCAGTAAATCAAAATACGGCAAAGTGCCGGGGAACATATTCCCCGGCACTTTGCCGTATTCTAATGGAGAGTAAAAAGAAGATAAAATCTCTTTTCTTGTAATCTGTATTACGCTATCACAAAGCGCATGAAGTTCTTCAGCATTTGCGCAGCCTCAGCACGTGTAGCCGTTTCTTGCGGCAGCAGCATGCCTCTGTGGTCGCCGTTCAGAACTCCCGCCTCGGATAGGTCGCTCATTCCATCGACTGCATATGCGCTGATATGCTCCATGTCCCCGAAATCCGGCATCGGGCGGTGGTCCGGAATATTGTGGCTCTTGTAAACTGTGTAGCGATGAAGCATCGCGGCCATTTCCTGGCGCTTAACCTCTCTGCTCGGTTCATACCTATCTTCCGTAATGCCTTCCACTATGCCGTTCTGCTCGCCCCACTTCACCGCATCGTGATACCACGCATTCGGCGATACGTCGGTGAACGGAATATCCGCGGCATCATCCGCCACTGCGGGGTTGCCTTCCATGTTCCACAGCACCGTTACAAACATCGCGCGCGTCATGCCGTCCTGCGGGCCGAAGCGGGTGTTGCCATAGCCGCTCATCAAATTGAAATGATTTACAAAGCTTATCGCATCATAGTACCATGCTTCTTCGTCCACATCAATGAACTGATTGTTCCAGAGAAGCACCTCATCATAGCCGACCACGAAATTGCCCAGAGTGTCACGCGGCACTGTGAAAGTGATGAGCCCCGTCGAGGCGTCATAAGTGCCGTCTATGCGGATTAACTCGCCGTCCTCTGTGAGGTACCCCACGCTGACGCCTTCCGGCACTTCGCTGACTTTAAGCGCATACGGCAGGCTGATCTCCGCCGAAATATCGGCTGACTCACCGTCAATAAGGATATCAACATTGGTCACTGTATCATAATGCTTGGCATTGGCCGCGTGCATTCCGTCAAGTGTTCCGTCGGGAATCACCGTGGCCTCTATGGTAATCGGCGCTGTGCCCGTATTCGCGTTTTCGGCGAGTTCGCCCAGAGCCTCGGGCTCTATTTTAACATTTGCGTTGGGCATGTTAATATTCAGCCCTATCCCAGCGTCAGAGAATTTTTGCGCCTCGGCTGCATTGAAGCCGGCGCCGCTTACGTTTGAAATCCCTGAAAGGTCAAGCGTAATTTCAGGTTTGGCGCCGTCGCCGAGCTCATTCGCCTTATCAAGCGCACCTGTAATAAGCTCTTGCGTGATATTATCATTCAGGCCGATTGCCGCCGTGCCCGCAATACTATCTATCGTAATCGGGATGTTTACCGTTTTGCCGCTTGAGCCGGCTGCTCCGCCCGAACCAGGAATCGTCGTTTGGGGCGGCGGGTTTGTCACTGGTGGTTTTACCGTAATGCCCGGTACCTCAATGAAACCGTCGATTGAACTGCCGTCTGTGTAGCTGATGCCAGGCTTTCCGTTTCGCACCTCATATTTCACTGTCAAATGGTCGGGTATTACTGTCAGGCCGTCGCTTGCGCCCGGTGCGTAATTATTTGTGCCGCCTCCGAAATCGCTGCCTTGGGGGCGAGCTCTGGCAATGAAGATGGCGTCGTCCGTCGGCACAGTATTCGGCAGGATTAGCCCGCTCGCCGTGCCTCTGCCGTAGATTACGGCTGTGCCTCCGATTGACGGTGACGAACCCGCCCATATTGCCAGGCCGGGAGTATCATCGCTGGTTAGCAGACCGCCGGAAATCGTCACACTGGAAGAGCCTAAAGAGCTGTCTCGAATGCCATAGGCTCCACCCGAACCATCCCCGCCGTCAATGGTGCCGCCGGTGACGGTTAAGCTTGCCCCGAGGCCATTGTTGATGTGAACTCCGTAGCTCGTGCCCTTCTCAGACGTACCGCCGCTTATCACTGCGTCTCCCGAAATGGTTACGGCGGCTTCATCCCAGATATAGAGACCGTAGCTGTTATCATTATTTCCTGTCGCAATTCCTGCGTCGATTGTGCCGCCGGTGATGTCAAGCTCTCTCGTGCCTTCGACATATATACCGTAGCTCGCCTCGCCTCTGCCGCCGCTGATGTCAGAATCTCCTGAAATGGAGGTATCCCCCGAGCCCTCAAGATATACGCCGTAGCTATCCCCATCGGAAGCTGTACCGGCAGCTATTATGGCATCGCTGATGTCAACATCGGCGCTGCCGATAACATATACGCCGTAGCTGTCGCCCCATTCGGAGTCTCCGCCGTTGACTGTGCTGTTGCTGACGGTAAGCGCATTGCCAGAACTATAGTCATATATGCCGCGGCTGTCGCTTTCGGCGTCACCTGCGTTAACCGTACTGTCAGTGACAGTGACACTTCCCTCGCCGCCGGAGTTCATGATACCGTAACTGCTACCTGCGTCGCCGCCGCTGATAACAGCGCCGTCTTCAATTACGATGTCGCCATCATAATAATTCACTATACCGTAGCTGTATTCGCTGGCGTTGCCGCCGGTGACTTCGCCGCCTGTGACGGTGAGATTGCCGTTGTCATACATGTAGATGCCGCTGCTTTCGCCGTCGCCGACGTTGCCGCCGGTGACAGAGCTGTTTTCAACAACTGTATCGCCTTCGCTGTTACATATACCGCTGCTTTCGCCATAGCCAGCAACATCTCCGCCGCTGACGGTGCTGTCTGTGACAGTGAGAGTGCCGGTGTCATAGTTTCCAATGCCGTAGCTGCCGCCAACGGTGACGTTTCCGCCGCTGACGGTACTGTCTGTGACAATGAGATTGCCATCGCCCTCGTTGCAGATGCCGTGGCCTTCGCCGTCACCGGTGATGTTGCCGCCGGTGACGATGCCGTTTTCAACGGTGACGTTACCTGAGCCGCCGTTATATATACCGTCACTGTAGCCATATTCAACATTTCCGGCGCTTACTGTGCTGTCTTCCACGACGACGTTGCCTGAGCCGATGTTAGAGATGCCGGCGCTTGAGCCTTCACCGGTGACGTTGCCGCCCGTGACTGTGCCGCCGCCAACTACTGTGACATCGCCGTTGCCGCGGTTGTTGATACCGCTTGTGTTGCATTGATCACCAACTGTGCCGCTCCGCACTGTGCCGCCGTCAACAATAATTGAGGTAGAGCTGTTGTTATCTATTCCATACGAATCTTCATTGCCATGAAATGTGGAGATAACCGAAGCCCCGGGGCCGACCGTGAAGGTTGAGTTCGCCCCTGAAGATGTAATGGAAAGCGCCACTTCATCAGTGCTGACGAACGGAATTTCCCAAACCACGTTGACATCCTCCGGGATTGTCAAGTTGATGGTGTCCGTCGCCGGGTTCTGAGCTGTGCCTGAAGTCGGCGTGCCGCTAACGGTCAGAGTGTTTGTAGTCGGGTCCCATGTGATTCCGCTACCGTCGCTGAGGCCTGTTTTCGATGCTATATCTGCAATCAGAGTTGTTGGCTTGGGCGCCGCCTGAATGACGCTGAACTTCGCGTTTTCGTTGGCTTTAACAGTCAAATCCTCATCGCTTGTCAGGAATGAGCCGGGTATGGTGATTTCAAACGCCTCAAATAATCCCGTGGTCGGTGTGCCGCCAATACCGAGTGTTATTGAAGCGCCTCCTGTACTGGCATTCGCGGCCGCATACATATCGTCCGGTATTGCTTGGAACCATGCTTTTGCATTGTCTTCGCTCATGGTTTGCTTTACCGTATCATTTATCAGCGTGATAGTCGCGCTCACTTCATGGATGCTTACGCCTGTTATTCCGCTGACGTCCACATCGGAAATGGTGGCAGCGTGTGACGGGATATCAAACTTGGCATTGGCATTGCCCGTTACGGTCACTGCGGCGCCGCCGTTGAGCACATCCTCGGGAATAGTTATACTAAATGCACCCTCTATCCCCGTCGCCGGTATGCCGCCGAAAGTGATGGTCACCGAAGTGCCGCTTCCGCTGGCTTTAGCCGTCATACCTGACGGTAGGCCCGCAAACCAGTTTGAGACGTCTTCGTTCGTCAAGGTTCCTTTCAGCGAATCATTTGCGATTGTTATTCTGGCGGTCTGCCCAGGGGGTAATTCCACCCCTGCCACGCCGCTTATAGTTATGTTCCCAACCGTAGCCGAAGCTCTCGAGCTGGTGACCGCATCTTCAATGGCGTCTTCTATCTCCTGCGGGTCGCCGGTGCCTATATGGAATGATGCCTGCACAAGCTCGCCCGGTTCAACGCTGATATTCTGCGCCTTTGCCACTGCTATGCTGTCTACGCCGCTCATAGGTGAAGTAGAATTAGCGGTATTCCAAAACTGCTTCCAAAACTCTTCATAGGCATCGTAATCCCCCCAAAAGTTATAAGCGGTGCTGTTGGTGTTGATAAGAGCCAGGGTTACCGGAACGCCATCCACGTCTCCCGCCATTGTGAATCCTGTGCCACCGGTAATCGGGGCGATAGGTGCGTCATCATTGTCGCCAATCTGAACATCGGCTCCCATGGCGATTTTAATGCCGCTAATGGTTGTATCCGTCGTGTTGAGGAAGCTGTAGCAGACAGTGGTCAACTCTGTGTTCGGGTACTGCCGTGTGCTTATCCAGCCCTTTGCGCCATTTGTTTTCGCCGCCACTATCCAAGCATCATCAAATGAGGTTTGTACATCTCCCGTACCCTCATAATCCAGCTCATCATTGACGTCACCAATATCAAAACCGCCGGAACCACCAAAAGTATTATAGCCCGGTTCTTGAGTGCCCAGAGGTGTGTATACGCCGGAGCTCTTCACAGGCGGCGCAGTTACCGTAAGCGGCGAAGATAACGTGTATGTTTTGCTTTGGCCGTGAGTCAAAGCCACGCTGTTGATTACAATTTCCGCACCCGGGGCGCCTCTCAGCATAGCCGAAAACCAGCCAGTATCCTCATGGATGAGCGCTGTGTTATCCAGTGTTTGCCCTGTCCCGTTTTCCGTATAGGTCACTGTGACGCCGCTTATTAAGCCTTTGGCGCCGGCGCCGTTGTATACGCCGGTCAGCAGAACGCATGCAGTGCTGGTCTCCGACTTAAACGGCACGGCGGAGAACGTGAAGTCATCAGCGACTACCGGTGCTGCGTGCGCCACGGGTATAACTGAAAGCACCAATATGATGCTCAGCAGTATTGAGAGTAGTTTACTTGCACTCTTTCGCATAATTTGTTTCCTCCTCATAGAGTTAAGTGAGTTGTTTGCTTGTTTTTGCATACTGTCCTCCAGAAATTGAAAAATGTTTATATAAATCCGCAGAGCGTTCCCGCGGAAAGACTAACAATGAAGCGCCGCTTAACTAGTTTCGTTAAGGGACGGCGTAACGCGGCTTTGAATTCTGAAGGGTGCCAGAACCCTGCCGCGCTTGCGCCGTATACAGGAGAAAAAGCGTCCGATGAAGGAGGCGGACGCTTTTCTGGAACAATTATATCAAGAGGAGAAAGAAAATCGCCCAACCTTAACAAAGATTAAGGTTGGGCGACGTATTTCGCTTTTCTCATATTATTACAATTCTGTATCCTTTGCCCCGCTCCTGCTCGATGTCTATGCACTGCCTCCTCCCTGCGTCGTGAAGATACAGCTTCTTTCGCAAGCCGGATATATGCACGTACAATGCGCGGATATCCTCACCGGCGTCAAGGCCGGAAGCTTTACGATATAATTCCCGTGCCGTGAGAAAATTGCCCGGTTTTGCGGCAAGTGCAAGCAGGATTTTATACTCCATCGGCTTAAGCGAAATATCTTTCCCCTCGCGCAGGACGCGGTTCGCGTTATGGTCAAATGTGAATTCTCCGATTTGCTCCGGCAGCTTCGGCGCGGTCTCGGGATTATGCCTCAGGTTCGCAAGCTCTTTGCCTATGCGAGAAACCCTCGGCGGCTTTCTCACATAGCCCGAAGCATACAGCCGAAAGGCCTCACCCATATACCTGGCGTACCCCGTGACGAAGATAATGTTTATATCGGGCTTCATCTTGACGAGCAGCTTCGCCAGCTCAAGGCCGCTCACATCCCCCATTTCGATGTCAAGGAAAGCGACGTCAACCGGTTGCTCTTCAGCATATGTGTACGCGTCCCTCACATTTGAGAAGCACGCCGGAACCTCTCCGGGCGCTGCCTTTTGGATTGCCTTCTTCATCAGTGACAAAGCAGCCGGCTCATCGTCCACAACCATTATATTCATTCTGGCGCCTCCTCGGAATTCGGAATTGTGATAACTGCTTTTGTGCCTTTGCCCGGCGCGCTTATTATCTCCAGCGTTCCGCCGCACATGGCTTTCAGGCGCTCTCGCACGTTTTCAATGCCGATATGGATACGCTCGTCACCAATGGGTCCGGTTAAATCAAAGCCGGCGCCGTTGTCCTCAACTATGATAATATGCGCGTTTTCCGCGCTCCTTGAGCGGATTGCAACGGTGCCATTGCCACTCTTCTTCATTATGCCGTGCCGCACGGCATTTTCCGCCATCGGCTGAACGCTAAGCGGAGGAACAGGGAAATCCAAAGCTTCAATATCAAAGACAAGGTTCAGCTTATCCCCGAAGCGAAGCTTTTCAAGCAAGAGATATGTCTCAACATGCTCCAGCTCGTCCTCAAACGGAATCATTCTCTTCTGCGTGACGGATTCAAGGTTGCCGCGCAGGTAATGGGCGAAATCATTGACAGCTGTCTTCGTTTTCTCAATGTCCACATCGCATAGGTCTTCTATGGCAGAAAGAGAGTTATAAAGGAAATGCGGCTGGATTTGGCTCAGCATAACTGAGATACGGCTCTCGCCGAGTTCAATCTCTTGCTTAAGAATTTGCTGTTTAAGCTCCAGCTGGATATTCACATATATCAGAAACAAGGAGATTGTGCCGCCAAGGTAGGTAAGCCATATATCAGGGTTGATATATTCAATGAAAAGACCAAGCAGCGGGATAAGCATATATGCCAGCAGCGATGTCCATTCTCTTGCCTTGATTTTCTGCCTCTTCACTGTTCTTAATGTCACGGCTATCATCATAATGACAACCAAAATAGGTATTGCTGACGCCGCTTGTATGAAGTCTTGCTCATATCGTGCTTGTTCGTCCAAAAAACCATGCAGCACCGCGTCCGATAGAATTACGAGCGGGATGTTCAGCACGTATATGCACGCCATTATGATAAACGGCTTCCTTGAAATCGGGCGGTCATCCTTTGAGGAAAGGAATTCATGGAGATATATGCAAAATACGGCAAAGTATATGCCGGCAATCAGATAGTCTGCCAAGCCGACTATCACCTGAAGAATGTTTGGCAAATTGCTCTCAACATCAACTAAAAAGTCATAAAAAAGCTCTGCAAAACTACCTGTAAAACTGAGGATGAGCATAGCAATAAAAAGGCGGTTTATTCTGACGTTGAATCTCCCGCCGAGAATCGCGCCCACAAGCAAAAGAGCGCTTATCAGCATTGCGCAGGCGTTACTGGCAATGGTTACAATGTGTGCTAACGTCAACTTGCTTCCCCACCTTTCTCTGCTTTTTCAGTATAGCACGAATCCTGCGTGTGCACAATCAGAGGGATACGTTATGCCCGCAGTCTCATTCGTAAACTGACATTATCCCCTCAAACAGCAGCTTCGTCATAAGTGCAGCCACCTCCACGGGGGTCTCAGTGCAGCCGTCTTCCAGCCATTTGCGGATTATGCTGACATAGCCGGAAATCGCAAAGGTTTCAAGGTATGCCGCGGCGCGCTCGCCCACCTGCCTGCCCTGGCTCATCTCCTGTAAGGATTTCTGTTGGGCTATCTGCATCAGCGAATTCATGAACGACGGGTCTCCGTGCTCGCTTAAAAGCGCCTTCACAAGCGAACGGTTCTCCTTGGCGTATTCCAGAACCTTCACGAGAATCGGCAGGAAAAGCTCTGACTGCTGCTGAATGTTAGACTTCATCAAGTCTTCGGTGAAGTCTTCAAGCACGCTCTGCTCAACCTGCTTCAAAAGGTCATATTGGTCTTTATAATGTGCGTAGAAGGTGCTGCGGTTGACGTCTGCGTGCTCGCAGAGCATCTTAACCGAGATTTTCGAAATCGGGTATATTTCCGAAAGCTCAATCAGGCTTTCGCGGATGGCCTGCTTCGTCAGGCGCACCCGCCTGTCTTCACGTTTATTATCCATTTATTACCTCTTTGTAAACTTTCGGTGACAATCCAACATAAGCGTTCTTTATTGTAGGAAATCAAACAGTTTTCCGCAGTTTATCGGTTGAATATCAACGCTGTGTACATTATAATACATATGTGTAGAAAACACAACAGTATGTTGGATAAAATATACGGAGATTCTATGGCTTATATCGAATTCAAAAATGTGAAAAAGGAATATGGCGCAGGCGAGGGCGCCATTCACGCTTTGACGGGCGCTGATTTCTGCGTTGAAAAGGGAGAGCTGGCGATAATCCTGGGTGCTTCCGGTGCGGGAAAAACCACAGCGCTGAACATTTTGGGCGGCATGGATACCGTCACCTCGGGCGAGGTTGTAGTGGACGGCGAGAAGATTACCTGTGACAGCAAGAAGCAGCTTGTGAATTACCGCAGGCTTGACATCGGCTTTGTCTTCCAGTTTTACAACCTTGTGCCGAACCTCACCGCGCTTGAAAATGTGGAGCTTGCGGCGCAGATACGCGCAGATTCGCTTGACGCCGCCGAGGTGCTGGAGAAGGTGGGGCTTTCAGAGCGCAAGAATAATTTCCCCGCACAGCTTTCCGGCGGAGAACAGCAACGCGTTTCCATCGCGCGGGCGCTTGCAAAAAGCCCGAAGCTGCTTCTCTGTGACGAGCCCACCGGCGCGCTCGACGACGCCACAGGCAGGCAGATTCTTCAGCTTTTGCTTGACACCTGCCGCGAAGACGGCATAACCGTAATCATCATAACGCATAACTCTGCACTCGCTCCTATGGCGGACCGAGTGATTCGCTTCAGGAACGGCAAAGTTACAGACATAATTAAGAATGAAAACCCCACGCCTATTTCAGAGATTGAGTGGTGATGAATTGAAGGCATACAGCAAGGATATTTTCCGCAGTATCTGGCGGACTAAAAAGCGGTTTTTCTCTCTGCTGATAATCGTTATGCTCGGAATCGCCGTGCTCACCGGAATTTTCGCCACCTGCCAGAATATGTATTACTCCGCGGATAAATTCTATGACGAGCAGCGGCTGTATGATATACGCGTGCTTTCAACGCTCGGCTTAACCGATGAGGACATCGCCGCGCTGGAAAACGTAACCGGCGTGAGCGGTGTTGACGGCGGCTACAGCGAAGACGTCAAGGTTCTGATTGACGGCACAGAGTATTCCTCTGCCATGACGGTGCTGAGCGACAACGGGCTGAATCAGCCGTATGTATTTGACGGAAAGCTGCCTGAAAGCGGCGATGAAATCGCCGTCACGCAGAAATATCTCGATTATTCGGGCAAAGGGCTCGGCGATATGCTTGAGATTGAAGAAGGCCTCGGCGAAGAAGAAGCGCCGGCCTTCCCCGAAAGCGAGTATAAAATTACGGCTTTGGTGCTTGACCCGCAGGATATAAACAGCAGTGAAGCCGGTTTTCGTTCATCGAACGCAACCGACTTTGTTTTCTTCGTTGCGCAAAGCGCGGCAAGTCATGATATTTACACCTCTATTTATCTCACGCTCTCCGGCGCGGCCGAGCTGGATTGCTACTCAGATGAATACTCCGCGCACGTGAATGCTGCGATAGATAAAATTGAGAGCGAAATCATGCGGCAGCGCGAGGAAGCGCGCTATAATGCCGTAATCGGTGAGGCGCTTGAAAAGGTTACAGATGCCGAAAATGAAATGGACGAAGAGTTCGCCGAGGCAGATACGGAGCTTGCCGACGCATGGGATGAAATCGAAAAAGCAAAACAGGAGCTTCTCGACGGCGAAGCGGAGCTTACAGAAGAAGAGAAAACCGCCCTTCAGAAGCTCAGCGACGCGGCAGCTCTGCTTGAAAACGGCAAGGCCGAGCTATTATCCTCCGAAGCCGAGCTGAAAAAAGCCGAGGCCGAGCTTCAGGCGGGTGAGGCGGAGCTTCTCGCGGGCGAGGCGAAGCTTCGGGAAAACAAAGAAAAGCTCGCGGCGGAAAAAGCCGCGGCGATGGCTGAATTAGCCGCCGCCGAGGCTCAGCTGAATGCCAAGCAGAGTGAACTGTATGCGCAGATTGACGCGGCTAATTCAAATATGCTCATGCTGAAGACCGCGTTTGGGGATAGCTGGCCTGAAGCAGAATGGGGAAATCTTGCCGCCTCCGCCGCTTCGGTCACGGCGGGAATGCTTGCGGAGAACCCGACTTCTGCGCCGGACATTTCAGCCGTTGCATCCGCCACAGTGGCGGAGCAAAACGCTTTGGCGGCGGCAATCATTGGTTTACCGAACCCTGAGCTGCAGGCGATGACGGAAAATTGCATCTCCGCCGCCATCGGCATGGGTATCGTCAATGGCAGCCGGCAAGTTTTGAGTGCCCAAATATCCGCCCTTGAAGAGCAGAAAGCTGCGGCGACGGAGGCCTTTGCCAAGGCGGAAATTGAAATCGCACAGGCAGAGGCTCAGCTTAATGCCTCAAGGATAACAATTTCCGCCGGAAAGACCGAGCTTGAAGCCGGGCGGCGGGAGATTGCGGCGGGACGGGCGCGGATTGCGAACAGCGAAGCCGAGCTTCAGCGCGAGAAAACCTCGGCGCTTGAAAAGCTTGCCAGAGCGTGGGCGGATTTAGCCGCCGGAAAAGAAAAGCTTGCCGACGGTGAGGCAGAGTTCATCAAAAACGAGCGTGAGTATGCGGATAAAAAGGCCGAGGCCGAGGAGGAAATTGCCGAGGCCTATGCCGAAATAGAGGATATTGATATGGCTCAGTGGTACGTTCAGGACCGCTCTGCTATATCAAGCTTTTCGAGCATGAAGGACGACGTCAGCTCAATTGAAGCCGTCGGAAACATCTTCCCTGTCATTTTCCTAATCGTCGCGGTGCTCATAAGCCTCACGACGATGACGCGCATGGTCGAGGAGGACAGAGGGCTAATCGGCACATATATGGCGCTGGGCTTCGGCGGGCGCACAATTTACAGGAAATATTGGATTTATGCGCTTCTCGCGTGCGTAATCGGTGGGTTGCTCGGCAGCTTAGTCGGCTTCGTTTTTATGCCGGAGTTCCTTTACACTATTCTTGGCAACCTTTATACCATACCTGTTTTCTATCTGAGATACGAGTTCATATACGGCATAGGCGGCATAGTTTTCTTTGCGGCTTGCATTGTGACGGCCACTCTTCTCACATGCAGGGGCGAGCTTAAGCACATGCCCGCCATACTCATGCGCCCAAAAGCGCCCGGCGAAGGCTCTCGCGTTTTGCTAGAGAAAGCTCCGATTATCTGGAATAGGCTTAAGTTCCTCAACAAGGTCACCGTGCGCAATCTCTTTCGCTATAAGAAACGCCTCTTCATGACTATCATCGGCATAATGGGCTGCACGGGGCTTGTGCTGACAGGCTTCGCGATAAAAGACACTGTCACCGATTTAATGCCGAAGCAGTATGATATAATCAATCATTATGATTTGCTTGCCGTCACGAATGACGACGATAACGCCGAGCTCGTTGATATAATCGCGGGAGAAGCCATGGAGGAATATATTAACCTGCGCATAGATAATATCAAGATGCTGAATAAACGCGGCGCAGGAGAAAACGTTCAGCTCATTGTCGTGCCGGAAAATGCCGAGCTTGGCGGCTATATCAATCTCATGTCACTGTATCACCGCAAGCTGGAGCTTACGGATGAGGGAGTTTATCTCACCAGAAATGCGGCGGAGCTTCTCGGCATAAATGCCGGTGACCGAGCCGTGCTTCAGCAGATGACGCTTGACCGTTATAATGTGCAAATATGCGAAATCGTCAAGAATTACCTCGGCAACTATGTGTATATCACACAAGCCCTCTACGAAGAGCTGATTGGCGAATATAAGCCGAATGCGGTTTTGGGCAATCTCTCGGCCTCCGTCTCCGACCAGGGCCGGTATGCCGAGGATTTGCTCAGCCATGATATTGTGCTTACCTCCGTAAGCACCACCGCGCTGAAGGCGGATTTCTCCGAGAACTTCACGCTGATGAACTCAGTGGTCTATGTCTTCATCTTCTTTGCGGCAGGGTTGGCGTTCGTGGTTCTCTTCACGCTTGCGAACACGAATATTTCAGAGCGTGAAAGAGAGCTAGCCACGATAAAGGTGCTCGGCTTCTTTGACAGAGAGGTGCATTCATATGTGAACAAGGAAACCTTGCTCCTAACTGTCATCGGTGTTCTCGCCGGCTTACCTTTCGGCTATCTTCTGAGCGTTCTGCTTACAAACGCGCTCAAAATGCCGTCGATATACTTCGCCGTTGCGATTTACCCGCTGAGCTTCGTGCTTGCAAGCGTAATCTCCTTCTGCTTCGCAATCGTTGTTAACCTCATGACGAACAGAACTCTCGATAAGGTTGACATGGTCGAAGCACTCAAAAGTGTGGAATAAAGAAGCGGCTACCAGAGGTAGCCGCTTCTTTTATCTCCTTCGCTTCTCATGCCGTTCTTTCAGCCTCTCTGCCTCCTGAATGGCAGTGAGCGCCGCCTGCCTGAGCATCCTGTTTCGTCTTGCCATAATGAAGATGACAATTGCTGCGGCGATTAAAACGATTCCGCCGCCTATAGCTATCCACACATAACCCGGTACGCTTGAGAAGAATCTCTCCGGCGAAAATTTGAGCTCGGAATTGATTAAGTCCCGTGATAACTCACTGAATTCAATATCCTCAGTTATTTTCATAGGCTCCGTTATATATCCTTCTTCTGCATTTGGGTTCGCAAATAACTGTGCGGAATTATTCTGACCCAAACCCCAGAGGCTGCCGTCTGACTTTTGGAAAAGTGTATGCTCTCCCCCACATGAGACAGCGACGACATTTTCATCAATTTCAAACGGCGACCATATCACTTTTTTTATTCCGGACAACTGCCCGAAATCGTTATCTCCCCAGCCGAAGAGTCTGCCCTCTTGTGAAATGGCTGCGGTGAACTTATTGGCCAGAGAGAATGAGAACACATTTTCCATAACATTCGTAGGAAAAAATACGGCGTTCAAATCTGTTGCGCTGGCAAGGGTATCTTCCTCCTCCATGCCGCCTCTATTCGTCACATTAGTTCCTTCGCCGTCTTGGTTATAGCTTCCGACCTGCCCATATTCATTATTGCCCCACATGAAGAGCTTGTCATCATTCATCAGTGCCGCAACTGTTGTATCTCCGGATTCGGTCATGACGCCCGATGAACCTATATTCAAAATCGGCACAAATGCTGGGAGATCATTCCCTAATCCAAGCTGACCATAGATTCCATTTCCCCACACCCATATGCTTCCGTCCGCCCTAACGGCAATTGTATGCCCTGTGCCGACAGAGAAATCATTGACTTTATCCATCACCTTCACCGGCTTATGTTCAGGTTCACCTGAACCTGTTCCGAGCTGACCGTAGGTGTTGTCTCCCCATAGGTATAAACCTCCGTCGCTTGTCAACGCGCCGGTATGCGTCACTCCGGCCTTAACTGTCGCAACATCACCCATCACTTTTGCAGGCGCAAACTTTTCATTTGTCTCTTTGCCTAACCCCAGATTCCCATATGCGTCAGAACCCCATGCCCAGAGGTCTTTATTCTGATCTATTGCAAACGAAGACATATCTCCCGCTTCCACATATACAGCGTTTTCCATGATTTCTCCGACCTCAACAGAGTCACTTGCCATGCCCACGCCGCACTGTCCGCTGACATTGTTCCCCCAAGCTAGCACTGAGCCCCTGCTATCGATTGCCAGACTGTGCATTCCTCCGGCAGAGAAAGTTTGCGAGGAGCCCTTTATACTGACTCCCTTTTCAATTACGGATGCCGTCATGTACTCTCGTCCCACAAGATTTGTTGGAGAAAAAGAGAGAATTCCTGTACCGTTACCAAACTGCCCGTCAAGATTATTCCCCCAAGCATATGCCTTTCCTTCTGAGTCAAGGGTTAAATTGAACTCGCTTTTTGCCGAAATGGAGGTGATATTTGATAAGATAGCCACAAACTCTCTTCCGTCAATATCAGTCGTATCTCCCAGCTGCCCGAAGTTGTTGCGTCCGCTTGTATATACCACCCCGCCATTATCAAGCGCCGCGATGTGGTATCTGCCCGCCTGAACCTCGGCGATATCCTCTTTTATAACAACCGGCTGTGTCACGACCTCTCTGTCAGAGCCGCCAATCTGCCCGTATTCGTTAGTTCCCCACGCATATAGCTTGCCGTCATTCGTCACAGCAGCGGAATATCTCTCCGTGAAGCTCGCCGTTTTTATGTTGTCAAGCACTTTGACCGGCTCCTTAGCCCCCGTTTCCGCGCCGCCTACGCCCAGCTGAGATGAATCATTTGAACCCCACACCCACAGACTGTCGTCTTCCTTGATGATTCCACTGTGGAAAACACCCGGTATTGCCGCTTTAACGCCGCTGTCCATAACCTTTTGCGGGCCGCCTTTGCCGTCTCCCTCAAGGCCGAGCTGCCCGTATTCATTATCTCCCCACGCCCACAGGCTTCCGTCATTCTTTATGGCAAAGCTGTATGTGTAGTTTGCGTATACGTCGCGAACGTCCTCCATAATTTGCTTCGGTTCAAGGATATTCTCCCCCTCAGCTCCGGCTTGACCCAAATCATTCGCGCCCCAGCACCAGAGCGTGCCGTCATTTTTCAGGGCGAGCGAATGAGTTTCGGCGGCAACGGCGTATTTCACATCTCCCATTATCTCCACCGGGAGATAGCGCGCGTATGTGTCGCCTATTCCGAGCCTGCCGTCAGAATTCTTTCCCCAAGCCAAAAGCGTGTTATTCTCATCTACCGCCAACGTGTGCTCCCAGCCGGCAGAGATTTGTTTCCACGTTTTCGCTTCACTCTCACCGAAGACCTCGGCTGACGAGCTCTCTTCGAGCAGGCTTTCGGCAGCTGACTCCTCCGCTGCCGAAGAAAGCGGGGCAGCCTGAAGCATAACCAGCAGCGTTATCATTAAAGCAATAAGTAATTTTCTTTTCATCGTGTTTTCACCCGTCATTCTTCGCGTTCTTCTTTTCTTTACTAATATTATCTCATATGAACTAATTTTTCAATCTAAAAAGCCTTTTTCACGCAACTGATTCCGAACGGTCACGATACTTTCACAGGAAATACATTGAAAATGCAGACGAAACATACTATAATTAGTGGTAAGATTATGCCTGTTTTATAGAAAACGGTTTTTCCGTTTAGATATGG
This sequence comes from Ruminococcaceae bacterium UBA945, assembly GCA_002293315.1. Lineage (GTDB taxonomy): Bacteria > Bacillota > Clostridia > Oscillospirales > Acutalibacteraceae > Scatolibacter. The sequence continues at coordinate 47,175 of DBCZ01000065.1, forward strand.
AGGAGAACATGAAAAGATATGCCAAGGCGATTCTCTGTTTCTGTTTCGCTGCTTTAATGGTCTTCACGCCGCTTGTGTCTCACGCGGCCGAAGATGCCGCCAGCCTTACGAGTGAAGCCTCTAGTCCTGCTTCGCAGGCCGGAGAGACAGCCTATGACCCTGCCACAGCGGTCAATTTAGACCTTGATTACGTGCCGATATCAGCCGGGCATTTGCATTCCGGCATAATAAAGGATGACAGCACACTGTGGACATCAGGCTATAACACATACGGTCAGCTCGGAAACGGCACGGAAGATGATTCGTTGGAATACGTGTATTCCATGAGCGACGTCAGCGCCGTTTACGCGGGTTACTTCACAACTCTTGTGCTTGATAAGCGCAAGGTTCTCTATGGCTTCGGCTCCAACGAGGCATATGCGTTTTCCGCTGATGAGGCTGTGGAGAAGAGCAATAAGCCAATAGAGATTATGAATGACGTCGTCTCCGCCGCATTAGGGCAATATCACACCGCCGCGGTAACGACCGACGGCACCTTGCTTATGTGGGGCTGGAACAGCAAGGGGCAGCTCGGCATTCAACCGGACGCCTCGCAGATTGTCACCGAGCCCACACCTGTACTGAGGAATGTCCGCAAGGTTGCGCTCGGGCTTGAGCATACCTTGGCTTTAACGGTTGACGACAAGCTCTATACAACAGGTGACAACACTTACGGCCAGCTTGGGAACGGAACTTATAACAATGGCACGGGCTTCGCGGAGGTTTGGTCCGGTGTTAAGGATATTGCCGCCACAGATTTCGGCACGATTTTGCTCCAGCACGACGGTTCGGTTTATGTCTGCGGTTACAATGCTTACAGCGAGCTTGGCGACGGCTCAACCAGCAATATTCTTCAATTCACGAAGATAATGGATAACGTCCGCAGTATCTACGCACACGCAAAAGGTGCCGCCGCCATAGATAACGACGGCGCGCTTTGGGCATGGGGATATAATGATTACGGTCAGCTCGGCGTTGAGCCGCAAAGCCCGCGCACAAAAATAGCCGAGGATATTTCTTTCGTGAGCATAGGCGGCGGGCATATAATGTTCCTCAAAAATGACGGCGAGGTAGAGGCTCTCGGAAATAACGAAAAGGGCCAGTTCGGAACAGGCGAGAATTATGATATAAACGCCGATGCCGCCGTCATCATGCAGAATGTTCCGACCGTTGAGCAGGAGAAATCTGATTCCCCCGCTCTCTCGTCTGAAATCGTTGTCATTATTCTTGTGGGCATCATCCTGCTCGCGGTTTTAGTTATAACCTTCCTGCTGCTTGGCAGAAAGAGCAAAAAGCCGGCGAGGAATAAAAAGCCTGCAAAGATTAAGCAGGAAAAAACGCCGCCGGAGAAGGATATAGTAAAGAGGGCGAAAAAACTGAAGACCGAAACGCCCGAAGAGCTGATTGATGAGATTCAGGAAGAGGCCGCGGCCACTGAAGAAGCCGAGGAAATCGCGGACGAAGACGCCGAGGCGGATGAAATCGAGGTCTCAGAAGAAGCCGGCGATGATGAATAAATTGCAGAAAGCAGAGAAAACTAATGACTGATTTTGAAGAGACAAATATGCAGGAGCCTGAACGCGAGGAGGTCAACATCGAAAGCGGAGTTTCAAGCGATACCGCAGATTTTGAGCCGCTTGAAGATATTCTCCCCGCAGAGAAAAAGCCCAAGAAAAAGAGGAATTTCTTTGTCGAGAACGGGATTATCATCTTCTGCGTTCTCGCGATTCTCTTCATTTTTTTCGTCGCGCGGCTTATCCGCGTGGACGGCACAAGCATGACGGATACTTTGCAGGACGGCGATATAGTCGTGCTGTGGCAGCTGAATTATCAGCCCGAAATCGGCGACATCGTCGTCATCGGGGCGGGTGAGAACGTGCCGGAGCGCTATATTAAGCGCATCGTCGCATTGGAAGGCGACACGCTTAAAATCGAGAACGACACGGTCACCGTAAACGGCGAAATGCTTAACGAGCCTTATATACGCGAAGCGGATTGGGGCGAAGAGAGCATCGAGATGACGATACCCGA
>DBCZ01000087.1 GCA_002293315.1 Ruminococcaceae bacterium UBA945
ATAATTATAATACACCCAGCCGCCGGAAATGTCAAATAAATCCATGAATAAAATCAATGCTTGTAATCATTTTTTCAATAGCTTATACTTTTCTTGTAAAAAACTCTATTCAGTCACATATAATTCACAGTGGAGATGCATACTATAATCCAGATATGCGAATAGGAGAAGCTTATGTATAATATTCTTGTGGTAGACGACGAAGAGAAGATAAGGACCCTCATAAGGAAATATGCTGAATTTGAGGGCAACAGCGTCACCGAGGCGGAAAACGGAATGCAGGCGGTGGAGATTTGCCGCAGAGAGCCGAATAAGTTTGACATCATCATTATGGACGTCATGATGCCCGAGCTTGACGGATTTTCGGCTGTGGCGGAGATAAGGAAAATCAGCGCCGCGCCTGTCCTGATGCTTTCTGCCAGAGGCGAGGAATATGATAAAATCCACGGGTTTGAGCTGGGCGTGGACGATTACGTCGTGAAGCCGTTTTCACCCAAAGAGCTGATGATGAGAATCAACGCGATAATGAACAGGGTGAACTCCTCGGCGGGCGGCGAGAAAAGCACGGCTGAGTTTGAGGGCCTGAAGATAGATTTCGACGCGCGAATCGTCACAGTTGACGGGCAGAGGGTGGAGCTTTCGCCGAAGGAATATGATTTGCTCATTTACCTTGTGAAAAACAAAAATATCGCCCTCACGCGCGAAACACTCATCACAAATGTGTGGGGATACGATTTCTACGGAGACGACAGAACGCTTGATACGCACATCAAGCTTCTGCGGAAGAGCATAGGCGAATACAGCAGGTTTATCGTGACAATACGCGGGGTGGGATACCGCTTTGAAGCGGAATAAAGGAAAAAGATGAAGGAAATAAATGGCGAGCTTGTGCCGGTTTATACGCCGGTGCACAAGAAAGAGAAAAATAGGAATAGAGCGGAGAAGCCCATGGGGCTTAACACACAGGTGCTGATTGGCTTCGAGATCTTCACGGTTGTCATCATAGCTTTGCTTTGGGTTTTTCAAATTGTGTTTCTTGACGCCTTTTATGAAAATATACGCAGAACAGAGGTGCGCGGGGCGGCAGACGAGATTGTGGATAATCTCAGGAGCGATGATTTGGAGAACGTGGTTTATGGGATTTTCTCCGACAGGCAGGTAAATATCTTTATTTCCGATGAGAACGGCAGGGCGGTGATGAGCGACGGCGAGCTTCCGGGCATAAATAATCTATGGGGCTTCAATGAAGCAAACTCCGTGATACAGGAATATGAGCAGCTAAATTTCGTCGAGGCGTATGAATCTGTGTTGGTGAACGGCGGCTCTGAAATGCTTGAATTCACTGTGAGGCGCCCGCAAACACTCAAAGATGTGGTCGTGATAAATTATGGCGTCACCGCAAGCTTCACCGATGAGGCGGGCGAGACGCAGCACAGGCTGGTTCTTCTGGAGGCCGACATAAGCCCCGTCGACGCGACGGTTGACGCGCTGGTGTTCCAGCTTATCGTGCTGACGGGCGTGATGATTATTCTGGGCATTGTTCTGGCGCTGTTTATAGCAAAGAGGATTTCAAAGCCCATCGTCGCCATGAATGACTCTGCAAAGGAGCTGGCTAAAGGGAATTACGAAATCCACTTCGATGAGAACGGCGGCAGAGAGGTTAGAGAGCTTGCAAGCACGCTCAATTACGCAAGTGCCGAGCTCTCTAAGCTTGAAGCCCTGCGAAGCGAGCTGATCGCCAACGTCTCACACGACCTCCGCACGCCGCTGACGATGATAAAGGGCTACAGCGAGGTCATGAGAGATTTGCCGGGCGAAAACTCACCGGAGAATTTGCAGGTGGTGATTGACGAGGCCGCGCATCTTTCCGATTTGGTCAATGATATGCTCGATTTATCGAGGCTTGAGTCCGGCACGATGCCGCTTGACATAGAGAGATTCAACCTCACGCAGGAAATCCGTGAAATCCTGAAAAGGTATGACAAGCTTGTGGGCTTCAGCTTTGATTTTGACGCGGGAGATGAGATATATGTGGAATCAGACAAGCTGAAAATCACGCAGGTGATGTATAATCTTATAAACAACGCGGTTAATTATGTGGGCGACGACAAGCGCGTGATTATCAGGCAGCACATAAACGGCGGTAAGGTGCGAATTGAGGTCATAGATCACGGCAAGGGTATTCCGGCAGATAAGCTCCGCGACATATGGGAGAGATATTACAAGGTTGATAAAGAGCATAAGCGCGCGCAGGTGGGCACGGGGCTGGGGCTTTCAATAGTCAAGAACATTCTTGATATGCTCGGCGGCACCTACGGCGTGTCAAGTCAGGTTGGCAAGGGCAGCACATTCTGGTTCGAGCTGACAATAAGGCGAGGTTTTGGGTGAGGCGGAAAACCCATAGAGGCTTTACAAATAAAAGAATCCCCTCGGTTTCTGCCGAGGGGACAGCTTTTCATTTCATTCCGCGTTTGCTCTCGTGAGCCAGGCATCTGCAATATCGAGGGCAAGATAAAGCCCCTGCTTGTCGCTTGTGCGCACGATGGGCTTCTCGCCCGCGGCTATGTCAGGCTCTGTGTTCATGAGCTGAACCGTGACGGTATCTGCGACGTCTAAATCATCAACCTTTTTCTTCGTTTTGATATTCAGGCAGGTCACGAATTTTTCCTTCATGCTGCCGTAATAGATTGTGTCGCCGTTTCTCACGAGAGGCCTGCCCTTGTATGTCGGGAATTTGCCTTTCAAGCCTGCCGGTTTTGCTTCGGCTTCCGTCGGAGCCTCCGCTTTGGGTTTAGATGTCTTCTTTTCGGTGGTCTTCACGGCGGCCTTGGGTTTTTCAGTCGTCACCGCCTTTTTCACGGTTTTAGCGGGCTTCGCCGTCTCTGCGGCCGCGTCTGTTTTCTTTATTGCCAAATTATCACTTCCTTGATTATTCTCCCAGATACGAGCGCACCATCGCCTTCAAAAGCTCGTCTCTGTCGATTCTTCTGATTAAACTCCGCGCATTTTTGTGCGTGGTGATATACGTCGGGTCTTCGGAGAGAATGTATCCGACGATTTGGCTGATGGGGTTGTATCCCTTTTCCTTAAGAGCATCGTAAACCTGAAGCAAGGTTTGCTTCATATCGGCCTCTCTGCCGCTGTCTATGGAAAAGGTTATGGTGTTAGAATTGTCTGACATACATTTCACCTCCCAGAAATTTCACAAATTTACCTATATTATAATACATTAAATCAGTGTGAAATACAAGCAAAGAGGAAAAAAGACAGAGAAATTTTATATTTACGCCTTCAAATTCACACCCATCTCAGCAAGCTCCGCGATTATTTCCGCGATAACGGGCTCA
>DBCZ01000021.1:0-21515 GCA_002293315.1 Ruminococcaceae bacterium UBA945
TAATCCGTACGCTCCCACAGCTTATGGCTGACCTCTTCGGGCAGATGAACCGTCCAGCCCTCGGCAATTTGCAGCACCGGCCCGAGGCCTTTCACGAGGTTCAAGCGTACCATTGTCACGGGCATTTCCGCCTTCGTCTCAAATCTGCTGGAGAACCCGCCTCCGCGGAAATAGCCTAAATCGGCGGCGTTCCATGTAGTGGCCTTGAGGCAAGCCTGCATATCCGCCTCGCCGACTTCCCAGAACGGCTTCATCACGGCGCTGCCGCTTTCATCGCGCATCTCTCCGCAGGCATCTATACAGGCCGCGCCCGAATTGATAAGATGGATAATGCCGAAACTCTCGGCGGCCTTGCCCTCAAGCGCATATCCCGTAGCTCGCTTGACAGCTTCCGGGCTCCAATAGGTTCTCACATCGGCAAAGATTTGCGGCGTAGACGTCAGCAGCTTGCCAAACAGCATTCCCACGCCGTTCAGCGCGTCATTTTCGGTGGCGAGGATATACGGCTCTCGCGCGCCCTGCCAGTCAAAGGTGGAGTTCAGCAGGCTCTCGGCAAAATCGCAGTTCGGGTAGTAATCCGTCCACTGGCGCTGCCCCTGAAATCCCGCAGCAATCGCGTTATGCCCGACCATCTCCTCTTCCCTGCCCTCCGGCAGATTGGGATTCCCGTTCATCATATCTTTGATAATGCACATCATCTTTACGATGAATTCCCAGCTCTTTTCCTTCTCTTCCGTGCTTTTTCTGAGCTCCTCGGGGTTTTTATCGAAGCCCTCCGGGCAATTCTCACGAGTCCATTTCAAAGCTTTTTGATACTCGGCCTCATCATAGATATTCTCCTCTATGCGGCGGAGTATCTCCACCTCGTCAACGCTCTCGACGCGCATGCCGAGGTATGCTTCAAAGAAATCGGGGTCAATTATCGAACCCGCGATGCCCATGCAGATGGAGCCGATTTGCAGATAGCTTTTGCCGCGCATCGTCGCCGCCGCGATGGCCGACCGCCCGAAGCGCAGCAGCTTTTCGGCCACATCGTCGGGTATATTCCCGCTTTCTTCTTGGTTTTGAACATCGTGACCATAGATTCCGAATGCGGGCAAGCCCTTTTGCGCATGCGCGGCCAGCACCGCAGCCAGATACACGGCGCCGGGGCGTTCCGTGCCGTTGAAACCCCATACACCCTTGATGGTCATGGCGTCCATGTCCATCGTCTCACTGCCGTAGCACCAGCACGGCGTTACCGTCAACGTGATATCCACACCGGCTTTTCTGAATTTATCCGCGCAGGCGGCCGTCTCCGCCACGCGCCCAATGGTGCTGTCCGCGATGATTACCCTCACGGCCTCTCCGTTGCTGTAGCGCAGGTTCTCCTCAAACAGTCGCTTTGCGGCCCTTGCCATGCCCATAGTCTGATCTTCAAGACCCTCGCGCACCTTCAGCGGCCCGCGGCGGGCGTCTATCGTCGGGCGGATGCCAATCACGGGATAATCNNCCGATTAGTCTGGATTTTGCCATACATTTTCCTCCTCATTGCTTTGAATTATTCAGCCGGTATTATGAATTGAGTATAGCGCATATAAAAGGGATTATCAAGCGAATTTGACAATCACATATGAATGATTTATAATTACATTACCAGTGGTAATACAGAGGGAGGCTCTATGAAAAAGGATATCACAAAAGAGCAAATTATTGAGACGGCTCTAGAGCTTATGCGAGATAAAAATGACCTCGTGAGCCTTAATCTGCGTGGAATCGCGCGTACGCTCGGCTGCACACACACGAATCTCTACAATTATTTCTCTTCATATAATGATTTGTTGCGGGAGACCTGCGTCGCTTTGCAGGAGATTTTTCTTGATATGCTGGCGAAACGGCTTGAAGACGCCTCTTCTCTTGAAGTGCGCCTGCGCTGCTTCTTTGAGGCCTTTGCCGATATATACCTTGATAATCCGGGTTGGTTTCGGCTGCTTTGGCAAGAAACTATCTGTGATGAGCGCCGTGACTTAAGGCTTCAAACAGCCCTGACGAACAAACGGCTGACGGCTCGAATTTCCGATATATGGCATGACCTCCACGAAGAAATCCAAAACGAAGAAAATGTGAAAAATGCTCTTCACATCACGCATTGCTATATTATCGGAGAAGTTTCAAATTTTCTCTCCGGCAGGGGCTGGCTTGAAAATGAAGCTGCACTCAGGGAACATATCGCGCATGGAGCCACGCGAATTTTCTCGCTTTGCCTTTCTGAGGAGGTGCGCGTTTGAGTTTTGAACTCCTTCCGTTCGCGTCCGGCATAATTCAGAAGCAGGCTGTGAATGAGATAATCAAGCTGAACAATTACACGGCGCATTACGGGCTGACCCTCACGCCACAGCAAGCCATAGAGCTCGCGGAGACTCGTACAATCGCGCTGCGCGATAACGGGCGCATAGAGTTCGGCGGCGGCGTGATTGATAGAATCATCAGAGAATTCAGCGATTCACCGTACCTTTCCTCACAGAATTATGCCGAGACACTTCACGATTTGATTGAAGCCTTTTACTACTATAAAAACGAAACGATGGATTTGATAAGCGACGAAGATATGATAAAATTCATGAAAATCTCGTTTGACGGAGTATGCCGGGGCTCGACTGATTTGCTCGCCGGAAAGGAACTGCATCGTCTAGCTGAAAACCTGAAACACCGGCGCCCCGCGGATTATTCGGAAGACGAGCAAAGCATTGAGGAGGATGAAGATGAGCAAGCTTGATAAAGCCCGGCTGATTGACAGCGAGTGTCTGAGCGGTGAGTTCTATTTTCAGTCTTTAATAGAGCAGGCATATGAGAATATGCTCCTCAGTGACGGCGATATTGAGCGGCTTCAATATGAGTGCCTGAATCTGCTCGCCGTTAAAAGCGAGCAATATAACGCCGGGGACAGCAGCTCGGTGCGGGTTGAGGTTGCTCAGAGCCTCATGGCCTCAATTCTGTTCACGCTCGGGCTGACGCTGAAAGCGTATCAGAACCCGGGCGACGCGGCAGAAGCCCTGCGAAACGGGAGCGTTCAAGCTCTTTATGAGAGAGGGCGAAAGCGTATAGACACCCTGCTTTCGGCGGCGAAGGTAATCCACAAAAGGCTGACGGACAGGCTTGTCGAAACGCCCAATGTGTTTTACCGCTCCACATTAGTTAACGCAGTCAACGGCTTTTTCAAGCTGTATAACGCTGATTTCGCCGCACAGGAGATACACATCACGGCGGACTATCCTCTGTATAACCCTGTGCCTAAGCTGGCGGGAATTGAGTTTATCTCCGCATATCTGAAAGCGGCATATAACGAAAATCAGTTTTTAGCGTGTTTCGCACGCGGGGATATTCACCACCTGCTTTGCGGTTATGCGGAGAACTATGCGGGCTTACTTATGAATATCTACGAACCCGTGCTGATCTCTGCTCTCGGCTGTGTTATCGCAAATGCAGATTCGCGGCACTTGGATTTGACCAAAGGCGTGCTCATTCATCTCAATGACATGTTTTTCTGCATGACGGATGGGGAAATCCTTGCGGCGCTTCAATCTGCGGCCGACGAGCTTAACCGGCTTTTCAGCTTTTCTCCCGAGCTTGCAGCATACATAAAACAGAGCCTGCCGCTTATCGCAAAGAACGTTCGCCTGACGCTGAAGCTCGGCTCGCTCGGGCGCGTTTTCATCACGCCTGTTTATCCTTGAATGCTCATAAAAGAAATGCACAACCGCGGATTTTCACGGCTATGCACTCCTTCGTTTGGTTACGCTTTACCTGTCACCGGCAGCCACACCTCATATTCCATGTTGACGGGGTCATCATTGAGGTAGACCTCAATATCCGGCCCGTTCTTCCATTCATAGCCTGACGAAGGCAGCCATTCAGCATAGATTTTCTCCATAAGCCCCTGTATCGAGTTCGGCTTGCCCGAGCCGGAGAAAACAGCCCATGTTCCGGCTTCAATCCTCTCTTCATACATGCCCTCCGGCACGGGCATATCCGTTGAGGCCGCTACGTAATAATAGCTCTGGCCGTCATCGCGGCAGAACGTCACGCCCAGAAGCCCCATTGGCTCTTTGCTTATCATCTGGGCAATCTGCGCCATCTTTCCGTTCCGGGCAAGCTCATTGTAAAACTTCGGAACACTGCTGAACGCCGCCTTTACGGCATCGTCGGTGATGGACAAATTATCCGTCTTTTTGTAATCCAACCCGATTTCCAGCGGCACACGCGCTCCAACGATTCTGAAAGCCTCTTTCTGTACAATCCGATAATCCATTTCCTCTACTCCTTTAATTGTTATTTGGAAGCTGATTCGTGGAAAGGCTTTCAGCGTGACATTCGGTTTTTGCGCCGCGGACGGCGCAATGCCGTGTATGGATTTGAACGCCCTGTTGAACGCCGTCGGAGATTCATAACCATAGCGGTGTGCCACGTCAATTACCTTCTCGCCGCTTTGGAGATTATACGCCGCCATCGTCAGGCGCCTGCGCCGCAGATACTCCGCGAGCGGCATTCCGGCAATGAACGAGAATATCCTGTAAAACTGATATTCCGACATACACGCCAGCTGCGCCGCGCTTTTCAGCGAAATCTCGCCGGAGATATTATCCTCTATGTAAGCGAGAGCGGCGTTCATGTGATTAAGCCATTCCATTTCCTCACCTCCCTGATACTCAGAATAGCGGATTTTTCGAGCTGTGTCCTCTCATTCTCTGCACTTAAAAGAGAGCTTTACTGTTGTTACTTTCAATATATGAGTTTGCCGTGTGTTTGTCAAGAAAGGCGCGGAGAATAAAGTAAGGCATATAGATTTCCGGCTCAAAATGTAGTATGGTATGGATAATAAGCGGCAATATGAAGGAGGCGGTTATTATGCTTGAGGCGTTGATGTGGGGAGTTTTGACTTCGGGTTCACTGTTAATCGGCGCGTTGATTGCGCTCAAATTTAAGTTTTCGCACAAGTTGATTGGCTTTGTGATGGCCTTCGGCGTGGGCGCACTGATGAGCTCCGTCAGCTTTGAGTTGGTTACAGAGGCTTTTTCGGAGTCTCAGGACATATTCATCGTGTGCATAGGTTTATTTGCCGGCGCGCTGACATATTTCGGCGGTGACCTCATGATTGACCGCTTCGGCGGGAGCAATCGCAAAAATATGCGCGGCGCGAATCAGGAGGAAAACATTGGGCTGCCGATTTTGCTCGGCACCGTTCTTGACGGAATCCCGGAGTCAATCGTCATTGGCCTTACGGTGGTAGGGGGCGGCGGGGTCAGCGTGGCTATGATAGTCGCCGTTTTCCTTTCAAATATCCCTGAGGGGCTGACGTCTTCGACCGGACTTCGGGCCAGCGGGTGGAAAAAACGCTCAATCATTGGCCTGTGGCTTGTTGTAATTGCGGTGTCTTCCTTATCATGCCTGGTGGGATATGTTGCGTTCGCGGATACTGCCGGTGCCACAAAAGCATTTATTCTATCCTTTGCCGGCGGCGCTATTTTGACTATGCTCGCTGACACGATGATTCCCGAGGCATACCGCGAAAGCGGCAAGCTAACCGGGCTTATCGTTGTGCTGGGCTTTTGTCTGGCTTTTGCGCTTACCACGCTTGAATAAAATGCTAAAGATAATCATTGACGCATTATGTATATCATGTTAAACTTTTAGCGTAGAATATAAGCTCAAGTAAAAATATTATTGGAGGTTTTTATGGATCAGAATAATCAGAACTATCAGCCGACTGAACCGTCAGCTCAGCCGCCTCAGTATCAGCCGCAGCAGCCTATGGGACAGCCGCCCTATCAGCCGCAGCCGCCGTATCCGCCGCAGCCGCCTTTCAATAACACCAATGGCGTATCAATTGCGGCTCTCGTTTGCGGCATCCTCGGAATCATCGGCTCTTGGATTCCTTTTGTGCAGTTTTTCACGTTCATTCTCTCGGTTCTCGGTGTAGTGCTCGGCATCAGAGGCCGCAAGATATCAGCGCCCGGCCAAACAGGCATGGCGACGGCGGGTCTCGTGCTCGGCATCATCGGCGTGGTTTTCGGTATTATCGGAATCATCTGCTCGGCTTGCACTTGTCTGGCAATCGGAGCATATGACGGTTGGGACGCTTTCAGTTATCTTTATTGATTTATCTAAAACGAAAATCCTTTTCGAATCTGCGTGAGAGTGTCCGCTTTCAGGCAGATTCGCTTTACTATCGGAGAGAGAAATGCTTCCTGATTTTGAATTGTTCGGGCGAACAATAAGCACATATCCCCTCGTCGCGGTTATCGGCGTTCTGCTGGCCGGCGTCTTCGCCTGCCGTGTGGCCAAGAAGCGCGGCTATGATGACAACACCATGATTATGTTTCTGCTCGTCGCGGGGATAGGCGCCATAATAGGCAGCCACCTCCTGTATGCCATGACGAACTCGGGATACATCTATCTGCTGTTTGAAAACGGCTTCAAAGGCGTGGATTCACTTGAAAAGGTCTGGCAGCTGCTCGTGCTGATATTCGGCGGCTCTGTCTTTTACGGCGGGCTGATAGGCGGAACCCTCGCGGGGATTATCTATGCGAAAAAGAAGAAGCTCAATTTGGGTGCGTATTCCGATATGGTTGCGCCGGCCGTGCCGCTTCTGCACACCTTTGGTAGAATCGGATGTTTCCTCGGCGGCTGCTGCTACGGGGTGGAAGCCGCCTTCGGCTTCACTTACACGCGCTCGCTGGTCGAGGCGGCAAACGGTGTGAGCCGGTTTCCTATTCAGCTCGTAGAGGCCGCATTCAACCTCGTGCTCTTCTTCATTCTTTGGGCGCTGCTTCGGAAAAATCTGCTGAAAGACCGCCTGTTTTTGCTCTATCTTCTGTTATATTCCGTCGGCAGGTTCATCTTGGAGTTCTGGCGCGGCGACGAATACCGCGGCTTCGTTTTCGGTGCGCTTTCAACATCGCAGTTCATCAGTATCTTGATTTTTGTAACGGCGGCGGTGCTGTTTATCTTGAAGAGCAGGACAAAGCCGGCAGATAATCAATAAGTAAAGCACCCGTCCATCACAAATTCTGTATGTGATGGGTTTCTATATGCCATAGAAACAGCGCAGAAGAAGTTCCATTCAGGAAAATCTCTTCTGCGCTATATTATGGCTTATTTTCTGCTTGCTATCATTTGCCCGGATCTTTATCGTCTTTCACAAGTTCTTTCAGCGATGCAGCCATGCCCGCCAAGCTTTGAATCTCTGACGGAATGATGAGCTTCGTGGCCTTGCCGTCTGCCGCCGCTGCAAAGGCATCTAAGCCCTTGAGCTTGATGATGGCCTCTGTGGGCTTGGATTCATTGAGGAGCTTAATGCCCTCCGCCTGCGCCTTTTGCACGGCGATTATGGCCTCGGCCTCACCCTGTGCCTCGCGGATTTTCGTCTCCCTGACGGCATCTGCCTTGAGAATTGCCGATTCCTTGTGACCCTCGGCGATGAGGATTGCGCTTCTCTTTTCGCCCTCGGCGTCAAGGATTCTTGCGCGGCGTTCGCGCTCCGCCTTCATCTGCTTCTCCATCGCGTCTTGAATCTCACGCGGCGGGATAATATTCTTCAATTCTACGCGGTTAACCTTGATGCCCCACGGGTCAGTCGCTTCGTCAAGAATGACGCGGATTTGCGTGTTAATAACATCTCTCGAGGTGAGTGTGTGGTCTAAGTCCATATCGCCTATGATGTTCCTCAGCGTTGTGGCAGAGAGGTTTTCAATCGCCGAAATCGGGTTCTCAACTCCGTAGGTATAGAGCTTCGGGTCTGTGATTTCAAAATAGACCACTGTGTCGATTTGAATTGTGACGTTATCCTTTGTGATAACCGGCTGCGGCGGGAAATCAATAACCTGCTCCTTAAGCGACACTATCTTGGAGATTCTGTCGAAGAAGGGCAGCTTGAAGTGCAGCCCGGCTTCCCATGTGCTGTGATATTCGCCGAGGCGCTCAATGACATATCTGTACGCCTGCGGCACGACCTTCAGGTTAGCTATCAAAACGATGATCAACACCGCCGCGACAGCAACTATTGCGATTAAGCCTGCTGAAATTTCCGGGAACTCGAAATTCATAATATAACCCTCCTGTTTTCTTGATGTTTCTGTGTTTTCTCGGTGTAAAAGCTTTTGCCTTTACACTTTCTCAACGATGAGCTTAACTCCTTCGATTCTCAGCACCTTGACCTGCGTGTTTTCGGGAATAGCCTCACCTTCGCTTCTCGCTGACCAAAGGCTCGTGCCGACCTTCACCTGCCCGGTGCCGGCCAAGGCGTCGATTCTTTCTACTACCGTTCCTGTTTCACCGATGTACCTGTCTGAATTGGTGCTCACCTTTTTGTTCTTAAGATACTTCTTGACAAGCGGGCGCGTACATATGACGAGAATCAGCGTCACGGCGGCTGCTATGATGATTTGCACGATTTCATTCGCGCCAAAGGCCTTCGCGATGAGCGCCGCGATTCCCCCCACTGCAAACCAAATGCAGACCATCTGTGTCGTCAGCGCTTCAACGACGACGGCCAGGATAATCACGCCGAGCCAAATCCAAAGCATAAAATCCACTTTCTTCCCTCCTTCTGTCAGAATTCTGATTTCTGACTATATTATATCATTTTTCTTGACTTTGTACATTGTTAAATGCTTAACGATTTCTTAATTCTTGCATTTTTCTCAAAGAAGTGCAATAATAATGTCAGCTAACCTGGACAAAAATCACTGGAGGTATTATCATGCGGAAATTCCTGAATGAATTCAAGAAATTCATCTCACGCGGCAGCGTTGTTGAGATGGCGGTAGGCATAATCATCGGCGCGGCATTCACGGCGATAGTCAATTCGCTTGTCAATGACATCATCATGCCGCTGATTTCCCTTATCACGGGCGGCTTTGATTTCACTAAGCTCGCCGTGGTGCTCGGCGAGGGCGAACACGCGGCAACACTCACCTATGGCGCTTTCATCGCGGCAATCATCAATTTTATTCTGATTGCGCTCGTGCTCTTCTTAATTGTCAAAGGTTTCAACCGCTTCCACGCCAATGCGCTTCCGGGCGTCTTTGATGAAGAGGCCGTGGCAACGAAGAAATGCCCCTACTGCCAAAGCGATATTCCGAAGGACGCCACAAGATGCCCGCACTGCACATCTATCCTTGACGGAAAAATCCTCACCGAGCTGCCTGAATGCGAAAAATAATTATTTGCGCTCTAAATTAAGAAGCCATTCCTTAACCTCAAGCCCGCCGCCATAGCCGACAAGGCTGCCGTCAGCGCCAATCACGCGGTGGCACGGAATTATCACCCATATGGGGTTGCTGTTATTTGCCATGCCTACGGCGCGGAAGGCCTTCGGGCTTCCTATTGCTTCGGCGATTTCCTTATACGAACGCGTCTCTCCGTAAGGGATTTCACACAGCGCATTCCACACTTTCATTTGAAAAGGCGTGCCGACGGGTTTTACAGGAATGCCGAAATCTTTCAGCCTGCCGCCAAAGTAGGCTGAAAGCTCTCTTTCGGCATGCGCCGCAAGCTCGGTTTTTGCTGCTTCGCCGCCGGGTTTCACCGCGCCTTGCCCTATATGCACCCTAATGAGCGCTTCGTCATCGAGCTCAAGCAACACCCGCCCGCAGGGTGAATCCATCTCCAGCTTGCATATTTCGCCTTTGATCGGCGTATTCAGAAATTCCATGATTCCCCTCGCTTGGTTTTGAAATAATTATATCACTTTGCTCTGTTTTGGCAATTCTTTTATGAAGGAAACCATATATGCAAAGAATCGTCCATTCAATCGAGCCGGTTTTTGATGAAAATTCGAAAAAACTGGTTTTAGGCACGCTTCCCTCGCCGAAATCCCGCGAGGAGGGCTTTTTCTACGCGCACCCGCAAAACCGCTTTTGGGGAGTGCTTTCTCGCATTCTCAACGAGCCGCTTCCGCAAACCAAGGCTGATAAGATTGCTCTGCTGCTCAAGCACGGCATAGCGCTTTGGGATGTGGTCGAAAGCTGTGAGATAAGCGGCGCGGCAGACAGCAGCATAAAAAACGCAAAGCCGAATGATTTCAGTAAAATCTGTGCTGTTGCCGACATAAAAGCGGTGTTCACCACGGGCAGGAAGGCGGAAATGCTTTATCGAAACCTTCTGCACGAAGACTCGATATATCTTCCCTCCACCAGTCCGGCAAACTGTGCGCTGCCTTTTGATAAGCTGTGCGAAAGGTATTCAATTATGCTCGAATATCTCAAATAATCCTATAATTACTAAAACACCTCACTTATGAACTTAAAAAGAGGTGTTTTTTTACGCTGCTATTATTGACATAGGCGCATGGAAATAGTAAAATGAATATGGAAATCGTTTTCATATTAGGAGATTGATATGGGAAATTACAGCACAAAGCAGCAAAAGCTCTTGCTCTCTTATCTTTCCTCGCTTGACGGCAGGCACGTCAGCGCCATGGACATAGCAACCAATTTCAGAGAGAGAGGCGAGAAAATCGGGATTACCACGATTTACCGTCATTTGGACAGGCTGATTACCGCCGGCAGGGTGAGGCGCTATATCACCGAGGCCGGAAAGCCCGCCTGTTTTTTGTATATTCCCGAGGACGGCTGCTTTGAGGATGAGCATTTCCATCTGAGATGCTCGTCCTGCGGAGAATTGATTCATCTTGAATGCTCTTACACCTCCGGGCTTGCAGAACATGTGCTTGAAGCGCATGGTTTTATGATTGAACCCACGCAAACCGTTTTTTACGGGAAATGCAAGAGTTGTATGGAGTAACCAGCGCAAAAAATTACAAAAACCGGCAAAGAAAGGAAAAACTATGAAAAAACTGATTGCAATCTTAATCGCACTGTGCCTCGTCACAGTACCTGCCTGCTCAACTTCTCCGTCCGGAAACCCCGACACCGGCGAGGACAAGGTGAGCGTCGTCACAACGAACTTCCCGCCGTATGATTTTACCCGGGAAATCGCCGGAGACAAGGCCGAGGTCACCATGCTTCTGCCGCCCGGTGCGGAGTCTCATTCATTTGAGCCGACGCCTCAGGATATAATCAAAATCGGAGACAGCGATATATTCATCTATACGGGCGGAGAATCTGATGTGTGGGTGGATGAGATTCTCGAGTCTCTTGACGGCAGCGACACGAAAATCATCAAGATGATGGATTCCGTTGATGTTGTCGAGGAGGAAATCGTTGAGGGCATGGAGGAAGACGGGCACGACCACGGGCATGAGGAAGAAGGGCATGAAGAAGATGCCCATTCAGACGAGCACGCGGACGAAAGCCATGCCGAGGAAGAACACACTGACGAGCATACTGACGACCATGCCGAAGAAGAAAGCCACATAGAGGATGAGCACTCAGATGAGCATGCGGAAGAAGAAAACCATGCAGAGGATGAACACGCTCATGAAGGGGTGGTGCTTGACGAGCACGTCTGGACATCGCCGAAGAACGCACAAAAAATCGTAGCGACTATATCCGAAACGCTTCAGAGCATCGACACCTCCAATGCCGACTTATATGCGGAGAATACAGCAAGGCTCACAGAGGAGCTTGCCGTTCTTGACAATGAGTTCAGAGAAATCGTGAATGGTGCTGTGAGGCATACATTTGTCTTCGGTGACCGCTTCCCTCTCAGATATTTTGCGGATGAATACGGTCTTGAGTATTTCGCCGCATTCCCGGGCTGCTCGACAGACACCGAGCCGAGCGCGCAGACAGTTGCGTTTTTGATTGACAAGATTAGAGATGAAAAAATCCCCGCTGTTTTCCATATTGAGTTCTCGAATGAAAAGATGGCGGAGACAATCGCGGATGAAACCGGCGTGAAAAACCTGCTTTTCCACTCAGCACACAATGTTTCAAAGGATGAGATGGACGCCGGTGAAGGCTATATTTCGCTCATGAGGGCGAACGAGGCACGTCTGAAGGAGGCTTTGAGCTGATGGCTCTTATTAGCTGTAAAAACGCCAGTTTTGATTACGATGGAAACACCGTAGTCAGCGAGCTGAATTTCGAGGTCGACACCGGTGATTATCTCTGCGTCGTCGGCGAGAATGGCTCGGGCAAAAGCACGCTTGTGAAGGGGCTTCTGCACTTGAAAAACCCGCAGAGCGGCGAGATAATCTACGGCGAGGGGTTGAAATCGACGGAGATTGGCTATTTGCCTCAGCAGACGGCGGCACAGAAGGATTTCCCCGCCAGCGCATACGAGGTGGTTATCTCGGGTTTGCTGGGCTCTAAGGACTTTTCGCCTTTTTTCTCCAAGGCGGATAAAGCCGCGGCAAAAAGCAATATGGAGCTTTTGAAGGTGACTGATTTGGCAAAAAAATGCTACCGCGAGCTTTCGGGTGGGCAGCAGCAGAGGGTTTTGCTGGCAAGGGCACTTTGCGCTACAGAGAAGCTATTGCTCCTCGATGAACCCGTCGCAGGGCTTGACCCAATCGCCACGAACGACCTCTATGCCGCGGTTGAGCAGATAAACAAGCAGGGTGTGACCGTGATTATGGTCTCTCATGACGTGAAAACCGCCGTGGAATATGCCAACAAGATTCTGCACCTCAACAATGAGCAGGCTTATTTCGGAAACACCGCCGGCTATGTTGAATCGGAGGTCGGCAAGGTTTTCCTCGGCACGGCGCCGCAGGCGAATGCGGCTTTGGGAGGTGCTGGCAATGTTTGACATTTTTGCCGAGATGCTCTCATATCCGTTTATCACACGTGCCTTGCTTGTAGGTGTTTTAGTTGCGCTGTGCGCCTCGTTGCTTGGTGTGAGCCTGGTTCTGAAGCGTTATTCCATGATAGGCGACGGGCTTTCGCATGTGGGCTTCGGCTCGCTGGCGCTTGCCACCGCGCTGAATTTCGCTCCGCTGGCCGTCAGCCTGCCCATAGTCGGGCTGGCAGCGTTCTTGCTACTGCGTTTGAGTGAAAACAGCAAAATAAAGGGCGATGCCGCCATCGCTATGATTTCCACATCGGCGCTCGCCGTGGGCGTGATAATCATCTCGATGAGCACCGGGCTGAACACCGATGTCTGTAACTACCTCTTCGGCAGTATTCTCGCGATGAGCGGTAACGATGTTCTTTTGAGCGTGATTCTCTCAATTGTCGTTATAATTCTGTTCGTCATCTTCTATAACAGGATTTTCGCCGTCACGTTTGACGAGACCTTTGCGCGCGCCACCGGCACAAACGCCGGGCTTTTCAATATGCTTATCGCGCTCCTTACAGCTGTCACAATTGTTCTCGGCATGAGGATGATGGGCGCGATGCTTATCTCGAGCCTCATCATCTTCCCCGCACTGACGGCGATGAGGGTGTGTAAATCCTTCAAAAACGTTATAATCTGCGCCACGATTGTTTCGGTTACGGCGTTTTGCATAGGCATGTTTTTCTCCTTCACGCTGGATATTCCGAGTGGGGCTTCCATAGTCGTCGTAAATGTGCTATACTTTATGGTGTTCACATTGGTTAGTAAGATTAAGAAGGCTTAGACTGGGAAGGCTTAAAATGAAAAAGATTATTTTTATCGCAATGGCTCTGATGATAACGGTTTTTTCCGCCTGCTCTGCCGCCGATGAAGCCATTGACGCCACCGGCGCATCGACTTCGCTTCACGCGCAGGATTTCGGCGAGGCGGTTGACGCGGACGAAACCTTGGTAATCACGGAGAAAATGTTTACCGAGCAAATCAACTTCATATACCTCAACCCCGATTTATACTTCGGCAGAGAAATTGAGTATGAGGGCATGTATTCTTACGCGGAGATGGGCGATGTTTCGCTGCACTATATCTATCGCTACGGCCCGGGCTGCTGCGCCTATGATTCCAACGTCGGCTTTGAGATAATCTGGGACGGCGAGCGCCCCGCCGAGAATGACTGGGTGCGCGTGAAGGGCACCGTCGGTTCGGTTATTCATGAGGGCCAGAACTATGTCGTCGTCGATGCCACAGAGATTGACGTATTAGATGAAAGAGGACAGGAAACTGTCACATAAATAAAAAAGAACCCTTTCGGGTTCTTTTTTATTCCTTCTTGCTGCTCATGATTTTGCTGAGTTCCTCCATGAAGCTGTTAATATCCTTAAACTGGCGGTAAACCGAGGCAAAGCGCACATAGGCGACCTCGTCTACCCCTTTTAACTTCTCCATGGCATATGTGCCGATGCGCTGTGAGGAAACCTCTCTGTCAAGCGAATTCTGAAGAAGCGTTTCGATTTCATCGACGATATTCTCGAGCTGGTCGATGGACACCGGGCGCTTTTCGCATGCGCGAAGCAAGCCGTTGAGAAGCTTGTTTCTGTCAAACGTTTCCCTTGATTTATCCTTCTTGATTACTACAATCGGGACGTTTTCAATTATTTCGTATGTGGTGAACCTTTTCGAGCACTTCAGGCACTCTCTCCTGCGCCTGATTCTCTCGCCCTCATCTGTCGGGCGGGAGTCAATCACCTTGCTCTCACCGAAACCGCAAAATGGACACTTCAATGCTTTACCCTCCGTTAAAGTAATTTCCTCATTTCCATATGTGCATACTACCCATAAGAATTAAAGTAATTATACAACATGTAGTATCAGAAATGCAAGCCCCCAGAAGGGCAATTGACAATTGACAATTGATAATTGATAATTGATAATGAAGGGCATTAAGGGCAATATATAATAAGCGTAGCGACGCGCAACGCGCAGAGTGGAAAACACCCGTCACTCGCTAACGCTCGTGCCACCCTCTTTATAAAAGAGGGTAAGTGCGTCAAAGAATAGAGTTGCTCAGTTATCTTTAGAATTGCTATTCCTTGAAAAAAAGCTTTGATTATTCTATAATGAGAACACTGCTTATACTTGAAAGGACAGACGAGATGGCACTTATCAGTGTTGAAAACGTAAAGAAAACCTTTGGTGATGAAATTATCATCATTGAGAATATAACCTTTGAGGTTCAGAAGAATGACAGAATCGGGCTTGTCGGCATCAACGGGAGCGGCAAGACCACGCTTTTTCGTGTCTTAACGGATGAATATGAGCCGGATGACGGCTTTGTGCATATTGTGCGGGGAACACAGCTGGGCTATATGGAGCAGCACGTTGTAAAGGATTTGCAGCACACCGCCTATGAAGAGGTGCTGACGGTCTTTCGCCCGCTGATGGAGATGGAGAAGGAGCTGGAGCATCTCGGCGATTTACTGTCTGTTTCGCTTCCCGAAAGCATGCAGAATGAGCTGATTGAGAAGCAGGTGGCTCTGAACGAGCGGTACGTCGACGAGGGCGGGCTGACATACAGAAACCGTGTTAGAAGCGCGCTCATGGGCTTGGGCTTCACAAAGGAGCAGATAGAAAGCAAGGTCGGAATTCTTTCAGGCGGGCAGAAGGCGAAGCTGCAGCTCGCGAAGATGCTGCTGTCAGGTGCGAATTTGCTGCTGCTTGATGAGCCGACAAACCACCTCGACATCTCCGCAGTGGAGTGGCTGGAGGAATTCCTGCTGAATTATCCCGGGGCGTATATCGTCGTCTCGCATGACAGATATTTCCTTGATAAGGTGACAAACCGGACATTTGAAATTGAGAACCATCATCTCACGGCATATAAGGGAAATTATACGAAATTCCTGCAATTAAAGGCGGCGCACAGGCTTGAATTGGAGCGGGATTATCAAAGCAAGACGCGTGAAATAAAGCGGATTGAGGGGATAATCGAGCAGCAGAGGCGATGGAATCAGGCGCGCAACTATGTTACAATTGCAAGCAAGCAGAAGCAGATTGACAGAATAATCGCAGATTTGGAAAAGCCGGAGCGAGACCCGGAAAAGATAAAGTTCCGCTTCAAGGCCAGCAGGCGCTCGGGTGATGAGGTGCTGCACGTGGAGGAGCTTGCGAAATCCTTTGGCGGCACCGAGATTTTCCGCGGTGCCAACCTCGACATAAAGCGCGGCGAAAAGGTGTTTCTTATCGGGCCGAACGGCTGCGGAAAAACCACACTTTTTAAGATTCTGCTGGAGCAGCTCGTTCCCGACGGCGGCTTTTTCCGCTACGGCGTGGGTGTTGACGCGGGCTATTATGAGCAGGCGCAAAGCGATTTGGATGACCGCAAGGACGTGATCGACGAAGTGTGGGATATGTATCCGCGCCTCAGCATGACGGAAATTCGCAGCGCGTTGGCGGTTTTTCTCTTCAAAGGCGAAGATGTGTTCAAGATGATCGGCGATTTAAGCGGCGGCGAACGTGCAAGGATTCTGCTTTTGAAGCTCATGCTGGGCAACACGAATTTCCTGTTGCTTGACGAACCCACAAACCACCTCGACATCGACTCGCGCGAGGCGCTTGAAAATACGCTGGGTGAGTATGACGGCACTCTCTTTGTGATTTCGCATGACCGCTATCTCATCAATAAGCTTGCCGATAAAATCTACTATCTCCACGAGAGTGGCACGAAAATGTATGAGGGCAATTACGACGCCTATCTTGAGGCAAGTGAAAAGGAAAGGCAAATTGCCGCGGGGCAAATTGTAGCGGCGCACGAAGATAAGGGAAATCCTTTCAGGAAAAAGAAAGAGCGCGACGCTGAGCTTCGGCGTTTGCGCGCTGCGCTGAGCAAAACAGAGGCGGAGAACGAGGCGGCCGAGGAGCACATAATGCGGCTTGAGATTGAGCTGAATGACCCCGAAAACGCCTCGGATTACTCTGCGATAATGAGCATTACGAACGAGCTGGAGGGCTTTCGTAAGAAATCCGACGAGCTCATGGAGGAATGGGCGCGGCTCTCGGCAAAGCTTGAGGAGTTGAATTTTATGGCAGCGGAGGGCAAGGATGAAGTATAAGATTGCCACTCTGGGCTGCAAGGTGAATCAATATGAAGGCAAAGTGATGGCGGATTCTCTTGAGGCTGCGGGGTTTCTTCCGGCCAAGGACAATGAGCAGGCCGACATCATCATCGTCAACTCCTGCACCGTGACGGCAGAAAGCGACAGAAAGGTGCGTCAGCTTTTGAGACGCATGAAAAAGGATAACACGGGCGCAATCAGCGTGCTGACGGGCTGTATGCCGCAGGCTTTCCCAGATGATGCCGATATTATCGACGCGGATATAATCCTCGGCACGAAGAACCGCGCGGAGATTGCAGGAAATATACGGAGCTTTCTTTCCTCACATCAGAGGATAATCAGCATTAAGCCGCACGAGAAATCAGACACTTTTGAGAAGATGGAAATCTCGGCTTTCAGTGAGCGAACCCGCGCCTTTTTGAAGATTCAGGACGGCTGCAACCGCTTTTGCTCATATTGTATTATCCCCTACGCGAGGGGGCGCTCTCGCTCAAAGCCGCTGAATGAGGTGGCAAACGAAGCTGAAAAGCTTGCGAATGCAGGTTATAAGGAGATTGTGCTGACCGGGATAAATCTGCCCGCCTATGGGCGGGATATAGGGGCCGTTCTCGCTGATTCGATTGAGGCGCTGGATAAAACCGATGGCATTGAGCGCATAAGGCTCGGCTCGCTTGAGCCTGAGAAGCTCGGTAATGATGAAATACAGCGGCTCGCAGGAATAAAAAAGCTCTGCCCGCAGTTTCATCTTTCGCTTCAAAGCGGCTGTGACGCCACCCTGCGACGCATGAACAGGCATTATACCTCCGCTGAATATCGCGAAATCGTGGGAGATTTAAGGAAGTATTTCCCCAACTGCGCCATCACAACAGACGTGATGGTCGGGTTCGCCGGGGAAACGGATGAGGAATTCGCAGAATCGTATGCTTTCGTGAGGGAAATCGGCTTTGCCAAGGCTCATGTTTTCATGTATTCCCGCAGGGCAGGCACATCGGCATATGATATGCCGGGGCAGCTCTCAAACAGAATGAAAGCCGAAAGAAGCAAAAAGATGCTTTCACTTTCGGCGGATATGCAGCGTGATTTTTTCAAAAAACAAATTGGGTTGACTGAAAACGTGTTGTTTGAGCAGAGAATCAGCGAAGGCATTTACGAGGGCTATACGCCGAACTACACGCCCGTGCGCGTTAAGGCTTATGAAGATATAAGAGGAAAAATCCTTCAGTCAAAGATTACCCTTGCGGGAGAAGATTTCTGTCAGGCGGAATTATCACTTAGTTAGGCTTCAGTTTTTATGGAGGAATATGCTATGAGAAGCACCCATCACCTATGCGGCATGTGATGAGTGCTTCTTTGCGGGCATGGAAAGCGCCCCTACGGAGCAACAATATTTTTTGACGCACTTACCCTCTTTTATAAAGAGGGTGGCACGAGCGTTAGCGAGTGACGGGTGTTTTCCACTATGCGCGTTGCGCGTCGCTACGCTTATTATATACTGCCCTTAACGGAGCGCCGAGGTCGTCGCTCCCTACACCATAATTGTCCTTTATGCCCTTCATTATCAATTATCAATTATCAATTATCAATTATCAATTGCCCTTGTCGGTTGCCCTAATCTCGGCCCTCTTTATCTTGCCGCTTATTGTCTTGGGCAAATCCTTGACATATTCGATTATGCGGGGATATTTATACGGCGCGGTGGTCTTTTTGACGTGAGCCTGAAGCTCCTCCGTGAGCGCGTCACTCGGCTCATATCCTGCGGCGAGGATGACCGTGGCTTTAACCACCTGTCCTCTAATCGGGTCAGGCGCGCCTGTGACGGCGCATTCCACGACCGCCGGATGCTCAAGCATTGCGGATTCCACCTCAAACGGTCCGATTCTGTAGCCGGAGCACTTGATTACATCGTCGTTTCTGCCCACGAACCAATAATATCCGTCGCTGTCACGCCATGAGACATCGCCTGTGTCATAGCATTTGCCGAGGAGATTCGTTTTCGTGAGCTCGTCGTCGAGATAATATCCGACGAACAGCCCAACAGGGGGGTGATTTTTTACGTCCATGATGGCTATCGTGCCCTCTTCGCCGTCCTCGCAGGTGTTGCCGTCAGCGTCTATGAGCTGAATATCATACCCGGGGCTTGGCTTGCCCATAGAGCCAGGTACCGGCTCAATCCACGGGTATGTTGCCAGGAGCACCGGGCTTTCAGACTGCCCGAAGCCCTCGCGCAGCTTCAGTCCTGTCAGCTCGTACCACTTTTTATATACCTCCGGATTCAGCGGCTCTCCTGCGATTCCGCAGTTATGAATGCAGGATAAATCATATTTTGTCACGTCCTCCTGAAGCATAAAGCGGAACATCGTCGGCGGTGCGCAAAAAGTAGTGACCTTATACTTTGAGATTTTCTCAAGCAAGTTCTTGGCGACGAACTTGTCCATGTCATAAGCAAAGATTACCGCCCCGCAAATCCACTGGCCGTAAATCTTTCCCCAGCCGAATTTTGCCCAGCCGGAATCTGAAACGCTCATATGGAGCTTATTCTCCTCCACCTGCTGCCAGTATTTCGCCGTGAGGATATGCCCCAGCGGATACGAAAAATTGTGTGCGACCATTTTAGGCATTCCCGTAGTGCCTGACGTGAAATAAACGAGCATGATGTCGTCAAGGGCAGTGGCTTCATTGCCTGTCGGGCGCGGGAAATCTTCAGAGAAGCCCGCAATTTCATCAGCGAGGCACTTCCAGCCCTCGCGCTTTTCGATTGTGATGCGATTTTTGAGAGACGGAACAGTATCCCACGCGGCCTCCATCTGTGAGATTACAAACTCATCATTGACGCAGACAACCGTGTGAATTTTAGCAGCATTCCCTCGATATTCGATGTCCTTCTTCGTCATTTGCAGCGTGCCGGGAATGAGTATTGCGCCTATTTTATGAAGCGCGACGGCGCAAATCCAGTACTCCCATCTGCGCCTGAGGACCAGCATAACGACATCGCCCTTTTTCACGCCGATGCTCAAAAAATAGTTGGCGGTTTTGTTAGAAAGGCGCATGATGTCCGCAAAAGTGAAAACTCCCTCTTCATTTTGCTCATTCACCCAGACGAGCGCTTTTTTATCGGGCTCAACCCGCGCCCATTCGTCAACGACATCGAAGCCGAAGTTAAAATTCTCCGGCACGTTCACTTTATAGTTTTCGTGGAAATCCTCGTAAGAATCGAATTCGATTCGAGGAAGGTATTTTTTAAGCAGATAATCAGCCATATTTACTCCAAAATTTTTTATTCGGCTATCACCGTAAGAAAGCGTGCCTTTTCTTCTCCCCCGCAGCGCTGACCATGCGGTTTTTGCGGGTTGAAGTATATGGAATCACCCGCTGTCAAGGTGAATTCCTTGTCGCCAATTGAGATTATGACAACGCCCTCCAGCACCATGTTGAACTCCTGCCCGGTGTGCGTAATCAGCTGCGCAGGCGTGCCGGACGGTTCGAGCGTGACGAGCAGCGGTTGCATGATTTTCCCGAAGTATTTGAATGCGAGATCTTCATAATGATACTCGGGATTGCGGTTGATTACCTTGCCGTGACCGCGCCTGACGATGTGGTAGCTGTCAAGCTTGGCGGGAACACCCGAGACAATTTCATTGAAATCCACGCCGAATTTGTTCGCGATTTCAAATATAACGCTTATCGGTATATCCTTGCCGTCTTCCTCGTAACTCTTGTAAACCAGCGGGCTCATATTGAGCTCGGCTGCAAGCTGCTCAACAGTATAGTCGCTGACCTCGCGAAGTTCACGAAGCCTCGCGGCGATTTCATTGACTACACTCGGCACTGCGTTTTTCTCGCACATAGGGAAACCTCCTGATGAATTTTCGATATTGAAATTCAGTATAACACTTTAGTGTGTGAAAGTCAATAAGTCAATTGTAAGTCAATTGATTTGAGCTTGCTTATTTCAATAATCCGTGCTATAATTCACTAATTTTACTTATTTGAGGTGGCTATGACAAAGTATAAATACCTGTTGATGGATTCCGACCTCACGCTGCTTGATTTCGATGCAGAGGCCGCTGTGGCGATTGAAAAGGCATATCGGCACATGGGCTTAGACGCGCAAAAGCCCTTCTCGACAGAGATGACAAGGCTTTATGAGCGCTGCAATAACCGCTGGTGGGCGAAGCTGGAGAATGACCCGCCGGAATGCACGAAGGACGAGCTGTTTATCGGGCGCTTCGTGGATTTTTTGAGCGAAGCGGGGATAATCGGCGACCCCGTGCTATTCAACAAGATATATTTCGATTATCTCGAGCAGGGCGGGCAGGCGCTGCCCGGCGCACTTGACGCGGTGAAGAATCTCGCGAAAAGCCATGAAATCTATATTGTCACGAACGGCTATAAGCAATCCGCGGCGCCAAGACTCATTCACGCGGGCTTCGGCGAATATATCAAGAAAGTGTTCGTGTCGGAGGACATCGGCTTCGCGAAGCCGCACAAGGGATACTTTGATTATGTCATGGGGCATATACAGGGCTTCGACAAGGCCTCTGCGATTGTCATCGGCGATTCACTTGTAAGCGATATGGCGGGCGCAAGTGCCGCGGGGCTTGATTCACTGTGGTTCAACCGGCTGGGCAAGGAAAACCCGAAGGCTGTTCCGTTCACATACGAAGCGCGCACATATGAGGAAATGCT